>NZ_CP058351.1:354266-708533 GCF_005860795.2 Peteryoungia desertarenae
GTTTGTTCAACGCTGAGAATATCTCGTAGCTGACGATAGCTGAGGAATTTGCCCTCTGAATTTTGGGATGGCGCGTGGGCTGAGCGTTTTGGCTGTCGTAAAACAACTCCTCGAAGAGCTTCTCTCCTGGCCTTATGCCGACATACTCAATCGCAATTCCTCCATCGGTTATCTTGTCGTCTTTGACAGAGAAACCCGCAAGTCGGATCATGTTTTCCGCGAGTTCGCGTATGCGGACTGGTTCGCCCATGTCGAGGAGGAACACGTCGCCACCTTCTGACAAAGCGCCGGCCTGAACGATCAGTTCCGCTGCCTCAGGAATGGACATGAAGTACCGCGTCATTTCCGGATCGGTTACCGTAACAGGGCCGCCTTTTGCGATTTGTTCCTTGAACAGTGGCACAACCGAACCGTTGGACCCGATCACATTACCAAAACGAACGGCGCAGAAAGTCTGTTGTCTTCCACTTTTCCTTGCGTCGACCGCGATCTGACGAACGATCAACTCAGCCCAGCGTTTCGTGGCACCCATGACATTGGTCGGGCGAACAGCCTTGTCGGACGAGATCAGCACAAAGCTTGATACGTTCTGTTCAGCCGCCGCTTTCGCAATGGTCAAAGTGCCGAATATGTTGTTGCGTATGCCTTCCAGAACATTCGCCTCGACTAGTGGCACATGTTTGTGGGCTGCTGCGTGGTAAACGACTTCGACGCCGTGATCACGCAGCGTTCTATGCACAAGTTGCGCATCGGTCACGGAGCCCAAGACTGGAGTGATAGGTGTTTTAGTTCCGCTCAACAGCTCTTGTTCTATGCGATAGCGCGCGAATTCACTCGACTCGAGCAGGATCAGCTTCGATGGCTTCCAGGATGCGATGAGGCGACAAAGTTGGGAGCCGATGGACCCACCGGCGCCCGTCACCAACACGGTCTTTCCGGTCAACGCCTGAGCCAGAAGAGCTTTGTCCGGCGGGACAAATGATCGCCCGAGAAGCTCATCGATCTCGATCTCTCTGATCTGATTTACGATGTATCGTCCGTCGACGATGTCAGAGATGTCGGGGACACTCCGTACCTTAACACCAAGTCCGGCAACTCGCCCGATGACTGCTTGCCGGCTTTCTGCGGGGATGGACGACATGCTGAGAACGATTTCGCGAATTCCGTACCGTTCAACAAGGCTTGGCAGCTGTTGGGGCGGAAAGACCCTGTAGCCCGCGATATCACGCCCATGATTCGCAGGATCGTCGTCAATAAGGCCCATGACATATCGGTTTCCATGACCCCGCAACGCTCGTGCCAGCTGCGCTGCGGTTGGGCCGGCTCCATAGATAAAGATAGGCTCCTCGTTGCGTCGCATGCCTGTACCCATGTTCAGGATCCATTTGGCGACAAAACGGGAAGAGCCAACAAGCAGTGTGCCGATCAGGAAGTAGAGGAACGGGACCGATCGGGGAACAATGCCCTGGCCTGCCATTTCCATCAAAAAGATAATGATGATCCAACTGACCGTCGCGATCATCATGGCCTGGATTATGGTCCAGACGGCGGCCTCCGGGAGATAGCGAATGACAGATCTGTAGAGGCCAAGGCGAATGAAGACGGGGATCGCGACGAGTGGCGCGACTGCCGCCAGCGTCAGGCGCTCCGATGTGATGGCTGGTAACCAATCAGACAAACGGAGCGCATATGCGGCCCAAAGAGCGACCAGCAGAGAAATGCAATCCATGAGGATCATCAGCGCCCGTTTCCAGCGGCGCGGGGTGCGGATAACCGTCTCGCGAATTGTTCTGACGATCACTCTGTCGACCAGCTTGATTTTGCTTATGGCGCTGTGTGCTTTCGGGCTGGATGGCGCATTAGTGTGCCACCCCCTTGGCTCGGATGACCTTAATGACGGTCAGCATCAGAATCCGCAAGTCGAACAGGAAGCTCTGGCGCAGTTGGTACTCTACATCAAAGGCCACTTTGATGGGTATCTCGAGTTCGTCTCGACCGTTGACCTGGGCCCAGCCCGTTAATCCGGGTCTCAGCTGATGCACCCCTTCTTTTGTGCGCGCGGTGATCAGGTCGTCCTGGTTGAACAACGCAGGTCGGGGACCGACCAGACTCATATCGCCTACTAGGATGGACCAGAGCTGCGGGAGCTCATCCAGGCTCGATTTGCGCAAGAAACCGCCAATCGGAGTGAGATGACGTGCGGCATCGCCCAGCAGATGGGTGGCAACGACCGGGGTATCTGTACGCATCGTGCGAAACTTTGGCATCAAGAACAGTTGGTTTCCCTGCCCCACTCTTTTGGACCAGTAAAGGGCAGGGCCGGGAGACGTTATCCTGACCGTAAACGCAATCAAAGCCATCGGTACGCAAAACAAGACGAGAGTCACGGCGGCGACTGCAGCGTCGAAAAGTCGCTTCATACTCATAATGCATCCGTTGATCTGAACACGAGGCTTGGCTCAATAATCCAATTGCTGGTCTGCCGCCAGTGACGTTTTGCAATCCGAATGGATAGCTACAGTTGCGGATGGCGGTGTTGCCTACAGTTATTGTCTATCTGTCCTTGTCGGCGGGGCGAATCAGGCGATCGTTCGTAAGGTGTCCCCAGCCACTATTTGCCATGTCCTTAGGTTAGGTTTGGCGAGGTCGATCCTTCGGCGCAAATCGAGGCTGAACTCTTTATTCGTCAATAGACGGTAAACATACTCACGCAGATGAGTTGCATCATCAGGCTCGAAGTAAAGCGCCAGGTCCCCGCAGACTTCTCGCAACGCTTCCGCTGTCGAGCAAATCACTGGTGTGCCGCACCAGAGCGCCTCACCGGCAGGCAGGCCCCATCCCTCTAGTTTGCTGGGCATAACCAGAGCGAGAGCGCCCGTGTAGAGCTTGACGAGATCGGTCTGGTTGGGATTGTCGATGAAGATAATCTTGTCCTGAATGCCACGAAAGACGGGCCTCGATGCATAGCGACGCAGGCGCTTTCTGTGCGAGCCGGCGATCACCAGCTGCGGTACAGGCCTGCCGTCAGCATGCATTTGTCGCAGGGCCTCCAGGACGACTTCGATGTTCTTTCGCCCGAGATTAAGGGCTACCGTCAGAAGGTATGGCTGCGATGGCGCTGAGATCTCCGACGCTTCAGTGCCTTCTGGACAATGGTGGACGAGTTGCACCACATCGACCGGTCCGCGCGGCTCGGGAAGCATGCCCTTTTCGACAAAGCTTTGGAGCTCTTTCGCGGTGAAATTCGAATTCGTGAGGATCCGGCCAGCATGCTCGATCAGGTATCGGTTATCTGCCAGGAAGTTGCGGTCGAGTTTGCGGAAGCGCTTTGTCGCCCTGTCATGCAGTGGCATGAAATCGTGGAGCAAGGGCACGATGGTCGCTCTTGATCCCCGACCGCGGAGTACCCTGACCATGTCGACGATCAGTTTCGGCCGTGCTGCGGAGAAGAAGGTGCCGCTTTCGATTGCAACGGGCTTCAGATGTCCTGCGTGTTTAAGCCAGTTGTCCCTGTTTTTCTTTGGCGTCGTTCGGTTCAAAAGCCAGAAGATGAGCGGCAGGATGGGGTTCTTTCCGAAATACGACCTCACCCATTTCTGGCCGACATCCTTCGGCAGATCGAACTCGACGGTCCCGTCTTGTCGCTTGTGCCAGGTAACCTCGTAGAATTCCTGCATGCCAAAGGAGAAGACAACGAAGCGGATGCCTTCGCTGAGCAGGGCTGCTTCTCTGCCGATTTCGTGGACGGTTCGCGCAATCCCGTAATACTGCGTGCGCTTTCCGGATGTGGAGAGCTGCGCTTCGGTCAGATCGAAGTAAAGCGGGCCGGTCATGTCGGGGCTCTTTCCTGCATGCTGTTCGACAGGGCATAGAGTACACCGCAGAGCAGGCAGAAATAATGCGTGTAGAATTTCAAGTTCAGGAATGAATCGAACATCATCGCAATACCCCAGAAGAGCGATACTCCTGTTGTCAGGAGTAGTCTGTCAGCAGTCGATAGACCCTTGGACACAAACCAGGGGATCGCAAGGAAGATCAGGCCGAGCGAAAGCTGGAGCAATCCACCGGTTACGAGCCAGGTGAGGTACTGATTGTGATTGTGCTCGAAGCCATAGGTCGCGTGGATTAGCTTCTGAAGATAGAGTGAGCCATGACCAAAGATGGGGCTCTCCTGGATTGCGGTGAGCGACGTCTCCCACATGGCGAGCCGAAGTCCGATCGCATCGTCATTTGTGACTTCTGTCGACTGGCTTGGCTCGGGTTGCTTTGCCGCTGCTTGCGCGGAGCTATCGGGAATCTGTACCGCTTCCTGTGCCGGTGCCGGCTGTTTCGCGGGGGCGGTTTGATCTTCAGTTGGGTTAAGCTGCGCGGTTAACCTCCCCAAGGTCTCGAATGTCGATGAGAAGCGGCTGGCTGGTCCGCAATCGGTTGCCAGACCGATCGCAACCGAAATCGCCGCCCCAGCGATTGTCGCCGACATCAGATGATGCCACCGGGGCATGCTCTTAGCGAAGGATGGTAGGAAGCTTATGAGTAGTAGCAGTCCGAAAACTCCGACTTGGGCCACGGCCACACCGCGGGAACCGGTATAGGTCGTGGAGACTACGATGCTGAGCGCAAGCAAGCCGACGCGAAGCCAGCGCTCGCGCTCGGCCAGCCTTTCCCATCCGACCAGACAGATAAATGTCAATGTTGAGAACAACAGTGCAGGTATGAAGGGCCAGGGAGCGAGGCCCCGCACACGGCAGGCATCCCTGATCCCGGCAAACATCATATAGGACAAGACGGCGAAGCAGGCGACGAGCAGCCAGGGCATCAGTCTGCGGAATACAGAGGCCAGATTTCGGATCTGCAGGCTTCGTAGCAAGCCAACGACAAGCATCGCGATCGCCACAGAATAGGATTCAAGGCTTGGATTGACCGGGCGGGGATCTGAAGCCCCAAGTCCGGTGAAGAAGAAAAGGGTGAAAAGGCTGTATGCGAAGTAGATGCCGAAGGGGGCCAGCAGCGTCCAGATCGACACGTGATAGTGTCTGTTCTTGAGCGCATGCAGCAAGAAAGGGATGGGCAAGACGCCCGCAACGACGAGAAGAGGCGTCACCTTGCTGCCGAGAAACAATGCGACGGCAAGCCCTGTGAGAAACAGGAAGTCTGAGAAATTCCACAGGCGATCGATATGGGTCTTCATGGTCCCGTTCCAGATATCTCAGGGCTCGAGGATGAGAGGGTCAGCTGTGGTGCCGGGTCGAAATGTCATGCCCCGTTTGCTCAAGCGCGAAGTGCATAGGCCATTCTTACAAAGTCATCTCGCAACCTGCGTGCATAGGTCCCGAGACGTTTCCATTTTGGGAACTTAACGGACCGGTAGATGTCGCGTGTTGCAATCGTCGTGCCACCGCGCGCTATATTCGCCACGTTCTTCCGCGTTGTGTAGACAAGCCCACTATGGTCCCAGCCCCGCTCGAGGGCTGCGTCCCAAGGGTAGCGCATGACCGTCAGGTGTTCGATCAAGAGCGCTGCTCCTCGCCGGGAAACAGCATAACAGGCCGATGAACCGAGGGGGCCGTGAATGGCGCGACCGATCTCGTCACCTCGGCTTGATGTGTTGGTCTTCAGGAAGCCGACGACTCGGTGATTGAAGAACTTGATCACGTCTGCATCCGGAACCGCGTCGAACGCGGCTTGCACCCGATCCTTGAGATCCGCACTTAGTTCTACATCGTCTTCAATGATAAGGGCGATATCGTTGGTCGTTGTGAGGAATGCGTTGAGCGCCTTAACATGGCTCCTGTAGCAGCCATACTCGCCGGCGAGCATCAGGCGACCCGTGTTACGGCGGAATGCGGCATCGTCGACTGCCTCCCGCTCTGCTTCCGGAGTCAACTTGCCGTCGACCGCCGAGACGCGGGTGAGGGACAAGCCTAGTGCGCTGGCGCGATCCGCCAGGATTTCCCAACGGTCGGCCGATCGATCCAGATTGATCGCAAAAATTGCGACATTCATGTTTTCATGTCCTTGCACCATATCCTCATCCTCTTTCGAGCAGGAGGTAAGGGGAGATGTCAATGCCGGTGTCTTTGTGCCCGGGAAGACTGCTGCAAGTTTCATCGGCAATCACAAAGTCGGCGTCGACGTCAGCTTGCTTGGCAATGCTGATCTTATAGAAGCGTTGCATGTAGGTGTGCAGCGCCCAGTCCTGCCAGGCATTCTGGCATGCGCTTATCAAAGGCCTGCAGTTGGTTTCATCAGAGCACACGAACTCCTCGATCAGTGCGGCCTGCTCGATCGTTCGCGCGTCTGCGCCTGGGCGACCGATATTCGCGACCACAAGCAAAATTGAAGCGACAAAGAACAGCAGCGAGCCAAACCCGAGAAACTTACTCTGGTGTTCTCTCAGGCGAGAAAGTCCGTCCATAAAGACCGGCGCAACCAGGATTGCAAAACCTGCCGAGTAAAGAAGAAGCGACGTGTTGAAATAGAAGTTTGCGACACGCGGGCTGAGCCCGATGGGCAGCGAGGCCGACATTCCCACCAGGATCAAGAATGCAGCACGCTTCAGACGCGTCCTGGTCTTCTCGGGGGCATTTTTGCCAAGCTTCCAGCGCCAAGCCGCGAAAGCTGCAGCCGCCAGGATTGCCAGCGAGTATCCATTGACACCAAGGATCTTGCGGAAGACGTAAAGGCCCCCGCCATAATGCCCACGAGCGCCACTCAGGCTCGATACGAGTTGCGCGGAAACGTATCGGCCAAGGGCTTCGCGTGATGGATCGAATGCGTAAAGCAGGCCGAGAAACAGTCCAATCACTAGAGCGATGACAAGACTGTCGATTACCATCGCCAGAAAGGACTGCCGCCGAAACACCAACCAGTCGATTGCAGGGACTGCCAGCGGAAACAGGCCGACTGGTCCCTTGGTCATGAGCGACATGCAGATCGCGAGACCAGCAGCTGAAACCAGAGCGAGACGCCGCACAGAGGCAATCGGTGCCGGCCGATCATAGGCGACAACCAGCAGAAGCACGGCTGTCAAAGTGAAGACGGCGAGCAGGTTGTCCAACAGGCCGTTGGCAAAACCCCAATTCACCCGGCCAGCGATGAGGGCAAGCATCAGGGCGAATGGGAATCCTGCCTGCACGAGGACGTCGTCCTTGTTCAGCCGCTTCCAGATCTGAAACAGCAACAGAGCGCAGAGGATGAAGGTCAGAAATGAGAAGCCCTTTTCCACTGCGATGCTGTCGCCGAACAGCTGAAATCCGATCGCCTGCAGCCAGAACATCAGCGGAGGATGTTCGGCGAAGGTCGGAAACAAAGTGTCTGAAAGGTACGGAGCCCACATAGAACCGCGCCCCTCTGCCAGGTTGCGAGCGAGGGTCGCGTAGATGCCGCCATCGAAGAACATGGACACATGAACGAGCTGGACGAGGATCTGGAGGCAGATGGCGCCCAGCAAAAACAACCAGACGGCATTCATGACCGTCCGCGAAGGCATTGGGCTATGACCGGCTTTCATGCTCACTTCCAGATGAACCTGTTGGCGATGACAAATTTCCAGACGGTGTCGATGGCGATACCGGCCAGCGTTGCGATGAAGACGACATGGATCAGGTTTTCGTAGGCAAGGGTGGCGGCGGATACATTGGCAACGATGCCAACAGCCGAGACTGCAAGAAATTTAAAGTAACCCGACAATAGCCGTACCCCGTGCAGTCGCCTGTCCTGGAATGTCAGCAGGTTGTTAAGCAGGAAATTGCTCGTCGTCGCAATCAGGGTCGCAATCGTCTGGGAAACGGCGAAGGAAGCCGAGACCGCCAGCACCGAGTAGAGAACGGCGAAATGCACGAAAACCCCGGATCCACCAACAAAAACGAAGGAAATGAGTTTCGCTGGCACGATGCCTCTCGTCATCTTGCTCATCAGGAAGGTCGCGAACTTCCACAGTACATAGCTGTCCAGCTTGGAACTGCCGTGGAGGCGGGTTCCGAAATCGAAGAAAACTTCTCCGTGACGCAGTGTCTTGTCCGTGTAGAGGATGTCGAGCAGCAGCTTGAAGCCGGGATCTCCGAGATCAGGCGCAAGCTTAAGGAAGCGGTCCCGGCGGATCAGGAAGAAGCCCGTCAGGGGGTCTGCGAGTTTCCGTCCGATAACGAAGCTGCTCAGTGCATTGCCGATCTGCGAGAGTTTTCGGCGAATCGGCGATAGTCCTTCCAGAGCGTGGTCATCTTCGAGGCGGCGTGCGGCACTGACGATGTCGAGACCATCGCGTTCCATGCGTTCGACCATTTCGATCAGCACTGCCGGATCGTGCTGTCCATCTGCGTCCATGACGCAAAGCAGGTCTCCCTTTGCCGAGAGCATGCCCTGGATGCTCGACTTGGCGAGGCCTCTATCAACGAAACGAATGATGGGCCGTACTCGCGGTTCGGTGATCCCATATTCGAACGCTTTGCGCGCCGTGCCGTCGGCGGAATTGTCATCGACAAACAGCAATTCCCAGTCAAAGTCGGCGAGCGACGCCTTTACCCGTTCGGCGAAAGGCACAATGTTGGCGACCTCGTTATAGGTCGGTGCAATGATAGAGATGCGGTTAGAGGTCACGGCATGTCCTGTTGCAACTGCGGAAGGCGCTTGTCGGAACCGGCCCGGGTAGCAATCAGACATGCCAAGAAACAAATGTCAGCAGGGATCAAATCAAAACCGCCTTCCAAGCAAATCGGGTGAAGCCCATGCAAAGCACGCGTTCATTGCGCTCTCCAACCTCTGAAGGGGTAAACGCTGAGGTTAGCGGTCAGTTCGCTAGCATTTAGGCAACTGTCGGGCAACTGCCCATCTCCAGAAATTGCATGACGATTTTCGAATCTGATTGCCCGCACAACAGCAACCAGGCATGACGCTGGATGTACAACTGCACACTTCATTCTGATTGGAATTCCGTCTGACGGAATTGCACTTGGCATTCACGGCAGCATCTTTAGCGCAAGTGCCCGTTGAAAGAAGAATGCCACTTCCAGGCCGAGCGGATGATGTCATCTATATCAAGCTTCGGTTCCCAGCCTAACACCTCATACGCCAGCCTGTTGCTAGCAACAAGGCTCGGAGGATCGCCAGGTCGGCGTTTTGCGTGCTTAATGTTCATTGAACGACCCGATATCTTCTCGATCGCTGATATCAATTCTTTGACTGTTGTTCCATTCCCTGTGCCAAGGTTCACCGCGATGGTGTCGCCGCCATTAAGCAGGTATTCAACAGCTCGGACATGAGCATCTGCCAGATCGTTGACATGGACATAGTCTCTAACGCAGGTTCCATCGCGGGTATCGTAGTCGTCACCGAAAACTGAAAAGAATTCGCGCCGGCCAAGCGCCGTCTCGATTGCGAGTGGTATGGCATGTGTTTCCGGCATATGCCTCTCACCAACACGACTTTCGGAATCGGCGCCAGCGGCGTTAAAATACCGCAGCACCACCGAGCGCATGCGACCGCAGGAGCTCAGGTCGCTTAGCGCCTGCTCAACGATATACTTGGTGCGACCATAGGGGTTGACGGGCTTCTGGTTGTGTTTTTCGTCGAGCGGCAGATACTCCGGGTCGCCATAAGTTGCGCAGGTTGATGAGAACACGAAATTCTTGATATTGGCTTCGCTAAGCGCCTGGAGCAAACTGAGTGTGCCCGATACGTTGACATCATAGAAGTGCTCTGGCTCCCGAAAGGACTGGCCGACCTCGATCAATCCTGCAAAATGCAGGACTGCCTTTGGCTGGTAGTTTCTGAGCACTTCTGCAAGTCGCGCCCTATCCCTAATGTCGCCCTGTTCGGCAGGACCCCATTTGACGAATTCCGGATGGCCTGACGTGAAATTGTCATAGACGACTGGCAAATAGCCACGCTCAGCAAGTGCCAGGCAGGTGTGGGAGCCGATGTAGCCGGCACCACCAACGACGAGGATGACGCTCATTCTTGCGCCCTAACCATGATGACTCTGCACGGCGATGTCTCTGCCAGTGACGTTCCAGTTTCTGAAACCGTCTTGGTGGATTTCTGTCAACTGAACATATCTGCAATTCAAAATTTTGACCGATCAATTACACACTATTGCTGGTTGCTTGGATTGCGAGCGCCAGCCTCTTTTGTAAGGCTTCCCAAACATATCCAAGCAAGAAGTTGCCTCGCTTTCTAAAAAAGCCAGGGCCAGTGGCTACGTCAGTCGGTTGGTAAACATAAACAATCGGCAGATCAAGGAGACGTGCCGCAGTATCAGCCCCATCCAGCGGCCAAGGCGTGTTGAATGCTGCTGGAATGCCATATCCGGATGTTTCCGGCCTTTTCTTCTTCCGTATTTTTACCTGGGTGAGAGTGGGTCGGTATCGTGCGCGGTACACCTTGGTGTACACGTTCGTGTAGCGCTACTCTGCCTTTTGGTATAGTAACTTAGCCAAGTGCCTGAAAACGCTGGTAGCGCTTGGCCACCTGGTGAAGAGTCCCACCGTCCAACTCTGTGGCCATTCGATGCGCCCGTTCATGTTGCCCTCCCATCGTCTGTTTCCGCTTCAAGCCGTGAAATGTGTTCACAACTAACAACGTTGACCACCTCCAATAGTTGCTGAGCCTGCTGAAGCAGCCAACCCAGCGCTTCCGGGCTGATGTCAAAATGCTCCGAATAGCGGGCTTTGACATAGGCTTCGTTGAGAATGTTGTACCATGCGCCATAGCGGTGTTGATCTCGCGGCCAAACGTCGATCAGGCGACGATCAAGGTCCTCAGCCAAGCCACGGAGAAACTTGATATTGTGGCTCGGTGGTCCGTAATTGGAAACTGTCAGAAGTACACAAGAGTAAGCTCGTTCAACGGCTTGATGCAACAGAAAGGCAGCGCGATTAAGCCAGCCCTCGCGCACTGCCATTTCTGCAAGTTTAAGGAATTCGAAAGCCGCTTCGGAATTGTGCCGGAAGTGAGTTGAACTCGCCTCCAACGCCTCGGCTACCGTCAAGTTTTTCGGTTCAACCAAAGGCTCATCATCGATTTCATGCAGGACAATGCCTTCACGGCGAATGTCCTCGAAGAAATACTGCCCCAGCTTCAATGCACGGTTGACCTCTCGCAGGCCGTGAACAATCAGCCCGACCGGCGTCTTGACACCGGGGTCCCACAGAAGCCGGTCTTCGGCCTTGTCCCAGTACTGCCTGTCTGCAAGCTTGGCGGTGTTGACGATCACAAGAATATCGTAGTCGGACCTATAGCCCTTCATCGTGTGGGGTTCATCGACCCATGTTCCACGGGCATAGGAGCCGAAGAGGATGATTTTCAGGATCCGTCCGCGCTTTTTGAAATCCGCGGACGCATAAGACAAGGCGTCGGCAAATTCTTCCTGAAGGATTTCGACCACGCGCGCCAGTTCGCGCTGTTTCTTTTCCGGCAGGTGTTCGAGACTGGATTTCATGCTGTCACCGATAGGATAAAGTCTCGGCCCCGTCTACTCGCAGATTTTATGGCAATCACCCCGCCCAGATCCCCACTGGTCCCGCGTAGTTAGGCCGTAATCGCGCTTCTTCGCGGGCGAACCGGTCAGCCGATATTCAGATCAATCCCTTTCTGATGGCAAGGGCGATGGCATGGGAGATGTTGACGGCATTCAGAGCGTCCCTTGCCGCGTTCAGATGGAACACCACGGTCCAGTAGCTTATGTCTTCAAGGATGGCGATTGCACCCATGGCCTTGCCTTCCGCAGCCCATCGCAGGCAGGCGGCCTGCCTGGGAGAGAGTGTTCTGGATGCACTGCCGGGAAACTGACGCTGCACCCCTTGAAGCGTCAGGTGCAGCATGGCGCCGGCCGTTGCTGCGAGGACATCGTCAGCTTGCATATCGAGCGGCTCCGCAGTGCGAGCCGTGAAGGTCAAGAGCGCCAGATGTCCGAAGCCGGTCTGTACGGGAACGCTCAGTCCATAATGCATCCGATGCTGTACTGCCGCTTCAATCAACGCTGCCGCCTCCGGCTTGGCAAATTTCTGCAAAAGCGGCAGGTCCCAGAAGAAGGCTCGCTTTCTCGATCTCGCCAAGGTCAACAGCGGATCAAAAGATCCCTTTTGATGATAGGCGAAGGTCCATGTGTCAGGTGCGGTCGAAACGAGGTTGATGCGACCGCAGTGACGATCGGCGTAGATCACATGGTTGAAGCCGGCCTCATGGGCAAGCTCTGCAACACCCTTGAACAAGATGTCCGGATCTTTGACGAGCGTGATGCGATCGATCAGTCTCGCAAACAAATGGACGGTCTTGCATGAACGCGTGACAGGCCTTCGCTGATAACATTCCGCAACTGTCATCGGTATCCCTCGCGAAGCTCTTCGAGGGTTCTGGCGATTGCTTGACACAACTCGCGTATCTGCTGCTCCGTGTGGGAGGCTGTCACGCAGATACGCAGCCCGGCTGCACCGCGAGCCACCGTCGGAAAGAAGATGGCGGATGTATAGAAGCCAAGGGTCAGCAATTGTCTCGCAATCGCAACGGATTGCAATTCGTCACCGATCGGGATCGTGCGGATCGGCAGAACGTCATCGGCATTACGTGTAGGCAGCAATCGATCGAGCAGTGCAAGGTTCTCTCGCAAGGTCATCTGGAGGCGCCGCAGGGCCGGCATCCGATGGATGACAGCCGATCCCCTGGCCGCCCCGATTGCAGCAGTGTTGAGGGACGCCGAAAAGGCATGGGCAATCGCAAACCGCCTGAAGAGGAGTTCTTGCGCTGCTGTCCCGAGCATCAGGATGCCGCCGGAGGCGCCAAATCCCTTGCCGAGAGAGGCAGCGATGATCGTCCGGTCGCCGAGATCGGAGAAGACCGATCTGGCAAAGCCCGAGCCTTGGTTCCCGAGGATCGAGATGCCATGGGCGTCGTCGACATAGAGAAAGAGACCATAGCGTTGCTGGAGATCGGCAAGGTTTAAAAGCGGTGCATGGCCGCCCATGGAATAGACGCCATCACAGACATAGGCGACGCAGGCGTGGCTGCGGCAAAGCGCTTCGAGGGCATCCATGTCATTGTGAGGGATAGTGGCAATCTCTGTCTCGGCAGCAAGGACGGCCTTGTGATAGGCAAGCGTGGCATGGGCCAGCCGATCAAAGACCACCAGAGGCTTTTGACCATTGGTGAGATGCCCGGACGCCAGAAGAGGCAGCGCGCTCATATTGGCGGCAAGCACTGTGGTGAATGTCAGCACTCTTGCTTGAAACAGATCCGAAAGATTGTCTTCGAGATCGCCAAGGATGGAAAAATTCAGGCGAGTCCTGGCACAAGACCAGTGCAGGGTGCCCGCATTGTGAAGTTCCTGTTCTGCAGCCGCAACGACGATTTCGTGATTGTCGAGGCCGAGATAGGAGCATCGGACGAAATCGACGATATCCCGGTTTTCCGAGACAAGATGCACCTGGCGACCTGCCATTGGCCGCGCATAAAGGGCCATGATGCCGTGATAGCCGGCAGCCACGAAACTCGGTCCGGCCTCCGCAATCATGGTGGCGGTATTGCGGTATCGTGTCGATGATGGCTCCCGCTCGCTGACGACGTGCGGCGATGTGGACGGCTGATTTGTCGTTGTCATGGCAAACTCCATCGCGACCATTGCGAGAAGTCCACCACGTTTTCACGCCCGCTTCCACGAAGACAATCTGAAGATTGTGTAAGGGATCGACCGTCTTCTGTTCAGTCTCCTGGCTCCAATACATCCAGTGCGTAGCCGCTCGAGCGGATCGTGCGGATTTGCAGGAGATTGCTGGTTCGCGCGACGCAGCGGCGCAGCTTTGTAATATGTACATCGACGCTGCGTTGACTGACATGCCGGCGGCCAGGCCAGACCTGACTGACAAGGTCCTGTCGTGTCACCACCTGTCCCGAACAAGACATAAGGCCCATGAAGAGGCGAAACTCAATCGGGCTCAAGCTGGCGCTGGCAAGAGGACCCGTGATCAGACGCCTTTGCTCATCAATCGAAAGATCAGCCAACCTCAATTTCGTCGGAGCGGCCGCCGATGGTTCCGATCTGCTTTCCGCTTCCAGACTGAGGTCCGCGAGATAGGCCAGCAGCCGTTCAGGCGAGATGGGACGCATGAAGCACTCCGTGACGCCGGCCTTGACGAAGTCGAAATAGCTTTCCTCATGACGGGCTCTGATCAGGGCAATGATGTTTTGCCGGGCCGAGGGCTCGCTTCGACGCAGCGCATGGCAGAGTTCGATCAGGTCCTCCAATTCGTCGCTCGTATCGAGAAGAATGGCAAGCACCTGGTTGCCGATCAGATCGAGGATGCCTTGCAGGTCAGTTGCGGGTGAAGATCCATATCCTGCCGTTGCGAGGATATGGCTCATCAGCATGTAAAAATCGGGGTCACTGGAATAGATGATCAACTGCCGTTGCATGCAATTGCCTCCCTGTCCTCGGTTTCGCTCCGGATGCCGGTGGGCGCTTCTTGTAAAGTACAGCACACCGGCATCCGGCTTAGCCGGTCTGGGCGTTCCGGCTCGCTGTTACTGGACCCATGTGTTCCAGCGCTGAAGGAGCATCGCTGCATTGGCATTGATCCAGTCGGCATCCGGGATGATGATCGTGCTTCGAACCTCTTCGGCCGTTGGCATGGAACTGCGAGTTTCTTCCGACATCAGAGCGATGGCGTCAGTGCTCGGAGGTGTGCAGGACAGGACATCACAGGCCCTTGCCTGAACGGACGGGTTTTCCAGCCAGAAGGCAATCAGCTTCAGCGCAGCCTCGCGATTGGGGGCACCCTTGAGGAGTGCCACGCGGTCGCCGACGAGAAAGGCCTGACGGTACGACCAGGCAATCGGCAATCCCTCGTTTTTCATGGCGCGCGCACGGGTCAGCCATATCTGGCCGAGATCATATTCCCCGCTGCGAAAGCCTTGCACGCTCTGATCACCGGTTTTCCACCAGACGGTGACGCTGTCACGGATCTGGTCAAGCTTGGCGAGGGCCCGGTCTACATCAAGGGGGAAAAGCTCATCTCTCGCGACGCCGTCCGCCAGAAGGGCGGCCGCCAGGACACGCCAGGGATCGTCGAAATTGGGGAAGGCTCGCCCGCCGGGAAACTGATCTGTCTCCCACATGTCGGCCCAGCCCTGCGGTTCAACGGTCATGTTCTCCGATACCCGATAGGCGAGAAGCGTTGCGGTGGACTGCAGCAGGGCGCCGCCGGATGTGCAGGCATTGCCGGCCAGATCCTTGCGGCTGGAAAACCGTTCGCAAAAAGCGCTCAAATCCTCGGTGACCTGTTTGTGGGCCTCGGAGGCTGACTGGATTTCACCCTCCAGATAAAGATCCCAGGTGACATTGCCTGCCTTGACCATGGCGGCGGCCTTGGCGCGCATTTCGGCATTGGTTGCCGAGATGATTGTGACGGCAATACCGGTAGCTTCCGTAAAGGGATCGAACCAGGCTTCCTTCAATGCACGATCATAGGCGCCACCCGTCGAGGCGATGATGACTTGATCCTGTGCCCGTGCTTCTGTCTGAAGCGTGACGAGGCCGACCGATGTGATCAGGCCGGCAAGCTGCATGATTGCTGTTTTCTTCATTCTTGTTCCACTCCTGTTTGTGTTCTGGAAGAGGCGGCTTGCGATATGAGATGTGCGAAGCCGATGAGCATGAGAGAGGCGATCACGGTCACGCTGGAGGCGGCTGCAATGACCGGCGTGAGGTTGAAATCAATGTCTTCGAACATTTTTCGGGCAATCGACTTGCCGCCGATATCGGAGATGAAGAAGGCAACGGTTGCCTCGTCAAAGGATGAGAGGAAGGCGAAGACCGCACCTGAGGCAACGCCCGGGGCGATCGCTGGCAAGGTCACATGGAAAAAGCATTGTGCCCGGTTTGCCCCGCAATTGAGCCCGGCCAGCTCTAGGGCGGGATCCATGCGTTTCAGGGATGCTGTGACGGTGATGATGACGAAGGGGACGGCAAGAACCGTATGGGCCAGCAGAAATCCGGTCAGTGTTCCCGTAAGCCTGAGCGGCGAGAAGACGAGATAGAGCGCAACGCCCAGAACGATATGCGGGACAATCAAGGGCGCAAGCGACAGGGCATTCAGCAGACCCTTGAATGGCATTTCGCCGCGCTCGATGGCCAGGGCAGCCATTGTCCCGATGATGGTGGCGCAGACGGACGTGGCGCAGGCGATCTTCAGGCTGAACGAGGTGGCCGCCATCCAGTCGGGGTCGTTGAAGAAGGCGATATACCAGTCCAGTGTCAGTCCGTTCGGCGGAAACTGAAGATGATTGGTCGCGCTCAGCGACATGGGAATGATCATCAGCGTCGGCAGGATCAGGAAGAACAGGATGAGACCGAGTGCCAAGCAGGAAAGCAAGCCGCCGAGCCCGGCAACTGCGCCAGGGTGGCGGTTTCGCAATCCGTGGATATTGCCGCGCCGAACCGCTTTTCCGATCGAGATGTTTCTGTCAACGAACACTGTGGAACCCCTTGTTGAGTGAAAGCCCCTTGCGGAAGATGATGACGATCAGGAGCGTCACCGCGAGAAGGACGCTCGACAGGGCGGCAGCAAATGGCCAGTCTAGAAGGACTGTTGTCTGCTGGCCGATCAGGGTCGCCATCAGCATCGAGCCCGGGCCACCGAGCAGGGCTGGCGTGATGTAAAAGCCGAGTGCAAGGACGAAGCAGAGGAGGCCGCCGGCAAAGACGCCGGGAAGGCTGAGCGGCAGTGTCACATGAACGAAAATGCGCAGCGGACTGGCGCCGAGATTGGCCGCCGCTCGACCGTAATCGGGCGAGAGCGACCGCAAGGTCGAGAAGATCGGCAGGATAGCAAAGGGCAGGAGGACATGGATCATGCCCAGCACGACGGCACCATGGGTGTAGAGAAGCTTGAGCGGCCCATGAATAATGTTAATGGCCTGCAGGAGGTCGTTGACCGGTCCGTTGCGCTGCAGAAGCAGGATCCACGCATAGGAGCGAACCAGGATCGAGGTCCACAAAGGCACGAAGACACAGGCTGCAACCAGGCCGGCGCTCACACCACGCATTCTTGTCATGGCATAGGCGACGGGATAACCGAGGATGAGGCAGGCAAGGGTAACAAAGGCTGCTGTCAGCACGGTGTCGGCCAGGATGCCGAGATGGAAGGGGTCGCCGATCAGTCTGAGATAGCTTTCGCCACCACTGGAAAAGCTCAATTCGACAAGCTTTCCGACCGGGTAGAGGAAGCCGAGAATGAGGGCGGCCACCAGCGGAAGAACGAGGAGCAGGGCTGTCAGCAGCGGGTAATGGCTGGCATTTGCAGCATGCGTCATGTGCACAAGAAGGAAGGAAGGTTTGGTCGATGATGTCTGTTCCATGATCCCGCACCTCACGACTGGCTGTAAAGAAGCACGGATTGCGGTTCGACCTGCAGCGACAGACGGTCCCCCCTGAGGGGCACCGGACCGTCCTGACCTGTCAGCGCAACACGCAGATACTGTTCGGTCAGTCCCGCGACATGGACGATTGCGGTCCGTGATGCTCCGGCAAAGATGAGAGTTTCCACGGTTGCCAACAGGCTTCCGCCGCCTTCTTCACGACCGGACTGCACACGCAGATGCTCCGGCCTGACGCCGATCCGCACAGGGCTTCCCCTTGACGGGTAGCGGGCCGATACGAGATTGGCCGGTTGAAGCGTGATGAGGTGGCGACCGATCGCAACCCTGAGGTCTGCCCCGCTGACGTCTTCAACATGGCCGTCAAGGAAATTGATGGTGCCGACAAAGTCGGCAATGAAGGCAGAGGCCGGACGGCTGTAGAGTTCGCGAGGCGTTCCGATCTGCTCAAGGCGACCGCCATGCATCACGGCGACCCGGTCCGACATGGTCAGGGCCTCTTCCTGGTCATGGGTGACATAGATGACCGTGGCGCCGATCCGTTCCTGGATCTGCTTGATCTCGATCTGCATGTTTTCCCGCAGTTTCTTGTCAAGGGCGCCAAGGGGTTCATCCATGAGGATGACCGGCGGATCGAAGACCAGGGCGCGCGCAACGGCGACCCGCTGCTGCTGGCCGCCAGACAGTTCATGAGGATAGCGATCGCGAAACGCTTGTAGCTGAACGAGGTCCAGCATGGTGTCGACCCGCTGGCGTGCCGCTCCTCCCTTGGCCAGATGCCGCATGCGAAGCGGGAATTCGACGTTCTCACGCACTGTCATATGGGGAAACAGGGCATATTTCTGAAACACGATGCCGATATTGCGATGATTGGGTGCAACGCGGGTGACGTCCTCGTCTCCGACATGGATCGAGCCTGCCGTCGGCGCCTTGAATCCGGCAATCATGGTCAGAAGCGAGGTCTTGCCGGAACCGGACGGTCCCACGATCGAGACAAATTCACCCGCCTCGATCTTGATGCAGGTGTCATGGACGGCCCAGACCTGCCCGTAACGTTTCTGGACATGGCGGAGCGCCAGTGCTTCTCCCATGGAGTTCCCTTTCCTGTTTCTGTCAGTCGTGGCGCAGGCGCTCGGGAGGCGTTGCCTGAAAAATGACGTCTCTGCGCAGGTCCCACCCCTCACATTACGGGGCAGATGACTGGGATTGCGACAAATGCTAATATTTGGTGCGACAAAACTTTGTGAAAACTTCACATAGCAATTTTTGTTGCATCATAAATTCCGCAAGTCAACACGCTGAGGATGAAAAAGATGGATGAACTGCGAGATCACGCGCAAAGCGGGCAGGCGCCGCGTCTGGGCGATGCTGCCTATGGACAATTGCGTGATCGCTTGAGCCGGGGCGTCTATCGGCCAGGCGACAAATTGACGGTCCGGTCTGTTGCCGAGGCGCTCGGTCTGAGCTCGACGCCGGCGCGCGACGCATTGAACCGTCTCGTTGCCGAAGGCGCCCTTGTTCACACGGGCCCGAAAACCGTGGTCATTCCCGTCCTGACCGAAGAAGACCTGCGGGAAATCACCATGATCCGCCTCGCGCTTGAGGGGCTGGCTGCAGAGCTGGCAGCTGAGCGCTGTCGACCTGAAGATGTTGCAAAGCTTCGGGATATTCAGCTGCTTATCAATCAGGCTCTGGACAGGGGTGCCTATAGCGATGCGCTTTGGCACAACAAGGAATTTCACTTCCATCTTTACGGCCTGTGCGCAATGCCCCGACTGGTGGCGATGATCGAGCCCCTGTGGCTGCGCGTCGGGCCTTCCTTTCACGGGCTCTATCCGGCCTTTGCAGAACAGCGTTACGGCGTGCGCAATCACGATATGGCCATCGAGGCCATGCTGGATGGCGACGGACGCGCGTTGCGGGCCGCGATGGAGGGCGACATTCGCGACGGCTACCGGCGTCTCCGGCTGGCCCTGACCGAGCGCCAGGCCGGTCGCCCCTAGATTTTTGTTATATTGACTTGACCTTTCTCAATTTTGTTGCAACAAAAATGCAAAGTCTTTGCAAAGCAGAGCCAATGGCAACACGAGGTGAAAGATGCTGCAGGAACAAACAAGTGCGGCGGGGATAGACGATCCGCTGCAATCCCGGACCCTGTACGCCAGGGCGCGGAAGAGCTTTCCACTGGGAATCAACCGGGGGACCATGGAATTGGATCCCGGTCCCATCTACATGGCGTCGGGCCAGGGTGCCCATATCACCGATCTGGACGGACGGCGTTACCTTGATCTCAACAACAATTTCACGACGCTTTTGCACGGCCATGCCTATCTGCCCGTCATGGAGGCTGTCAGCAAACAGCTGCGGCAAGGAACCTGTTTCGCCAATCCGACCGCTCATGAGATCGCACTTGCCGAACTTCTCATCGAGCGCATTCCCGCAATCGAACAGTTGCGCTTCGTCAATACGGACAGCGAGGCCGTGATGTTCGCCATCAAGGCTGCACGCGCCTATACCGGCCGTCCAGCCATTGCCCGCTTTGCCGGCGCCTATCATGGCTCTTACGACTGGGCCGAAATCGGCCAGAACGTCGCTTCGGACGACAGAAAGGACAGGTTGGCAACTGCCGCACCGGCTTATCGTGGAGCGCCGGCCCACATCGCCGATGATGTGCTGGTACTGGAATTCAACGACATCGACCGGCTTGAGCTACAGCTTGCGACCCTTGCAGACCGGCTCGCGGCGATCCTGATCGACCCCATGCCCAGCAGGGCTGGTCTGCTTGAGCCGCAAAAGCCTTTCATCGATCTCATCCATTCCCTTTCGCGACAGCATGGAATCCTGATCATTGCCGATGAAGTGCTGAATCTGCGTCAATCATATCAAGGTGCTGCGTCGCGCTATGGCCTGGTTCCCGATCTGCTGACGATGGGCAAGATCATTGGCGGTGGCTTCCCCATCGGTGCAATTGGTGGTCGCTCCGATGTGATGGCCGTTTTCGGCAAGGAAGGTCAGCCATGCCAGGTTTCGCAAGGCGGAACCTTTTCGGCAAATCCGGTGTCCATGGTGGCCGGGCTGGTTGCCATGCAGGCCATGACACGATCGGCCTTTGACCGGCTCGAGCGCATGGGCGACAGGCTGCGATCGCAGCTGGCGCAATGCGCGGGCAACCGCAATCTGGCCTTCAGCATCACAGGTGCAGCTTCGCTGTTTCGCATTCATCCCCGTTGGGTCGCTCCGTCGCGCTATGCTGAGGCAATCCCGACAAAGGACGGGTTGACGGTGATGCATGCCATGACCCGTTTTTTCCGGGAAAATGGAGTGTGCCTGCCTCTGGGTGCTGCGGCCTGTCTTTCGACACCGATGACCGATGCTGACATCGATCACGTTGTAAGCGTGTTTGACGATTTTCTCAAAACCCCGATTGCCCGTCGACAGGAGACATGATCATGGACATCACGACCAAAACACTGACCGTCGCCGATCGCATCGTCGAAGCACTCCTGCGCCATCAGGTCGAGTATCTGTTCGCCCAGAGCCTGCCCTCGGCCGTCGTCCTTGCGGCGGAAGCTCGCGGCATCCGGCAGATCTCCTATCGTCAGGAAAACATGGGCGGTGCCATGGCGGACGGCTATGCGCGTCTTTCCGGCAAAGTGGGCGTGGTCGCTGCACAAAACGGACCTGCAGCGACATTGCTGGTCCCGCCGCTGAGTGAAGCCCTGCAAGCCAGTCTTCCCGTGGTTGCGCTGGTGCAGGAAGTGGAGCGTGATCAGGCTGATCGCAACGCCTTTCAGGAGCTTGACCATATCAGCCTGTTTCAGTCCTGCACAAAATGGGTTCGCCGTTGCGTGGTAGAAGACCGGATTGAGGATTATGTCGACGCCGCATTCACCGCGGCGGTGACCGGTCGTCCCGGCCCAGTTGCTCTTCTCCTGCCGGCAGATCTTTTGCGGGCGCCGGCGGGCCCGGTGGCAAGACAAAGGTGGGCCAATCTCGGGCATTTCCCGCTTGATCGCGTGAGGCCTTGCGATACACTCATTGACGCTGCTGCAGACTGGATCCTTAAGGCCCGCAAGCCAGTCATCCTGGCGGGTGGCGGCGTACATGGCTCGCAAGCCTCTGCTGACCTTGCTCGCTTGCAGGAAATTGCCAGCCTGCCCGTGTTTACAACCAATATGGGCAAGGGTGCCGTTGACGAACATCATCCACTGTCACTCGGGGTCCTCGGCTCCTTGACCGGTCCCTCTGCCCTCGGTCATCAGACACTTGAATTCATGCAGTCGGCCGATCTGGTCATCCTCATCGGCACACGGACCAATCAGAATGGGACCGATAGCTGGCGTCAGATCGGCCCCTCTGCAAGGGTCATTCACATCGATATTGATCCGGTCGAGATCGGACGGAATTACGAAGCGCTGCGACTGCCGGGCGATGCTGCGGAAACCTTGAAGGCTCTGGTGCAAGCCCTTGAAAAGCAGGATCTTTCCACCCGTAGCGCTGTTCGCGATGATCTCGAAAGGACGATCGCGCGGTGCTGGAAGCGGTTTGACGCAGCGCGGGCTCCCGCCTACCTGTCTGATGCCGAACCCATCCGACCCGAAAGGGTCATGTGCGAGCTGCAGCCCTGGCTTGACGAATGCCTGACGGTCGTTGCCGATGCGAGTTATTCATCCATGTGGGTCACCGGTCAACTGCGTTCCGTCAGTGCCGGCACGCGTTTCATCACGCCGCGCGGACTTGCGGGGCTGGGTTGGGGACTGCCGCTTGCCATCGGTGCCAAACTGGCGCGCCCCGACATTCCGGTGGTTGCTCTGGTCGGCGATGGAGGGTTTGCCCATAGCTGGGCGGAACTGGAAACCATGATCCGTCTGAAGATCGCTGTCACGGTCATCGTTCTCAACAATGGCATTCTCGGGTTCCAGCGTGATGCCGAAACCGTAAAATTCGGTCGCTTCACGAGCGCCTGCCATTTCGCCCCGGTCAATCATGCATTGCTTGCCGCGGCTTGCGGATGCCCGTCTGCCCGGATAGTCGATCCCCAGGATCTTGCAGATGGCATCGAGACCGCGCTCAACAGTGACGGACCCTTTGTGATCGAGGTCATGACCGATCCCGAGGCTCACCCCCCTCTTTCCCTCTTTGCGCAACTGGATGAGGCTGCATGATGGGTGAAGGCGAAGACCGAGTTGCTGTTGTCACGGGCGGCAGTTCGGGGATTGGTCTGTCGGTCTGCGAGACATTGTTGTCGAAAGGCTACAAGGTGGCCTTTTTCGGCAAGAAAACCGAGCATGTTGCCGACGCGCTTGAACACCTCATTTTGCGCCATGGTGTTGCCAATGTGATGGGTCGCTCCCTTGATGTCAGTCTGGCCTCACAGGTGGAGACCTTCTTCGAAGAGGTTACCGCTTGCTGGCATGCCCCCGACACACTTGTCTGCAGTGCCGGCATTTCGCCCAAGGCGGCTCTGGGGCCAGATGATTGCATCGATCTGGACCTTGAGCAATGGCAACGTGTTCTGGCTGTCAACCTGACCGGGGTCATGCTGTGTTGCCGACAGGTCAGTGCACCCATGATCGCATCCGGATTCGGTCGGATCATCATGGTCGGATCGATTGCAGGTCGAACACAGCCGAAGATTGCCGGTACGGCCTATTGCGCGACAAAATCGGCTCTATCGGGTCTGATGCGTTCCTTGATGGTCCAGACCGCCGGTCATGGCATCACCGTCAATCTGGTCGCGCCGGGTCGTATCGTGACCCCGATGACCGGTCCCATCGATCACCCCGTCAATCAGGCTGCCATCGGCCGGATACCCGTCGGGCGGCTTGGCCAGCCCGGTGACATTGCCCATGCAATTGCATTTCTGGCGTCCCGCAAGGCCGGTTTCATCAACGGCGCCGTGATTGACGTCAATGGCGGAGAATTCTCACCCCCCTGACCATGGAGGAGGCAGATGCCGAAGGTTCTCATCTGTGTTGCTGACCCGCAGCTTTTCATGATGTTACGCCACATTCTGGCGGCGGAACATCTGACATCGTTATGCGCAACCGAGGACGCTGATCTCATCAGGCTTCATTCGGAACGCCAGGACGTCCGTGCGATCCTTGTCGACATGATAAGGCCGGTTCCCGATCTTGCTCGCTTCCTGGCCATGGCGCAAACTCGTTTCCCGCGCGCCAGCCTCATCGCCATGGTTGGAAACGACACATGCGATGAAGGGATTGCGATTGATTTTCGCATGGAGACGCCATTCAATCCGTCACGACTGATCGAATTCCTGCGCCAGTTGAAAAAGCCGCAAGGCTTGAGCCATGGGAACGACGTTCTGCGTTTTGACGACATAGAGATGAATCTCGCTGCTGTCCGTGTCACCCGTGCAGGGCAACCGATCCATCTGACGGCTCTCGAGTTCAGGCTGTTGCGCGCACTTCTTGAGGATCCGGCCCATGCCCTTGATCGGGAGGCACTGATTGCAGCCTGTTGGCCCGACGGCTGTGAAGTCGAACCGCGCACAGTCGACATTCATATCGGACACATCCGCCGGGCACTTGCCGGCAAGGGGCCGGATGTCATTCGAACCATCCGTGGCTGCGGTTACGGGCTTGAGACGGGAGTGAGAACTGGCGTTTCGATCTCGACATGTGAGAATGACGACCATTCAGACTGTGTGCGTAACATCCGCTGCAAGCGGTAAGGCAGCTTGCCATTCCAACATGTGGTTCCCCGTGATCCAGCAGGCAACCTGACGGCGCCTCCATCGTTGCCCTCGTCTTTGAAGAGGCGGCTTTGGCGCTCCGTGTCACCGTGATCACCCTTTCCGCCCGATCCAATGCTGAAGGCACAGGTCATTCACGCTTCGACATCTTCATGCATCTTCTTGTCGCGGCACAGGGTGTGGCCGCTTCCCGTCCGAGATTCGCTGCCATCTTGCCACAATCACCACAGCTGCAGTTTTCCTCGGTCCTTGCACCAGATCGGTCCAGACGCGGTCTCGGAAGCGGCTGTCGCTCTATCGGCACTGCGTCCGGTTGCCCTGATCTGGTCTGGTCAGATCTGCCAAGGGCCAGGATGAGTATGGTCCCATTGCCGGGGTTTAATTAAGTCTCCACATCGCATCGCCATTCAGGCGGTCTCACTAAATGCCGCTACTCTCAGGAAGATGCGTGTTCAGTTTTGCAATCTCTTGAACACCGCAGCCATGGAATTGAATGAGGCACGATCTTCGGCAAGCCAGGCGTCCAGCGCGCAAAAGGCAACCACGGATGGAGCTTCCGGACCGAACAGGTCTCGCGCTCTGGAAGCAAGTTCCGTCGTTTCGCAGACATTTGCCGGTTCGTTCTGATCATTCGGCTGGGTGAAATACCGATTTGGAAGGCGCGACAATTTATCCTCCTTGCGCCCGGCTAAGGAGTTTAAACTTGGCGAGAAGCCGGACGTTATGTCGCCTTGGCTTGTCCAAAAGAAAGCCGTGCCGTCCCTGGCTTGTTCATCCACCAGTTTACCGGATTAATGTTTACGGACAAGTGCCACAGCTGGTCCTTGCCGCATTTTGAAAGGTGCTGCCTGCCTTTTTTGAAGACGCCTGGCAGGCTTTCCCGCTGTCAGACGTCACGGGTGAAACCGGGTCCCGAGCGTGTCTGGATGAACCACTCAGGATGATCAGGATCAAACCTGTAGTCGAAGGACCGAAGCCCTTTTTCATTAGAGACCATAGATCCGTCTGATGTCCGCGAGCATTGCCCGGGCGGCCAGGATGCCACCGGCCGTGTTCCATATGCCGTCATTGACCTCATGTACCTTGCCGGCCTTGACGGCGGAAAGCGATTGCCAGAGCGGATCGGTCAGAACATCGTTGGCGGCCTGAAGTCCCGTGCCGTCCCCGGTTTCCCAGGTAAAGTGGAAGATCCGGTCACCGTCCATGTCCGGGATGCTCTCCTTGCCCGTGCGGATTGCAAAATCGTCGACATTCTGGTTGTCGGGGCGTGCGAAGCCGAGATCCTTCAACAGGACGCCTGAGAAACTGTCGAGCTGGTAGATCCTGATCTGGCCAGGCAGGAAGCGGATGACAGAAACCTTTTCTTTCAGAGAATCGCCCAGATCCTGGCGAAGGGCAGCAACATCGGCGTCATAATCCGCAATGACCGCTTCGCCTTTTTCGGAAAGACCCAGGGCTTCGGCATAGAGCCTGAAATTGACCTTCCAGTCCCCCCGCAGCCGCTCGGACATGACAACGGGTGCGATCGCCTGGAGCTGCGGATAAATCTCTTCATGGCGTTGCTTGTTGGCGATGATCAGGTCGGGTTGAAGGGCTGCCACCATTTCCAGATTGACGGCACTTTCCGTTCCAAGCGCTGCGGCATCACCCATCAGCGTCTTGATATGGGGCCACCAGGGAGCACCCTGCCAGGAATTGACGGCGCCGACGGGAACGACATCCAGCGCCAGAAGGGCCTCGGTTCCTTCATTTGTCAGAACGACAATCCGTTGGGGTGCGTCCGGGACGGTGACGAGGCCGGTTGCATCGGTCACATCCCGGGCGTTTGCGCCACTTGCCAGGGTCCATGTTACAGCCGCAAGCAGGCAGAAGCGTCGGGTGATCTTGAGCATCATCATTCCAATCATGATTATTCCAGTCAATATTCCAGTCTTTTGTTGACTGGAATTATCATGAATGTCAATCAGCCACAGACTGAGGGAGAGTTGATGAGACTGCGCATCACGATTGCTGCCGTTCTGCTGGTTGTCGCTCTCGTGGCAAGCCTGCATCTGGGTCTGAGAACCTATGGACCCTTGGTGGTCTGGCAGGGTCTGTCCGGCGGTACGGGAGCCGATGCGGTGATTGTTCAAAGCCTGCGCCTACCGCGCAGCGTAATTGCCGCGCTTGCAGGCGGTGCTTTGGCACTTGCAGGCTTTCTGATGCAGACCGTGTCCCGCAATGCGCTTGCCGAGCCGGGCCTCCTCGGGATCAATGCCGGGGCGGCACTTGCTGTCGTCATCGGTGCCAGTTTTGCCGGTGTGGTGAATATGGCAGGCATTGCGGCGCTGGCGCTTGCAGGGGCGCTCGCGCCTGCGTTCCTCGTCTTTGCCATCGCCAACAGACAGGGCAATGGTCGTCCGGTGATCATGCTGCTTGCCGGCGTCACGATCGCCGCCATGCTGTCTTCGTTCACCCAGGTTCTGCTGCTGATCAATGAGACAGCGCTTGAGACATTGCTCTTCTGGCTCTCGGGTGGCTTTGCAGACCGTCATCTGTCGCTGGCCTGGATTGGCGGACCGAGCCTTCTTATCGGACTGGTTGTCACCCTGTCGCTTTCGTCGACGCTCGAAGCGCTGAAGCTGGATGATGCCAGTGCTGCATCGATCGGCCTGCCGGTGGTCAAGGCGAAGCTTGCTTGTCTCGCCCTTGCGGCGTCGCTTGCTGCCAGTGCTGTTGCCATGGCTGGTCCTGTCGTGTTTCTTGGCCTTGTCGCGCCCCATCTGGCCAGAAGCCTTGCTACGGCTCGCGTCTCGATGGTCCAGCTGATTGTCTTCACCCTATTGACGGGCAGTGTCATCGCTCTCCTCGCTGACATTCTGGCACGGTTCATCGCTGCACCCGGTGAAGCACCAATCGGTGTCGTTCTGGCCTTTGTCGGAGCGCCCATGCTGATCTTTCTTTTGCGCAAGACGAGTGAGGGGCGCAGATGAAAGTGCTTTCAATCCTGCTGGCATGCCTTCTGGCTCTGATCATCACCGCGACCGGTCTCGGCTCAAGCCATATGGCGCCGGAGCGTGTTGTCCTTGCCCTGCTTGGTCTTGGTCAACCCATGGATATGACCATTGTCTGGACCTTGCGCTTGCCGCGCATTCTGCTGGCGCTGCTTGCCGGTGTGGCGCTCGCGCTTGCGGGGGCCCTGTTGCAACGCGCCTTGCGCAATCCCATGGCATCCCCCTCCATTCTGGGCGTGACCGATGGCGCAGCTGTCGGCGTCGTTGGTTTCCTTTGGCTCTTTTCTGATACTGCCAACAACCTGACCGTATCGATCCACTGGCAGCCTTTGGCCGCCGTTATTGGGGCAACGGGTTTTGCCGTTCTGGTTTTTACCCTGTCGCGTCATGCGGCAACGGGGTCAAGGCTTGGAAGCCTGACAATCATTCTGCATGGGATTGCGCTTGCAGCACTTGCAAAGGCCCTGGTCACACTGCTGATGATCCTCGGCCCCATCTACAGGACAAACCAGGCCCTGACCTGGCTGACCGGCTCTGTCGCGGCAGCCCATTGGTCGGATGTCTTCATACTCGCTATCGGGCTTCTGATCGCTTTCCCTTTGTTTGTGGCGGCTGCTTCGTCATTCCAGCAAATGCAGCTGGATGACGACACGGCATTCGCGACAGGTCTGTCTGTCGATCCGGTGAGGCTGACGTTTCTGGCTTTTTCCGTCGGCTTGACGGCACTTGCCGTCTCACAAGTGGGAGCGGTCGGCTTTATCGGATTGATTGCGCCGCATGCAGCCCGTCCTCTGACGCGACCCGGTAGCGCGTCCTATCTGATCTCAGTGGCCCTGATCGGTGCATTGCTTCTCCTGTCGGCCGATACGCTCGGTCGCCTTGTCCTGCCACCTTATGAATTGCCGGCAGGCGCGCTCACCGCCTTTGCCGGGGCACCTCTCTTTCTTTATCTGCTCTTGAAAGGACAAAGGTCCAATGGTTGATGTCATGGCCAGCCTGACCGGGGTTTCAGCACAGTATGATGGTGTCCTGGCGCTTGATGCCGTTGATCTGGTCCTGCCCGAAGGCCGGATTGTCGGATTTTGCGGGCCCAATGGCAGTGGGAAGTCAACGGCGCTGAAGGTCTTGCGCGGGCTGCATCCGCCTCTTGCCGGTCTTGCCGAGGTCCTCGATCTGGCCGTCGGAAACTGGTCGCCCAAGGCTCTGGCACGCGAGATCGCGATGTTATCCCAATCGCCGGAAGCCCCTTCCGAATTGACAGTCGGGGACCTGGCTATGCTCGGCCGCTTTGCCCACCGGTCCCGCTTTGCAGGACCTTCAGACAGGGACCGCCATGCTTGCGAGAGGGCACTTGCGGTCACAGGCCTGTCGGAGCTTGTCGATCGGCCACTTGGTCATCTTTCCGGTGGCCAGCGGCAGAGGGCCTGGATTGCCATGACGCTTGCCCAGGATGCACCCCGCATCTTTCTCGACGAGCCAACCAATCACCTTGATATAGCGCATGCGCTTGAGGTGCTGGAACTGATCAAAAAACTGAACCGTGAGGAGCAAAGGGGTTTTGTGATTGTCCTGCACGACCTGAACCTCGCCTTGCGTTACGCCGATGATGTGGCGCTGTTCAACGGCGGACAGGTTCGCGCCTTTGGAGAGGCGTCCGCTGTGCTGGAGCCTGGTCTGGTCGAAGATGTTTTTCAGGTTCGCTGTTCCATTTTGACGAGCGAAAATGGGCAGCGCTTTCTGGCGACCTGGCCCTTTGTAAAGGGATAATGCTGACAGGAGCAGGACCGCCATACGGCGCAGCATTGCAACTTATTGGCGTTGTACTCGTCACACATCCCTGCTCGGGATAAGACTATTGCTGCCTCGTGGCAGCATCTCCTCGCCCCTTGCCCAGTACGGTCATCACCAGCAATCGAAAATCGCTGATCAGGGAGAGTTTGTCGATATAGTCTCGATCTGCTCGGGCAAGGGCATCCGGCATCGACATGTCGATCCCTGCAATCTGTGCCGGTCCGGTAATGCCTGGACGCACGGCAAACACATTGCGCTGTCTTCTGGCGCCCACGACATCCTTCTGGCTCGGAAGGCATGGACGCGGACCGACCAGGCTCATGTCGCCGCGCAGAACATTGAAGAGCTGCGGCAATTCATCCAGCTTGTAGGCCCGAAGCCATTGGCCGGTCGGTGTGATCCAGCTGGTCGACGCATCATGGGATCCAACATCGGGAGTGCCGAAAGCCATTGTGCGAAACTTGTAGCAATAGAATGGTACTTCATTCTTGCCGACCCGCAACTGCCTGAATATTGCCGGTCCCGGAGAGGTGCGGCGAATGTGCCAGGCAATAAGCAGCATGATTGGGCTTGCGACAATCAAGCCCGTCAGCGAGACCAGAATATCGAATGATCTCTTCAGCATGTCATGACGTCCGGTTTGCAAGAAGGTTTCCGGGCCGCAAAGCCGTATCGGCCCTCTGCGGGGATGCTGTTTTCATCGGATCAGACATGCTTCAATGTCTCGTCGGCCAGTCTGGCCTGTTCGACATCAGCTTCAAGTTCCGTGCGCCTGATCGAGACGAAGTCGACAATGTCAGCTGTCGGTGTATAGCCGGAAACCAAAGATGCGAGCAGGGCTTTCGTTCCACGCACATCGCCCTTGTCCATGCAGCGTTCAAGATCTTTCAGGCTGGTTTCCAGTCTTGACCAAGGCAGGAAGTCTTCGCGCGCGCGCATGATCAGCGGATGCGGGCTTGGCGTCGGGTTGTCGCCAATCAGCAGTTCTTCATAGAGTTTTTCGGCGGGTCGAAGACCTGTTGTCACAAACTCGATATTGCCATCGGGATTGCTGTCGTCTTTCACGGTCAATCCCGAAAGCTCGACCATGCGTCGTGCCAGATCCATGATCCTGACGGGTTCTCCCATGTCGAGGACGAAGACATCGCCGCCTTCAGCCATGGCTCCTGCCTGGATCACGAGCTGGGAGGCTTCGGGGATCGTCATGAAGAAGCGTGTGATCTCCGGATGGGTCAGCGTAATTGGGCCACCGTTGCGGATCTGCTCGCGAAACAAGGGAACGACAGAACCGGAGGATCCCAACACATTGCCGAACCGGACCATGGAAAGCCTTGTCCCGGGCCCCGTTTCCGACAGCGCCTGAAGGGTCATTTCGGCCAGTCTCTTGCTGGCGCCCATGATGTTTGTCGGGCGTACCGCCTTGTCGGTGCTGACGAGAACGAAATTCTTCACGCCGGCCCTGATCGCAGCCCTCGCGATGACCAGCGTGCCGAAGACATTGTTGCGAATACCCTCTACCGGATTGTGCTCGACAAGCGGCACATGCTTGTAGGCTGCCGCATGATAGATCGTGTCCACTTTCCAGCTCGCCAGGATATCACGGATGCGTTTCTCATCGCGCACCGAGGCCAGCATCGGAACAACGCAGGTCATGGCCTGCGGGAACTGCCGGGTCAGCTCGGCATGTATGCTATAGAGCGCAAACTCGCTTTGCTCGATCAGCAGAAGCTTTTGGGGCTCCACGGCCATGATCTGTCGACACAGCTCGCTGCCGATGGATCCGCCGGCTCCGGTCACCAGGACCACTTTGCCGCGCGTATGGCGCGTCAGCAGTGTTTCATCGGGGGCAACGGGCTCTCGACCGAGCAGGTCATTCACGTCAAGGTCCTGGAAGGTCGAGGCATCCACCATCCCCTTGGCGATTTCACTGACATTGGGAGCGAGGCGCACGGCAACACGTTCACCCCTGAGGTTTTCAATGATCTCCTTACGCCTGGAGGCCTTCAATTTTGGAAGTGCGAGAAGTACGGTCTTTACATTATTCCCTGCAACCAAAGCGCTCAATTCAGCCGGATCGTGTACACGGATCCCGTTGATCAGGGATCCGTGCAGATTTTTGTCATCGTCAAGAAAACCAACGACCTTCTGCTCGCCGGAGTTTTCCAGGGCGCTTGTCAACTGGCGACCGACTGACCCCGCACCATAGATCAGGACATTCGATTGGCCTGTGCCACTCAGGATGCGTCGGTAGGATTCACCCAGAAAATAGCGGACCACAAGCCGGGACATGCCAACGGCAATCAGCAGGAGCAAAGGCTGCAAAATGCCAACGGTTCTGGGGATGGTTGGAATGCTGATCGTTGTGAATATGGTCAGGTAGATCAAACCGTAAAGCGATACGGCCTTGACGATGGCAAAGAAGGCCGACCAGCCAATGAAGCGGAAGATGGCTCTATAGAGACCGAAGCGCACGAAGATGGGGATGGCGATGGCGATGGAGGCGGGAATGGTCATCCATTGCACGCCCGACAGGACCACCCAGCTGTCCAGTCTGAGGCAGAAGGCGAGCCATACGGTCAAAGCGCAGAGGGCAGCGTCGACGGTCAGCGCAAGGAGGCGCTTGCCCAGCCGAGGCATATGCAAGAGCTTCACTATGAAATCGTCTGTCTGGATCATCGGGTCAACATTTGAACGCCCAGTATATCAAGGCTCGCTTTTGTACCATCAGGTGACTTTACCCCATACACTGCAATCAGGCCTTTGCAACAGTTTGAAGCCACAAACATGAATTCACCAGAACACAAGCCGGTCTGTCTGCAGTTGCATCATTTCGGCAAATCCGCCGCTGTTCACCAGAAGAGCTCGCCCCTTGCGAAAGGAGGCACGGCAAACGGCTGCGAAGGGCTTAGCCCATTTTTGCGGCAGAAATGCTTGTTGACTTCAATTTAGGCTCTCCTTATCAATTTATACCAATTGGTAAAAACTGGGGAACAGAACAATGGCCAAGAAACTACTTATGTCCCGGCGCGGCGTGCTTGCGTCCGGTCTTGCATTGAGTGCGACTGCCTTCATCCCGTCGGTGCGGGCTTCGGCCCCGATCAAGGTGGCAGGTATCCACGGTTCGCCTGTGGAAAATGCCTGGAACTCCGTCCTTCACAAGGCTCTGCAAGAAGCAGCAGCCGAAGGTGCAATTGAATATGTCTTTTCCGAAGGCGTATCGGGAACCGATTATCCGCGCGCCATGCGAGAATATGCCGAGCAGGGTGCCAGGTTGATCATTGGGGAAACCTTCCCCGTCGAAAGACAGGCCCGCGAAGTTGCCGCCGACTATCCCGAAACAGCCTTTGTCATGGGTTCGAGTGGTACGGAAGCCGGTGACAATTTCGGTGTCTTCGGCACCTGGAATTTCGATGGCGCCTATCTCGCCGGCATGCTGGCAGGCAAGATGACCAAGACGAATGTTGTCGGATCGGTCGGCGCCATGCCCATCCCGGAAGTCAACATGCTGATCAATGCCTTTGCTGCCGGTGTGAAGGCAGTCAATCCGGATGCCAAGCATCTGGTGACTTTCATCGGCACATTCTTTGATCCGCCAAAGGCCCGCGAGGCGGGCCTCGCCCAGATCGATGCAGGTGCGGACATTCTGTTTGGCGAGCGTATCGGGACGGCCGATGCGGCCAAGGAACGGGGCATCAAGTCGGTTGGCTCGCTGATCGACTACACGCCGCGCTATCCGGATACGGTCTTTGCCAACGCGCTATGGAACTTCCGGCCGATCCTGAACGCGGCTATCGCCGATGCTGTGGCCGGCAAACCGACCGGTCGTGATTACACTGCCTATGGCCTGATGAAGGAAGGCGGCAGCGATATCGTCTTTGTCAAGGGCGTGGCCCCGGCAGATGCCGAAGCCGCAATGGAAGCCAAGCGCGCCGAGATCAAGGCCGGGACCTTCGAGGTTCCGCGGATCATGGAAGAGCCCACGTAAGATATTCCATGCGCGCAGACGCAACCGAACTGGCAGAGGCGATCCGTTCCGGTCGCCTCTGCGCCGTCGAGGCGATGGACGCGTCTCTTTCCAAAGCCCTTCAATTTTCGGGGCTTGGCGCGATTGCCCATATGGACGATCAAAAGGGGAGAGCGTCGGCCACAGCCCATGATGCGCTGCCTGTTCATTCCAGACCCCGATCCTCCATGACATTTGGCGGTGTGCCCACACTTGCCAAGGATCTGGGTGGCCCCTTTGCCGGATTGCCGGTCTCTGCCGGATCGCGTCTCATGCCAAGACGCGGCGGCTTTGTTGATTGTGATCTTGCCGAACGTTTTCGGGCTGCCGGTTTTTGTCTGTTCGGGCTGACGACGGTGCCTGAATTCGGACTGTCGCTGGCGAGCGAGCCGGAGATCGGGCCCATTGCACGCAACCCCCTCGATCCGGACCTCTCCGCCGGCGGCTCGTCCGGTGGTGCAGCGGCTGCCGTTGCTGCCGGCATTGTTGCAATCGCGCATGCCACGGATGCGGGTGGATCCATACGAGTACCGGCGGCCTGTTGTGGCCTTGTCGGGCTGAAACCCGGGCGCGGCATGATGCCTGCCGGTCCGCATTACGGCAATCATCTCGCAGGCATTGCAACCGAGCTTGTCATTTCGCGCTCTGTCCGTGACACGGCCACAGCATTTTCTGAACTCAGCGGTGATGCCCGAGGACCCTTCCCACCTGTCGCATCGAAACGACAGCGCCCTGGCACTCTCAGGATCGGGGTGCTTGCCGAGACAGGGCATGAATATCCGACGGATTCGGAACGAAGCGAGGTGGTCGAACAGGCCGCAGGCTTTGTCGAAGCTATGGGACATGAATTGGTGCCCATCGATGTCTTGAGGATGGATGCCATGGCTGCAAGCAGCCGGCGCATATTTCTCGATCTTGTCTCGGTCAATCTGGCCGAAGCAGTCAGCCGTTTTGATCTCGATTCGTCGAAAACCGAGCGGTTGACGCAGGCCGTGATCGAGCGGGGGCTCGCCATGCCGGCTGAAAGGCTGTGGCAGAGCCTCAACGCCATGGCGCTTGTCAGTCGTGATGCCTATCGGCTGTTTGCGCAGATCGATGTGTTGATTTCACCGATCCTGTCATCCGCACCCAGGCCGGTTGGCAGTTTTCCAACCGATCATGACGATGTCGCAGGGCATTTTGAGCGTATGGCGATGTTTGCCCCGTTGGCAGCGCTCGCCAATGTCTCGGGCTTTCCTGCGATCACTCTGCCTTTCGGCCAGGATCGACATGGTCTTCCCTTGCCCATCCAGTTGATGGCCCCCATGGGGCATGAGCCCCTTCTGTTGCATCTTGCAGCACTCCTGGAGCAGGATCAGCGCTGGCAACACAGATTTCCCGTTGCAGGATTGGAAAAATGAGCGGACAGGTTCTGGAGATAGTCGGCGTCAGCAAGCGGTTCGGCCAGAACCTCGCCAATGATGATATTTCGCTGAGCCTTGCCAAAGGCGAGATCGTGGCTCTTCTGGGCGAAAACGGCGCCGGCAAGACGACGCTGATGAACATCCTGTTTGGCCATTATGTTCCAGATAAGGGCAAGGTGCTGATTGAGGGGAGCGAACTACCCCCGGGCAAGCCACGCGCTGCCATCAGGGCCGGGATCGGCATGGTGCATCAGCATTTCTCGCTGGCACCGAACCTCACCGTTCTCGACAATGTCATGACAGGGACCGAAAGCCTGTGGTCGCTTCGCTCCAGACGCAGTCAAGCGCGTAGCAGACTGATGGCGATTGCAGAGCGTTTCGGCCTCAAGGTGGATCCCGATGCACGCCTTGGTGACCTTTCTGTGGGCGAGCAGCAACGCGTCGAGATCCTGAAGGCTCTTTACAATGATGCGCGCATCCTGGTTCTCGATGAACCGACGGCGGTCTTGACCCAGATCGAGGCGGAAAGGTTGTTTGGGACGCTGAAGGACATGGCAGCCCAGGGCCTTTCCCTGATTTTCATTTCCCACAAGCTCGACGAGGTCATGGCAACGGCTGACAGAATTGTCGTGCTTCGCGGGGGCCGCAAGGTTGCAGAGCGCAAGGCAAGAGAGACCAGCAAGGCGGAACTTGCCGAGCTGATGGTCGGTCGGGCTGTCCAGCGGCCTGTGAGACAGGCATCGAAGCCCGGAGACCTCGTCCTGGAGGCCGCAGGACTGACGGTTCGCGAAGCTGGCGTCAACAAGCTGAATGCCGTCGACTTTCGCCTGCGGGGTGGCGAGGTTCTCGGTATCATCGGCGTTGCCGGCAATGGTCAGACGAGCCTCGCCCGGGTCTTGTCGGGGACGCTTGCCCCTTCCTCCGGGAACCTCATGCTTTATGGCAAGCGCATGGAACAGATGACGGTGGGTGACGCCGTTCTGGCCGGGATTGGCCGAATACCCGAGGACCGCAACAAGGAGGGTGTCATCGGCGAGATGGCGATCTGGGAGAATGCGATCCTGGAGCGCCTGTCGGAGTTTTCCCGTCATGGTCTCGTCGACAAAGGGGCCGGGATTGCGCTCTCCAGGCGCATCATCGACCAATTCGATGTCCGGGGTGGAACACCCGCAAGTCGCATCAGCCTGCTGTCGGGCGGCAATATGCAAAAACTCATACTCGGTCGAAACCTGATCAACCGACCGCGCATCCTTCTGGCCGCTCAGCCCACCCGGGGCCTCGACGAAGGGGCCGTGGCCGCAGTGCATGAGCGCATTCTGGAAGCAAGGCGAGGAGGGACCGCCGTTCTCCTGATCTCGGAGGATCTTGACGAGGTCATGGCGCTCGCCGACCGGATCCAGGCCATCGTGGGCGGCAGGCTTTCGCCCTCCATTGACGCGGACGAAGCCTCTTCGCGCAAGCTCGGGCTGATGATGGCGGGCGAATGGGAGAGTGAGGTGATCCATGCGGTTTGAGCGGCGCGAACACCGATCCGTTCTTCTGGTCGTCGCAACACCCTTGATTGCGATTGCTGCAGCCCTTGCGATTGCCGGCATTCTGATTGCCATTGCGGGTGCACCGGTTCTCGAAGCCTATTGGAGGATCCTTACAGGTGCATTCGGCTCCCGCCTCTCGGCGACCGAGACGCTCACGCGCGCAACGCCGCTCATCCTGACGGGCCTTGCCGCCGCTGTCGCCTTTCGCGCCAGGCTCTGGAATATCGGAGCGGAAGGTCAGTTCTATCTGGGTGCCATCATGGTGGCGGCGGTCAGTTCGCAACTGGTCGGAAACTGGCCGGCTGTGGTTCAGATCCCGGTGCTGCTCGCCGTCGGTGCCATGGCCGGCATGGTCTTGCTGCTGATCCCGCTCTGGCTGCGTCTCAGATTTGCGGTCGACGAAGTGGTGACGACGCTGCTTTTGAACTTCGTGGCCGTTCTTTTCGTCTCGATGCTGATCGATACGGTGCTGAAAGACCCCATGGCCTTCGGCTGGCCTCAGTCACAGCCGGTCAGTGACGACGGAATGCTGCCCAAACTTCTGGAACGGTCCCGTCTTCATCTGGGGCTGGCAATCGCCATCGCTCTCGCTTTGGTCCTGCATTTCGTCCAGTCCCGCACCGTCTTCGGCATGCAGTCGCGTGCCGCCGGTCTCAATGCGCAGGCTGCCATCTTTGCCGGCGTGCCGCTCGGCCGCACCCTGGTCTTCGTTGCCTGTCTGTCGGGTGGTCTCGCCGGCCTTGCAGGATCGATCGAAGTCATGGGCGTCCAGGGCTATGTCACAACCGACCTGTCGCCCGGCTATGGTTACTCGGGTATCGTTGTTGCCATGCTGGCCAATCTCAATCCGATCGGGGTGGTTCTGGCCGGTCTCTTCACGGCCACCATGTTTGTCGGCGCAGACGGCATGAGCCGCAGCATGGGCATTCCAAGCTATATCGCCGATGTCTTTGTTGCGCTCTCGCTGCTCACCATGCTGGTTGCCGTCTTCTTCACGCAATACAGGATTCGCCGATGAGTGAAATCTTCGACATCCTTGCCTCGGCGGGTCTGTGGGCTGCGGTCCTCCGGATTGCAACGCCGCTCATCCTGGGGACGCTTGGGGCGCTCTTGTGCGAACGGGCAGGGGTCCTGAACCTTGGCATCGAAGGCATCATGACCTTTGGTGCGATGATCGGCTGGCTTTCGGTCTATAACGGTGCGGATCTGTGGACCGGCTTCCTGATTGCCGCCCTGTCGGGTGCCGTCTTCGGCCTTCTTCATTCTGTTTTGACCGTCACGCTCGGTCTCTCCCAGCATGTGTCGGGTCTTGGCGTCACACTTTTTGCCTCAAGCTTTGCCTATTTCGTCTTCCGCATCCTCGTGCCTGTTGCGGGAACGCCCCCCACGATAGAACCGTTTCAGCCGATCGCCATTCCGGGCCTCAGTGACCTGCCATTTGTGGGCCCTGCGCTGTTCGTTCAGACGCCGCCAACCTATCTGGCAATCCTGCTCGCACTTGGTCTTGCCTATGTGATCTTTCGCACGCCGCTGGGTCTTGCGATCCGCATGACGGGGGAGAATCCGCATGCAGCCGAAGCGCAGGGGATCAATCCCATGGTGGTTCGTTATGGTGCGGTTATTGCCGGCAGCGCGCTGATGGGCATGGCGGGAGCCTTCCTGACGCTGTCTGCCTTCAACAGCTTCTTCCCAACCATGGTGCAGGGCAGGGGGTGGATCTGCATCGCGCTTGTCGTTTTCGCCACCTGGCGTCCCGGGCGAGCCCTGATGGGTGCCCTGCTCTTTGCCTTCTTCGATGCATTCCAGCTGCGTCTTCAGACGGTCCTCGGCGGTGCTGTGCCCTATCAACTGTTTTTGATGATCCCTTACGTCCTGTCGATCGCAGCGCTTGCGCTCATGGCGCGCCGTGCCCGCGTTCCCCAGGCCCTGATGCAACCCTATCGACGCGGCGAGCGCTGAAGAAACAAGAGGCCCTAAAATGTTCGACCTGATCATTCGCAATGGCAATCTCCCGGATGGACGGCAGGGTTTCGATATCGGGCTTGGCGCGGGCCGCATCAAGGCGATCGAAAAGCACATAGACGCGGAGGCATTCGAGGAGATCGACGCGACGGGACGGCTTGTCAGCCCGCCATTCTGTGATCCGCATTTCCACATGGATGCGACGCTGTCGCTTGGCATGCCGCGAATGAATGTATCGGGGACATTGCTGGAGGGTATTGCGCTCTGGGGCGAGCTTCGACTGCTTCTGACCAGAGAGGCCCTGGTTGACCGGGCGCTGCGCTACTGTGATCTCGCTGTCTCCCAGGGGCTTCTCTTCATCCGCAGTCATGTCGACACGTCCGATCCACGGCTGGTGACGGCCGAGGCCCTCATCGAGGTGCGCGAGCGGGTTGCGCCCTATATCACCCTGCAGCTCGTCGCATTCCCGCAGGATGGCTATTTCAGGGCCCGTGACGGAGCGAGATCACTGGCGCGTGCCCTGGACATGGGGCTCGATATCGTCGGGGGCATTCCGCATTTCGAGCGGACCATGGACGAGGGACGGCTCTCTCTCGAGGCGCTCTGTCGCATTGCCGCCGACCGTGGCTTGCCGGTCGATATCCATTGCGACGAAACGGATGATCCCATGTCGCGCCATATCGAGACGCTGGCGGCCGAAACCATTCGTCACGGCTTGCAGGGACGGGTGGCCGGTTCGCATCTGACCTCCATGCATTCCATGGACAATTACTATGTCTCGAAGCTCATTCCGCTGATGGCAGAGGCACAGATCAACGTGATCCCCAACCCCTTGATCAACATCATGCTGCAGGGGCGCCACGATACCTATCCCAAGCGTCGCGGGATGACGCGTGTGCGCGAATTGATGAATGCGGGATTGAATGTCTCCTTCGGCCAGGACTGCACCATGGACCCCTGGTATTCGATGGGGTCGGCAGACATGCTGGAGGTTGGCCATATGGCCATCCATGTTGCGCAGATGGGCGGAATTGAAGACAAGAAGCAGGTCTTCGAGGCGCTGACCGTGAATTCAGCCCGCACCATGGGGCTTGACGGATACGGGCTTGAGGTCGGCTGCAATGCGGACCTGATCGTCCTGCAGGCAGCGGATGTGATTGAGGCATTGCGATTGAAGCCGACACGGCTCGTGGTGGTCAAAGCAGGAAAGGTCATCGCCCGCAGCGCGCCCCGAATTGGCGAGTTGCGCCTTGACGGTCGTCCTCGCAGCATTGATCCCGGTCTGGACTATGTGCCGGGCATCTATCGATGAATCACGCATGGCTCGGTTGGCTCGACCCCATTGGAATTCATGATGGTGACTTCGATAGGCCACGCGCACAGTGTCAGCTCGCTTCGACCCGGTCGTGGAAGAGAAAGATCTCGAAGGGGAGGCACCTACCTCAAGCTTTCCCGTGACGCCGAGAGCAGACCGCACGGGTGTCTCACCACTGATCAACATCGTGATCGTCGGATCGTGCAAAGGTCGAGAGGCAAACCGTCGGCTTCGCTGGGCGAAACCTTGCCTTCGCTGACATGGGAGACAGATTGCCAGACCATGAACGCAAGACGGGCAATGATCGATGATGAAGTGACGCAGCCTGCCGTCTAGAGAAGAACAGAAACAGGCAAATCCAAACTGCGACTGCCGTCCAGAAAATCCCGTTTCCCCATTGTCTGCAAGCTTCCAGGGATCGACCGGCAGGTGGTGAAACAAGAGCCGGGCAACCAGCCTCGCTCTGTCATCATCCGTCAGGTTGCTGGCAAGCCAGGGCGTGAGGCCGCCGCTACCGGCTTCATTCGCCCCTCAGGAGGTCTGCCCGCAAACGCTTTTCATCAAGTGGCAAGCCCGCAAATATCTCCCATGCATCGACGCCCTGGCCAATGAAGAGCTCATAGCCCGTGATGGTTTCAACACCCTGCATGCGGGCATCCTGCAGGAAGACTGTATCAATTGGCGTATAGACGGCATCAAATGCCCAGACGGCGCCCCGCAGCAGGTCTTTGCTGATGGGTGAACCCGGATGGCGGTCCATGCCACGGGGGGTGCAATTGATGACCCCGTCGACGGGCCATGAAACCTCGTCTCCTCCCGTTGCAACCTCGATGCTGAGGCCGGGTCTGGCAAGCTTCAGGGCATCACGCAGAGCCTTTGCCTTGTCGATATCAAGATCTGCAATCCGCATCCGGGCAACACCCAGGGCGACCAACGCAAAACCGATTGCCTTTCCCACCCCGCCTGCACCCAAGATCAAGACAGTACCGGGCGCCATTTCTCCGCGCGCCTGTCGATAGGCCCTGATGAAGCCGGAATGGTCGGTATTGAAGCCGTAAAGCCCGTCCTTTTCAAAGATAACCGTGTTGACCGCCCCCATCGCTCTGGTCAGGGGATCCGGTATGGTGACCTTTGCCGCAGCGCGCTCCTTGTAGGGATAGGTTATGTTCACGCCGCGATATCCGGACGCTGCGACCTCTGCGAAGAGCTGGTCAAACCCCTTGCCCAGTTCGGCCGGCACGAGGCGTTCGTAGCTGACTCTGCAGCCACTCTGCAGACCGGCGAGCTGGTGCAGCCGTGGCGCCTGTGATCTTGTGATATTGTCTCCGATCAGGCCGAGACGGATCGATCTGGTCAAATTTCTGATCCTTGTTGTTGGGCGGGTCTTTTGACGAAGACGGACTTGATTCTCCGATTTCCGGCCGCTTCCCCGTTTGCCTTCAATGCGGTCGGGCAGATCCCGCAAGAGCGCCGATCTTTTCACGATAGACGCGCATCCCCTCCACGATGTGATCCAGGACGGTCTCGACCGCAAAATGGCGCGCTTCGATATCATAGTCGACACTGCGGCTTGATACGCCCGAAAATGTTCCGAGGCGCCGGTGGTAGTGTTTTGCAAGCTTCGGATAGCCGAGCATCTCCGACATGGCGGACAGAACGAGGAACCTGTCCAGGTCTGCAGCCAGATCCGGATGCGCCCGACCATGATCGATCAGCCAGCGATAAAGATCCGGATGAAAATTGTTCATCACACCCGAGAAGCCGTGCCCTCCCGCTTGTATGGCAGGCCAGGCAATGGCGGCATTGGCATTGTTGATGGCAAGGGGCGTGCCCCTGACCAGGGACAAGCGTCGCTTGAGATGATCCAGGTTGCAGCTCACGTCTTTCAGAAAGGCAAAGCGACCGCTCTCGGCACACCAGCGCAACTCGTCATCACTCAACAGCCGCCTGTAGGGTGCTGGGCATTCGTAAAGCCCGAGCATCAGGTCTGAAGGGAGTGCGGAGAGGAGGCCCTCCATGCGTGCGCGAAACACATGTCCGTCTTCTTGCATGTCGGCAAGACGGTTCGTGACGAGAACAACGGCATCGACGCCTGTTCCCGCCATGGCGCTCAGCTCACGCTTTTGCTCGGCAAGATCCTCCGCAATATGGCCGGACGCAACGACCGGCATTCGACCGGCAACCTGTTTGACGGCAAAACGGGCAAGATCGCAGCGTTCCTTCAGGGACAGGTAAACCATTTCGGACGACTGGCAGACGGCAAAGAGCCCATGTGATCCATGGTCGATATACCATTCGATGAGGCGGGCATACCCGTCCCAGTCGATGCCGTTTTCCGGCGTAAACGGTGTGATCATCACCGGGAAGACACCCTGCATTGAATGCTGCGTGGGTTGATGCGTGGAACTGGGCATGACGTGGGTCCTGTCAGGGGAGGTAATGGACATGATCAATTGGCGTAACCGAAGGCGCGGGGCAGCATCAGGGTCAGATCAGGAAAAAGGATCAGGGCGAGAAGGGCGACCACGAGGACGCCGAGAAACAGCCAGATTTCGCCAATGATCTCGGCGAGCGGTATGCGCGTCACCGCATTGATGACGAAAAGCAGTATTCCATAAGGGGGTGTAATCAAGCCGATCATGCAATTGACGATCGCTACCACGCCGAAATGAACCAGGTCGATCCCCAGTTCACGGCAGGCTGGAATGAAAAGGGGTATGATGACGAGAATGATGGTGGACGCGTCTAGGAAGCAGCCGAGCATCAGCAGAAGCAGGTTGACGCAGAGCAGGAACACAAGCGGATGCATGTCGATGCCGACGAGGGCTTGTGCCACGACATCGGGAATGTTCTCAGACGCTACGATGTAATTGAGGATCAGCGCACCGCCGATGATCAGCCCGACCGCTGCGGAGGATCGGGCGCTGGCCACGAGAATATCGTAGAAATGGGCAAGGCTGAGCGACCGATAGAAGATGCTTGCAAGGATCAGCGCATAGAATGCTGCAACGGCTGCGGCCTCGGTTGGCGTCGTCACGCCGCCATAGATGCCATAGAGAAGGATCGCCGGCATCAGAAGTGCCGGCCCTGCGTTCAGCGTCAGGCGCGGAAATTCGCGGATCGGCACGGGGTCGTCTTTGGCAAATCCCCGCCTGTGCGAGATCCACACGTTCATCAACATAAGCACGGCTCCCATCAGAAGTCCCGGAACAATCCCGCCGAGAAAGAGGAAGCCGATCGACGTATTCGAGACCAGGGCATAGAGAACCATGGGGATGGAGGGTGGAATGATCGGCCCGATTGTCGCGGATGCGGCTGTGATCGCTGCGGCATAGCCGCGTGTATAGTGACCGGATTTCACCATCATCTCGATGATCAGCTTGCCGATACCGGCTGCATCGGCGATCGCAGACCCGGACATGCCGGAAAAAACCAGCGAGGAGAGGATGTTCACATGTCCAAGCCCGCCGCGAAATCGTCCGACAAGCGCGATGCAAAATTGCAGCAGCCGATCCGATACAGTCCCGGCATTCATGATGTTTGCGGCAACGATGAAGAGCGGCACGGCGAGAAGGATGAAGCTCTGATAGAGCCCATCCATCAGTATCTTGCCGCTGATGCCGATGCTTTGTCCCGTTGCTGCCAGATAGGCAAAGGAGGAGACAAGGATTGCATAGGCAATTGGCGTTCCCATGGCCGCAAGTCCCATGAGAATGATGAGGCAGAGAAGAAACTCGAAACTCATGACCTTGACCGCGGCATGGTGGAGGTTTCGGGTTCTTCCACACCGTAGCGGAAGGCATGCCAGACCCGTGAGAGATAGCGTATGCTGACAGCCAGCAGGAAGACGATGTAAATCACATAGATGTCCCGCATGCGGATCCAGTCGCCAAACAGGTCTGCGAGCGTCGCCGTACGCTTCAGACGCAGGATCATGAATCGGTCCCAGGTCGGGAAAATTGAAATGAACAGGGCAATCGCAATGGCAAGCCCGGTAATGACGGCAAAGATGCGACGCATAGCCGGCGAAACGGCCACATAGAGAACATCAAAGGTGACGTGGTCATGGTTCCTGACCACGAAGGCATTGCCCCAGAAAACCAGCCAGACCCAGACGGCAAGGCAGAATTCGAGAGTCCAGCCGAAATTATCCGGTTGCAGCCAGGGCATGTTTTCCGCAATCCACGGCATCCTCGCGCTGTAACGGACCAGGACCTGAAGGATAAAGGTTGCGAACATGGCCGCCATCAAAGCCGCAGCGAATGCTTCGGCAGAACTGCGCGCGATTGACGTGATCCGGAACAAGTTATTGCCTCTGTCATGCCACATCAGGATGTGGTCGGTGGAGAGGATGGCCGGGGGTCTGGGTGTCCCCGGCCAGATGTCGGTTCGGTCCTTAATTGCCCAGGGCGTTGATCTGCTCCAGCACGCCTTCGGGCCAGGCCTTGGCAAAGTCGGATCCGACATACTGGGCCTGAACATGCGTCCGGAAGGCCTGAAGATCGGGCTCATAGACATCCAGTCCCTGAGCGGTCAGGAAAGCCACCAGTTCGTCTTCCTTTTTCAGCTGGGCCTGTCGACCGGCTTCGGCGGCGTCTTCCGCGGCCTTCTGGACGGTCGCCTGTTGTTCGGCATCGAGGCCATCCCAGACCGCTTTGGAAAAGGCAATATAGTTGAGGTCAACCAGATGCGCAGTCAGACTGATCTGCTTGGTCACCTCGTAGAATTTTGCATCGACCACCGTTGGCAGGGGATTGTCCTGTCCATCGACCGAACCGGTCTGCAGGGCCGTGTAGATTTCCGTAAAGGCCATGGGCGTGGGATTGGCGCCAAGCGCCCGCCCGAGGAATTGCCATGCGTCGCTTCCCGGCATGCGCAGGTTGACGCCCGCCAGATCTGCCGGTGTCATGACGTTTTTCTCCGAGCGCGGGAAGCGCAGATTGACGTGTCGCTTGCCCAGATACATCACGGCGAGGAGCTTGACGCCCAGCTCGTCTTCAACCTTCTGCTTGAAGGGCGCCATCAGGGCGTCGTTGAAGACCTTGACCTGATGCTCGGCGCTTTGATGAACATAGCCCGTCGCAAAGATGGAGAATTCCGGCAAAAAGTTGGCGAGTTCCTGTGCTGACGTGATCGACATTTCAAGATCGCCGGAGGCAATGGCTTCAAGTTCGGAGCCTTGGGGAACCAATGACGAATTGTAATGGGGCTGATAGGTGGCAAAACTGCTGATCGCCGGGCCAAACACGGTCGCCAGGGCAATCGAGCGCTGATCGGTTTCGGAGGCAGGCGTCGACATGCGGATGACCGGCTTGTCCTGCGCTGATGCAGAGGTGAGGTGCAGGGTTGCTCCCAAAAGGGCCAGCATCCCGGTTGAAGCCAGCATGATGCGGCGTGTGATGGTTTTCGGCATGTCGTCTTTTCCTCCCAGACTTCTTTTCTGCCGGCACGCAATTGCACCAGAGATGTGACCCTGATCCGCTCCTCCAGCGGTTTCACGGGGCAGATGCAAAACTTTGTGCTGACTGTCATGGCACTAACATGTTAGTACGTTGTTAGCAATAGTTCAGTGAAGGCGAAAACATTCAACATGGGCAATGATGTGAAACACAATCCTTCAAACGCGCCCCCGCCTGGTGGCGAGGGGTCGCTGCGACAGCTGGCCTATCAGCGCATCGAGGATCTTTTGAACTGGGGCCGCGTCAGGCCAGGGCAGATCATCTCCCAAAGGGAGCTGGTCGACCTGACACAGGTCACCTTGAGTGCCGTTCGCGAAGCCATTCCGCGTTTCGAGGCCGAGGGGCTCTTGCAGACGCTTCCGCAAAGAGGCCTGATGGTCCCCAGCCTCGACGTTGCCTTTATTCGGGAAGCCTATCAGATGCGGCGCATCATCGAGCTTGCTGCCGTGCCGGATCTTGTCCGTAGGCTCGATCGATCGGTCATAACTGACTGGATCGGCTGGCACGAGGAAGCCCGTGAACGCCTTGCAAAAGAAGATTCGGTCGATCTTCTCGGTTTCATCAGGGACTTCCAGCTCTATGACTGGGACATGCATGCACGCATGGTTGCCGCGATGGACAACAGCCTGATCGCAAATGTCTATCGGGTAACCCTCATCAAGATCAGGATGTCCGCCCAGGGCCGGGTCCGTGTCACGCGCGACAACGCAAACCGCGTCATCAACGAGCACATCGCCTTTCTCACCCCTCTTGCCGAAGGTCGCCTTGATGAAGCATCGGCTGCGCTCTCCTATCATCTCGATCAGTCATTGACGCTCGCTCTCGGTGGCGGGGTCAAGGGGTAAGCCATCGCGATGGTCTTGTCCTGACCTGGCCCGGACTGCCTGCACCGCATGAGACCTGGCCGGAAACGGTTTACGCACGTCCTCAACCTTGAGCTTTCCACTCTCTGGCTCAGCAGGAAACCCGGTTCCAAAGCGTGCCAAAACCGTTGCAGCTCACGGCGAACAGCACGGAGCGACAGGTGGGTACCTAAATTAGATTCTATTTATAATTGTCAAAAAGTACAATCGCAACCAGAATTCGGTTGTGATGATCTGTCCCCCGGCCGAACAGCAGAGGACGGGTTCATGGAGAAGATTCGATCATATCAAAGGCTCGTGCGCAAACTTGAGGAAGCCCTGGGGGAGCAGCTTTTTCTTGCTCTTCATGACGACGACGTCGTCGAGATCATGCTCAACCCGGATGGGAGGCTCTTCATCGAGCGGCTTGGACGCGGCTTTGGTCCTGCCGGCGACATGTCCGCGTCTGCGGCCGAAACGCTTATCGGCACGGTTGCTCATTCTTTGAGTTGCGAGGTCGACACATTTCGTCCCATCATCTCTGGTGAGTTGCCGATTGGCGGACATCGTTTCGAGGGTTTGCTGCCACCCGTTGTCGCCAGACCTTCCTTCTCCATTCGCAGACGCGCATCAAACCTCATTCCGCTTGATGATTATGTGCAGTCCGGCGTCATGACACCAAGGCAGGCGGCAACCATCCGTAATGCCGTCGAGGCCCGTCTGAACATTGTCATCTCCGGTGGAACCGGTTCAGGCAAGACCACGCTTGCCAATGCCGTTCTTGACGAGATCACCAGGCGCGCACCTGAAGATCGCCTTTTCATCCTTGAGGATACCGGCGAAATCCAGTGCAGAGCCGAAAACGCCGTCTTCCTGCATACGAGCGAGACAGTCGACATGGCCCGGCTGCTCAAGAGCACGATGCGCCTCAGACCCGATCGGATCATTGTCGGCGAAGTCCGCGATGGGGCAGCTCTGACCCTTCTCAAAGCCTGGAACACGGGTCATCCCGGTGGTGTGACCACGCTCCATTCCAATACGGCGCGCTCTGCGCTTCGGCGGCTTGAGCAGCTGACTGCCGAAGTCAGCCAGCGGCCCATGCGCGAGGTCATTGGCGAGGCGGTCGACCTCGTTGTCTCGATCGAGCGTACGGCCCGTGGCCGACGCATCAGCGATCTCCTGCATGTCGAGTGCTTCGTCAATGATCGCTATCAGCTGCGCTGTGATGGCGCCGCCCAGGAAAAGGAGGAGGTCCGTCATGTGGCCTGAAACACGTCCCATTCCTGTTCTGCCGATCACTCTCGCGGTTCTCTTTGCCTTTTCGCCTCCGGTGCTTGCCAGCTCTGGCGGCGGCCTGCCATGGGAGGGGCCACTCCAGCAGATCCAGGAATCCATTACCGGACCCGTCGCCGGTTACATTGCTCTGGCCGCAGTCGCCATTGCGGGGGGCATGCTGATCTTCGGTGGCGAACTCAACGATTTTGCGCGACGGCTTGTCTATGTCGTCCTCGTTGCCGGCATTCTTCTGGGGGCGACGGCCATTGTCGGATTGTTCGGAGCGACCGGCGCCTCGATCGGCCTGCCGTCTGCCCAGGCTTCTCCGATGACTTTTCATGATATCGGGGAGCGGGGACATGTCTGATCCTTCCTTCGGCCTCAAGCGCAGCCGCATTCACCGCGCGCTTTCCCGCCCCAACCTCCTGATGGGTGCAGATCGCGAACTGGTGCTGGCGACCGGACTTGCCGCCGTGATCCTGATCTTTGTCGTTTTGACCATCTACTCGGTCATCCTCGGGCTTTCGATCTGGATGATGATCATCGGCCTGCTGCGCCTTCTGGCGAAATCCGATCCGCTGATGCGGCAGGTCTATCTGCGACACCTGTCCTATCGCTCCTCTTACAGGCCGACAAGTTCGCCCTGGCGAAAGCCTTGAGGGTCCTGTCATGATATCCCTGAAACGCTTCCGCAAGACAGGCCCATCCTTTGCCGATCTCGTTCCCTATGCGGGGATGGTGGATAACGGCATCCTGCTCTTGAAGGATGGCAGCCTGCTGGCTGGCTGGTATTTTGCCGGTCCTGACAGCGAGAGTGCGACGGACAGCGAACGCAACGAACTGTCGCGTCAGATCAACGCAATCCTGGCACGGCTTGGCAGCGGGTGGATGATCCAGGTCGAGGCGGTCCGGTTGCCTGTCACCAACTATCCAGACAAGGAGCGTTGCCATTTTCCTGATCCGGTCACACGGGCGATCGACGCCGAGCGTCGCAGGCTGTTCGAGCAGGAAAAGGGCCATTTCGAGAGCAGGCACGCTCTTCTCCTGACCTATCGGCCTCTCGAACCCGGCAAGGCAGCACTCAGCCGGTATGTCTATTCGGACGCGGAGAGCCGAAAGACATCCTATGCAGATATCCGTTCGATCGTCGGTGTCCACACACCAAGCGTGCTTTCAGGAAGAACAACGATCGTCGCTCCTGATCCACCGGCTTGTGTGGCGATTTCGGTCAGATCCTTCTGACGTTGAAGGGACGTGTCGCGGCCAAGGCTCGCCCCCATACGCACATCGAGGCCAGACCAGGCTTTGTTAGTAATGGCCTCTGATCCGACGATAGCCGACCAGAACCACAGAGCCGAAAGGACAATGGCGGTCGCGGCGCCAAACCGTGTCACCAGAGCCATCAGCGCGGCAGTCGCAGCAAGAAGGCCCCACCAGCCCCAGCCTGGAAAGACGATACCCGCGGCCGTCAGGGGATGGGCCCAACCCGTGATCCCAAATGGAGGCAGCGCGGTTATCAGAAGGATCAACAGATATCGGCCAGGCTTTGCCCACCCGTTCTGCCTGGTCCAAAGCAGTGTGTGAACGAGAACAAAGGATGCTGCTGCCGCAATCCAGAGTGATGTCCCCAGCCATGGATCAGCGGCGTAGAACTGCGCCACGCCGATTGGCAATCCCCCTGGGGATTGCCGTCCGTCGCTGCAACAAGCTGAGTGTCAGGCGCCGCAGCAAGACGCCGCACTGCAGCCACGGTTGCCGGCGCCCATCCGCCGCCAGTGCTGAGATAGAGCGTTCCGTCTCGCACTCCGTCGAGCGCAGCGAGGCTCATGGCGTCGATGGCGGCCTCGGTCACACAAAGCCGGCTGGCTTGGCTTGCACCAAATCGAAACAGGATCTTGCTCCCGCCCGTGGCGAAACCGCGCCACTCTGGCCCGCGCCCTTCCCATCCGCTGATCGTGCCGTCGTCGTCGGTATGGGCCGCCCACATGCTCCCACAGGGGCCCTCCCGCAGAAGATCCTGATTGATCGCTGTGCGAATGATGAAGGCGGGGAGGCACCGGTTCCACCGAAGATAGCGCCAGGTGGCCGACCCTGACCAGGGCGCTGGTCTGTCAGCCCAATCCTCGGCGATTGATTGGAGCGATTTATGCACTCCATCACCCTGCCGCCACAGTGTGTGTGATGGCTGGAAACTGCACAGAGCGGCGATGCGATGGCAACTTTCGATGAAATCGCATCCTTCAAGGGCCATCATCAGGCCGAAGACATCCCCTCTCCGGTCGCTCAGAGGATCAACCATCCTCGGCCGGCATGCGTGACAATAATGATCTGACCGCCTCGGCGATACTTCATTGCACGTTTCGTGCTTTCCTTGGCATCGAGGGCAAATGCGGTTGTTTCCAACACCGCCTGGCAGCCGACAGTTTTGCGAAGACGCTCAATCTCTTCTCTCTTCATTTTGTTTCCGGCCGCATTGGGGCCGCTCCTTCTTTTCGCTTCTTCCCGCAACAAGCGGGACGACCTTCCGACAGGCGCGAAGAGCAAAGGGCGCAAGGGTGCGCCTCGCATTTGAAGGATCAGACAGGGTGGCGATCAGGCGCGGCGAAGCCTCCCTTGCGGCCGCGGGCTCGCCAGCGGCAGCCGGAACGGCAAAAAAAAGGGGCTCAGTGAGCCCCCAGCCCCCCAAAGGAAGAAACTCATCGATGTGTCTTTCATCGATTTTTATCAGCGCCTCCGACATCACACGCAAAAAGCTTACACACCCCGCTTGAGATGGGAGATTCGAATGCAGGTCACCACGAGCTGCAGGTCAAAGAAAAGCACCGCCGGGAGAAACGGGCTTGCTTCCGCAGCCAGGACGATCCTCGGCATGAACGAAGAGGGGTTTCGGTATGCCGACGGAAAGTCAGATCGCATCGATTTCTCAGATATCGATTATCCATCCGTTGTGGCCGCTTCTAGGAAGTTCATTGCAAACTCCGTTCGTCACAAGCAAACACGCAGATTGGCAACTGGCTGAATTCACTCGGTAATCCGCACCCTTCAGGCTCTCTTCCTAATCGATCGGCAATTGTGATTTGCAGGGAGTGTATTGACCCAGTGAAAATCTGCTCATGCTATAGAGAAGGAAATAGCGATGTGCGTGACGACGGAAGACAATGTCAAACGACGGACAGCCAAGCGCAAGACAGCGCTTGTGCTGGACAGTATCCAGGGAAAGACAAGGGTGGCAGAAGCGAGCCGTTCGCATGACCTTTCTCCCTCAGAGATCGAGGGCTGGATGGAGGACGCTAAGCGAGGCATGGAGAATGCTCTGCGTGCCAATCCACTGGAGATCCGGGAGCACTACGAGAAGCCTTGAAGGATCTTCAGGAGGCCTATGGCGAGGCCATGCTGGAGCTGCGTGCTCGAAAAAAGCTTGCGGCCCTCATGGAGCGGGAGGACGACAGATGATCCGGAGCCGCTCCCGCATCAGCGGCATAAACTGTGCAGATTCAGCTGGGTCAATACAAGGTCGCCAAGCTTTGCCTCTTCGGTCCGGTCGGTATAGCCGACGGCACTGCTTTGCAGCCACCAGGAATCGAGCAAGGCGCCGACCACCAGAAGAACCAGGCTGTACTTGACCCATGTCCCCGGGCGTTCTTCTTCGCCCGCTCACCGAGTTAGAGTTCAAGAATGCGGGTAGCGGGCATGGGCACTAATCCTGTTGGCAACGCCAAAGCCCACCATTGCCCCATTATGGCCGTCAATCCGCAGCTCACCAACATGCTCTTCTAGCTATCACCGCACAAAAAAAACGAAAAATCCGAGCGACTGTCACCCAGCTCTACGCCGTCACCCGCGCTGCCCGCAAATAGCCGTACGCACAAACTGCTCTCGTCTACAACGTGGCGCGTTCATCGCGCTCACATTTGCTTGTTTGTCACGTCCATGGTTCTCTGCAAGATGGAAACTCGCCTTAAGAGAAAGCATTACATAGAAAAAGTCGGCGTTGACTATGTGAATCAGCCAACGCGCCTCAAGAACCCGTCGGGTGCTACGGTTATAAGCAGCTTATGCTGAATGTTCTTGTCGATCTGGAACTCGGGGTGGCTTGTGAGGTATTCCCAAACAGCGGTCTTGGGATTATTTCCTGGCCCCCAGGGACGCTCGGGGAACATGTCTGCGGGCATGTCTTCAACAACAGTATCGAAAACGACACAATAACTGCCCTCGCTGACGAGGGGAGCATAGGCCGTCAACTCGGCCAACACGTGGTCATGGGTGTGGTTGCTGTCCAAGCATATTAGAATGCGTTTATAGTCCGCAGCCACTTGATGTACTTGCTCGATAACCTCTGGCGCAATACTGGAGCCTTGGATCATTTGAATGCGCGTCGCCATCGGATGCGCCTCAATTGCTTTGCGATTGTGGGTGCGGATATCGATATCAATTCCGATCACTTTGCGATTCGATCGCGCCGGGTCCATCATTGTGCCTGCTTCAATTGCCTCGCACATGTCGAGCAAGGCAAGCATGGACGCGCTGAGGATTAGCGAGCCGCCATGAGCAATCCCGGTCTCAATGATCAAGTCAGGTTTGATTTCCCAGATGAGTTCCTGCATCGCCGACATATCCTGTGGATATTGGATGATGGGTCGGCCTAGCCATTCGAAGTGATACGAGTATTTCAGTTTATTCGCGGAATCGATCCATTGACGAGTAGCGTTTGCCATATCAGCGCAGGCCCCTTGCTCCGCTATTTCGATATCGCACTCACGCTTGAATTTTTCATATTGATTTGGCATTTTCCCTAAATCCCTGAAGTCGATCTGATAATTCGCGCTGGGTTGCCAGCAACCGTTACACCAGCAGGTAAATCACGGGTGACAACGGCACCAGCGCCAATCACAGTATCTGAGCCAATAGAAAGGCGTGGCAGAACAACCGCCCCTGCCCCGATGAAGACATTATCGCCCACAGTGATGCAGCCGCACAGAGTAGCACCAGGCGCTAGATGGACTCCGTTGCCCAACACGCATTCGTGATCGACGGATGCTCGGTGATTAACAATGCAGGCCTCACCCAAGTAGGTGTCCACTCCAACATTAGTCAGAGCCAGTATCTGCGTGCCATCTCCCACCTTCGCAGTCCGACTTACCACCGAAGAAGAATGGACCAGCACCGGAAGAAGCAAGCCCCGATTGCGGAAAAGCTTGTGTATCGCAACACGATCTCGACCGCGCCCGCCACCAATGGCAGCAAGTCCCGCTATGCTTGTTAGATCGACCTGCGTAGACGCCCAAATCGAAAAACCTTCTTCACCGTAATAAACAGGTACCCCAGGCAAAGCAGTTGCGACAGCACTGTTATCAAACAGAGCTACCACTCGTCCACCTTGGTCTGTAATGATTTCGGAAAGCACTTTAGCATGGCCTGCGCTTCCCCACAGGACAAAGGACTTAGCCATATATTAACGACTTAATGACGGAGACAACACGGTCTTGATTAGCTTTGCAGATGTCGTGATAGCTTGGCAGATTGATCGCCCTTTCTGGAATACGTTGGGCGTTGATATTGTGAATTGCAGGCGAGAACATTGGCAAGCTTGATAAGGGCCAGAAAAAAACCCTTGCATCAACATTTTCTGCCGCAAATGCCGCTTGCAGTCGCTCCCTGGTGATAGCGGTTTCCGCGGCAAATACCAGCGTTGGCATCCATGCTCCGTTAATCACGCCCTCAGGTTCAGGGTTCATGCTGATGCCAGATAAATTGGCCAATTTTTCACGGTAGTAGGCGAATATCTGCCGTTTTCTGTAAGTCAGCTCTTCGATGCGCTCCATTTGGGCGCAACCGATGGCGGCCTGGATGTTGGAAATCTTGTACTTGAAGCCAACCATATCTGGCCAAAATTGCTTGGTTTGCCCCCTGGCGCGGCCGTGGTTGCTGAGGGTCAAGACTCTTTCATAAAGATCTGCATCGTTGGTGACAAACATGCCTCCTTCACCGGTGGTCAACGTCTTGGTGCCATGAAATGAGAACGTGCCGAACTTACCCATGCTCCCCGCGTGTTTGCCGAAATAGACGGAGCCGATCGCCTCAGCCGCATCTTCAATTACAGGAATGCAATGCTGTTCGCCGATGGCCAGCAGGCGATCCATATCGCACAAATTGCCGTAAAGGTGCACAGCTACGATAGCCTTAGTGCGAGGGGTGATGGCAGCTTCCACCTTATCCGGGTCTATGCACCAGGAGTCGGGCAGGATATCGACAAAAATTGGCTTTGCCCCCAGGTTGACGATGGGGGATGCCGTAGCGATCCAATTGGTGTCGGCCATGATAACTTCATCTCCCGGCCCAATCCCGAGAGCCGCAAGCCCCATATGCAGGGCACCGGTGCAGCTTGATGTTGCAATCGCATGACTGACGCCCAGATACTCACGAAACAGCGCCTCGAAGCGATTGATATAGGCGTAGCACTGGTCGCCCCAGCCATTGGCTGCGGCATCCGTGGCATAACGGACTTCCAGTTCAGTGATCGATGGCTTCGTGTAGAGGATCCTCGGCTTCATACGATCTTCAACTCCGGTACGGCTGTAACGAAACGGGTGCCCGCCTGCCTGAGATCGTCGTTTTGCCGGATGACTTCATCAGCAATGTTCCAGGGCAGGATCAATACATAATCCGGGCGCATCGTTCGCAGGGCGTCCGGAGACAGAATCGGGATATGGCTGCCTGGCAGGAATTTGCCCTGCTTGGCTTTTGCAGCGTCATAGACCACGGGCAGCAGATCCGGCTTCACTCCGGCAAAGTTCAAGATCGTGTTGCCTTTAGCCGCAGCGCCATAGGCGACAATACTACGCCCTTCGCTCTTCACCTTAAGCAGAAATGAAAGGAGCTCGTTCTTGATCGCTTCAGCCCGTTGCTGAAACCCATCATAAAACGCTGACGACTCCATGCCCCGGCGACGTTCCTCGGCGATGATGTCATCGACATGGGACATTCGAACATGGGCTGCATCCTTGCGACAGGCAAAGACACGCAGGGAGCCACCATGGGTCACCAGTTCCTCAATGTCGAATATACGCAAACCCGCCTTGTCCAGAATCCGGGTCACGGTCAGCAAAGAGAGGTAGGAGAAGTGCTCATGATAGACCGTATCGAACTGGCCGAACTCCACAAGGCGCATGAGATGGGGAAACTCAAGGGTGATAACACCTTCAGGCTTCAAAATAGCGGCAAGGCCGGCTGCGAAGTCGTTGACGTCGGGAACGTGAGCGAACACATTGTTCCCAGCAACGAGATCGGCTGCGCATCCCTCCAAAACAAGCTCGCGGGCCAGATCGGCCCCGAAGAACCGCCGCAAGGTCTTGACGCCGATCGCTTCCGCTGCATCTGCAGTGCTGTCGGTCGGCTCGATGCCGAGGCAGGGAATGCCCATTTCCACAAAGTTGCGCAGGAGATAGCCATCATTGGAGGCCACCTCGATTACGTTGCTGTCAGCTCCAAGCTTGAAGCGGGCAATCATCTGATCGGAGTATGCCTTGGCATGGTCGAGCCAGCCTTTCGATATCGAGGAAAAATAGGCGTAGTCTGCGGTGAAGACGTCGCTGGCCGCGGTATAGTCCTCAGTCTGAACCAGCCAGCAATCCTCACAGACCTGAAGGCGCAGCGGATAGGTCATCTCCGGCTCGTTCAGCGCTTCAGCTGGCAGATATGCGTTGGAGGGCGGCTGGAAACCGAGATCGAGGAATGGTCGCGAAAGCGACGATGAGCAGTGGCGGCAATTCACACGTCTATTCCTTCGATATCGGCCAGAAATGGCAGATCCTGATCCCTTGGCGACCGGTTGTAGACCTTGATCGGCCAGGCCACGGCAAGGGCGGGGTCAAGCGCGTTGACGCCTCCTTCGGACGACGAGGCATAGCTTGCGCTGTGCAGGTAAAGCATTTCGACATCATCCGTCAGCGTCTGAAACCCGTGGGCAAAGCCTTCGGGGATCAACAAAGCATTGTGAGCTTGCGCGGAAATCTCCACTCCGAACCATTGACCAAACGTCGGCGAGGCCTTTCGCAAATCGACGGCAACATCAAAGACGGCCCCCTTCAGACAGGTCACATACTTGCATTCGGCAGAGGGTGGATGCTGGAAATGCAGGCCACGCAATGTGCCCTTGGTCGCAGTAAAGGTCCGATTGACCTGGGCGATGGGCCGATGGCTCCAGGACACCAGTTCATCCACGCAGAATACGCGCTCAAGATAACCCCGGGCGTCACCCAGCGGGTTACGGGTCACATGCCAAAGACCCGCAAGTGTCGTCGCTTCTTCGGAAAAACGTGCAGTCATGAGGCTTCGAATTTGCGGATCTGGTCAAGGGAGAAAGCCGCCATGTCCGATCCGCCCTTCCATGCAAGGTGCCAATCAAGGGTGTGACGCAGAGCTTCCTCGATTGGCCACCTCGATTGCCAGCCAAGCCTGGACCGCGCCTTGGAACTGTCGAGTGCAAGGCTTTGCGCCTCATGGGGCTCCGCTCCGCTGGCCAGTTGCCACGCCGGCGCATCGGCCGCATCTGCAAGAAAGCTGGCCACATCGCCGACACTGCGGACATCCACCGGCTCTGGCCCGAAATTCCAGGCCTCGGCAAAGGGTGAGCCCTGCTCGGCAAGGGCCTCTGCCAGCATCAGATAGCCAGACAGTGGCTCCAAGACATGCTGCCAGGGACGCGTCGCGGAGGGATTGCGCAGGATAAGCGTCTGATTGGCGTCAAGGGCACGCAGGAAGTCCGGAACGAGCCTGTCTGAAGCCCGGTCACCGCCGCCAATGACGTTCCCGGCCCTCGCACTTGCCAGTTCTATTCCCAACTTCGACAGGAATGACTGACGGTAGGACGCCGTCACGATCTCAGCGCAAGCCTTGCTGGCCGAATAGGGATCATGGCCCCCAAGCGCTTCGTTCTCACGGTATGGCCATACCCATTCGCGGTTTTCGTAGCATTTGTCGGTGGTCACATTGACCATGGCCCTGACCCCAGGCGCTGCTCGTACCGCTTCAAGCAGTGCCACAAGTCCCATGACATTTGTCGAATAGGTTTCCACGGGATCCCGATAGGAGGCGCGCACAAGCGGCTGGGCTGCCAGATGCAGCACGATCTCTGGCTCACAAGCCCGAAGCGCAGCCTGAAGCTGCGAACTGTCGCGGATATCGGCAAGCACCTCGGATGCAATGCTCTCCGAAACTCCCGTCAGCGCGTAGAGGCCGTCCTCCTGCTCCGGAGGCAGGGCATAGCCGTGCACCTCTGCCCCCATATCGACTAGCCAAAGCGCCAGCCAACTGCCCTTGAAGCCTGTATGGCCCGTCAGGAAGACGCGCCTGCCGTTCCAAAAATCACGTCTCAACTCCAGACCTTCCATGGGGCATTGCCAGAGGCCCATAGCTCCTCCAGCATGTTCTTCTCGCGCAGTGTATCCATCGGTTGCCAGAAGCCGTCATGGACAAAGGCCTTCAATTCCCCCTCTTTGGCAAGACGTGTCATGGGAGCCCCTTCCCATGGCATCTGGTCGTCGCTGATATAGCCGAGAACCTCTGGCGACAGGACGAAGAAACCACCATTTATAAGGGCTCCATCACCACGCGGCTTTTCCGCAAAGCCGGTAATCCGATCCTTCTCCATCTGAAGCGCGCCGTAGCGCCCGGGGGGTTGCACGGCACAGACTGTCGCGAGTTTCCCGTGGCTCCGGTGGAAGGCAATCTCGGCAGCAATATCGACATCGGCCAGACCGTCGCCATAGGTGAAGCAGAAGGCCTCTTCGCCCTGCAGATAGGGAGCAACCCGCTTGAGGCGGCCACCTGTCATTGTTGCCTCGCCCGTGTCGACGAGCGTCACACGCCATGGCTCGGCCTTCTGGTGATGTACTTCCATGCGGTTCTCGGCCATATCGAAGGTCACGTCGGACATATGAAGGAAATAATTGGCGAAATACTCCTTGATGATATAGCCCTTGTAACCACAGCAGATAATAAACTCCGTCACTCCATGGGCAGAATAGCTTTTCATGATGTGCCACAGGATCGGACGTCCTCCGATTTCTACCATGGGCTTCGGACGCAGATGGGTCTCTTCGGAGATGCGAGTACCTAGTCCCCCGGCCAGAATAACGGCTTTCATCGATCACGACCTGTTCAGATTCTGCTCTCAACTTCAGATAATCGGCTTACGCTGCAGCGGCAAGTCATTTGCCAGATGACCTGAGGACATCCTCAGCATTTTCAGCGCCGGTTTAGCTGGATTTCATGCGAAATCGCAGAGTGTTCGCGCATGGCTTAAGCGATACGCGGCCAATCACAGCTGCCGCTCTGGCCTGCGGCGCTCGCGGCCTCGATCACCACCCAAAATGTCGGACCTTCGGCAACCCTCAAGCGATTGTCCACCTCATCGACATCAAGCGAACTGGCCAGTGAACCGCGCTGGCTTTGCCGGAGACCCCAACTCGTGAGAAATAGGGTCACCCGCGCCCAAGACTGTCGATGTGTTCAGCAGCGACGGCGGGCAGAATTACAAATAATTAAAGAACGAATAGTGGGCAAATCCTTTAGGCGGTGCGGCTTTTTACGCCACCGGCTCTGCATCCAGTTTCGCACAATATCTGAAATCTAGCCTCAGCTTGCGAACCGCGTCCGGAACTGATCGAGCCAAACATCATGAAAGTAGTCAATCTTGCCGGAGGCCTGGGTTCTCGACTTGCGGAAGAGACGACTCTTCGCCCCAAGCCGCTGGTCGAGATTGGTGAGAAACCGATCCTGTGGCACATCATGAACATCTATTCCCATCATGGGCTCACGGATTTCATCATCTGCGCCGGCTACAAGAGCTACATGATCAAGGAATATTTCGTGAATCTCGTCCTGCATCATTCGGACGTGACACTGGAGCTGGCTGAAAACCGCATCGAATACCATCAGCGCGCCCGACCACCCTGGCGGGTCACCGTGGTCGACACCGGCGTGAACTCCATGACGGGCGGTCGCATCAAGCGGATCCGGGACTATCTCGATCCGCACGAACCCTTCTGCATGACCTATGGCGACGGCGTCGCCGACATCGACATCAGGGAAGAGATCGCCTTCCACCGTTCACATGGGCTGAAAGCAACCATGTGCGCCGTCGTGCCACCGGGCCGGTTCGGCGCTGCGACGATTGAAGGTCACCTGGTCACGACATTCGCGGAAAAGCCAAAGCTGGAGGACCAGCCGATCAATGCGCTGGTGCGTGACCGCGAACTCGCGGCCTACCGCCACAACGGCTTCTGGCAGCCGATGCATGCACTGCGCGACGGCATGCCGCTTGAAGAATTGTGGAATTCGGAAAGAGCCCCGTGGAAGCTTTGGAATTGACCAGTTTCTGGAGGAACCGTTCGGTTCTTGTCACCGGCCATACCGGCTTCAAAGGCAGTTGGCTTTGCCTCTGGCTTGAGCATCTGGGTGCCCGGGTCAGCGGCCTGGCACTGGAGCCAGATCAGACGCCGGCGCTCTACGATATTCTCGCCCCCTGGCCGCGACAAAGCCATCATCTGGTCGATATCCGCAATCAGGCGGGGCTGTGCAGTCTGGTGGCCGCTAGCGCCCCTGAGATCGTCATACACATGGCCGCCCAGCCGCTGGTTCGGCGCTCCTACCGCCGACCGGTCGAAACCTATGACATCAATGTCATGGGTACCGTCAATCTGCTGGAGGCCTTGCGTGGCCTGTCCTCGGTGAAGACCATCCTGGTGGTGACCACTGACAAGGTCTATCGCGAGGACCGCTCCATCAAGGCCTTCGATGAACATGATCCGCTGGGTGGCAAGGACCCCTACAGCAATTCCAAGGTCTGCGCCGAACATGTCACCGCGGGCTTTCGCGACAGTTTTTTTGCCGAACGGGGCGTTGCCGAGGCCACAGCCCGTTCCGGAAATGTCATCGGCGGCGGTGACTGGTCGGAAGATCGGATCGTGCCGGACATCATCCGCGCCAGCAACCGTTCTGCTGCCGTTGAACTGCGCTATCCGGAGGCGACGCGCCCCTGGCAACACGTCCTGGAGCCACTCTGGGGCTATCTCTGCTATGCTAGGGCAATGACCGAAGGACGTCCGCTGCCCGCTGCTCTGAACTCTGGTCCTGATCCCGACAATGCTGCAAGCGTCGCGCAATTGGCCGACAAAGTCGTGAGCCACCTTGATCGACCTCAAGCGTGGGTCAGGCAGGCGGGCGAGCATCCACCCGAGGCACCGACCTTGACACTTTCCTCCAGCTTGGCAGAGGCCTGCCTCGGCTGGAAACCCTGTCTTACCCTGAATGACACGATTGACTGGACCTGCGCCTGGTACCGGGCGCATCGGGATGGAACCGACATGCGGACCTTTTCGCTGAACCAGCTCAAGGCGTATGAAAGTCTGATCCAATGAACAATCAGCATTGCCGCTTCTGCAATTCGCCACTGACGCATGTCTTCGCCGATCTCGGCGTTACGCCGCTGGCAAATTCCTATGTGAGGCCGGATCAGGCAGGCAGGGCTGACAGGCTTTATCCCCTGCGGACGCTGGTCTGTACCGAGTGCTGGCTGGTTCAGGCCGAGGCGTTTGCCTCGCCCGAAGAAATCTTCAGCGACTACGCATATTTTTCTTCCTACAGTGACAGCTGGGTTGCCCATGCACGGCGCTTCACCGAGGACATGACCGCCCGCTTTGGCCTGGGCGCAGGGTCGCAGGTGATCGAGGTGGCGAGCAATGACGGCTATCTGTTGCAGCATTTCGTAGAGCGTGGCATTCCCGCCCTTGGCATTGAACCGGCGGCCAACGTGGCCGAGGTGGCACGCGGCAGAGGTGTGCCGACCGAATGCTGTTTCTTCGGTCGTGACACGGCGGGCAGGCTTGCCGAGCGCGGGCTGTCGGCAGATCTGCTGGTGGGCAACAACGTGCTGGCCCATGTGCCAGACATCAACGATTTCGCCGCCGGGCTGGCCATTGCTCTCAAGCCACATGGCATTGTCAGTCTTGAATTCCCGCATCTGCTGCAACTGATGCGCAATACCCAGTTCGATACGATCTATCACGAGCATTTCTATTACCTCTCGCTTCTGGCTGTCGAACGCATATTCGCCGCGCATGGGTTGATGGTCTTCGACGTCCAGGAGCTGCCGACCCATGGCGGCAGCCTTCGCGTGCTGGCCCAACATGCGTCATCAAGCCATCATGCCGAGCAGCCCGGGATCGCCAAAGTCCGGCAAGACGAGGCGGAAGCAGGATTTGCCGGCCTCGATGCCTATCTGGCCTTCCAGACGCAGATCGACCCTTTAAGAGAGGGGCTTTTGCGGTTTCTCAGCACAGCCAAGGCGGAGGGGAAAACCGTCGTGGCCTATGGTGCTGCTGCCAAAGGCAACACTTTCCTGAATTTCTGCGGGATCACGACCGATCTCATTGCCTATGTCGTGGACCGCAATCCCCACAAGCAGGGCCATCTTTTGCCCGGCAGCCGGCTGCCCATTCACGCGCCCGACCGGCTGGCTGAAACGCGACCGGATTATGTGCTGATCCTGCCCTGGAACCTGAGCGCCGAAATCACCGCCTCCATGGATCTGGGGGCCTGGGGTGGGCGGTTCTTGGTGGCCGTGCCGCAGATCCAGATTCTTCCATGAAGCTGACACCAACAGCCATCGTCGGCGCCTTTCATGTCGAGGTAAGCCCGATTGCCGATCACCGTGGTCTGTTTGCCCGCACATTCTGTGCCGAAACCTTTGCCAGTTGCGGTCTGGAGAGTGTGTTTCCCCAGTGCAACCTGTCATTCAGCCCGCACCGCGGAACGCTGCGCGGCCTGCATTTCCAGGCTGAACCCCATGCCGAGGCAAAGCTGGTGCGGGCCACCCGCGGACGGGTTTTCGAAGTGGCGCTCGACCTGCGTCCTCATTCCCCGAGCTATATGAAATGGGCGTCAGTGGAACTCGACGCCACGGAGCGCAATGCGTTCTATATCCCGCCAGGCTGCGCCCATGGGCTGCTGACGCTCGAAGACGAGTGCGAGGTCTTCTCCCAGATGTCCACGGCGTATCATCCGCCATCTGCGAGAATTGCGCGGTGGAATGACCCAGCCTTTGCCATTTCCTGGCCGTTCGAACCCTTGATCCTGAGCGACAAGGATGCCGAATGCGCTTGTTATCGACCACAAGGAGCCACTCATGAATGACATCAAGCTCAGCATCTGCATCCCGACCTATAACCGGGCGCCGTTCCTGCGCTACCTGCTGAACACCTTTGTCGAGCAAGGGCAGCTGCCTTTCCGCTACGAACTGGTGATTTCCGACAATGCCTCGACCGACGATACGGCAGGCGTGATTGAAGAATTCACCCGCCAAGGACTGCCGATCCGCTACTTGCGCCGGGCGGTGAATGGAGGAAGCCTTGCCAACCTCGCCAATGCTTTTCAACATGCAGACGGGCTCTACTCGATCTATCTAGCCGATGACGATCTGCTGATATTCCCGAACCTGATTGAAGCCGTTGCCTTTCTTGATGAGAATGAGGATGTGGTCGCTTGCCATGCACCATGGACGTTGTATGATGCGGTTCATGACGCAGATACCTCCCAGTTTTATGAGGTGAGAGAAAACGTCAAGTTCCGACGACACGAGTTTCGCCGGCTGTTCAGCTTTCTGTTTGAGGGGCACATCTTCCCTGAGATCTGCATTTATCGCACAGAGAAGCTGCGGGCGATCTACGTTCCCCGCGACTTTTGCTTCTACGCCTTTGCCCATGTCGCCAACTCGATCGATCTCGGCGCCGTGGCATTCATGTCCAAGCCATTTTACCGCTCGGTCACCAATTCTCCCTTCGCTCGCGACCGCGCCCAGGCTGGTCATAATGAAGTACTCACCTCCTGGGATAATTACCGCGGCGGTCTCGAATACTTTCTCTATCTGGGGTTCAAGCGCGGCGATATCGATTTTACGCCTGAAGAAAAGGCCCGCTATGACCAGGCCTGCCAGATCTTCACCGGCGTCCGCATGGTTGTTGCCGCCCGCTTCTGGCTGGCGCGCAAGGACTACGTCAAGGCCTATGAGCTTTACACCCGTATCTGTTATGCCGGCCTTGAAAAGCATGCGGAAGTGCAGGCTTACCGGGAATCCCTGCCATTGATGGCCGGTGTCCAGACATTGGCCAGAAAGCTGAACGCCATTTCCGGGCTGCGTTGTCTTGTCGTCGATGACATTCCCGATATCGCGCCGCTCGCCGATCTCTTCAAGCAACTTGGCCTCAAGGACGAGATTGAGGTTGTTGATGGCAACAAGCGCCTAAGCCAGGCCGACATTGGCACAACCGCCGTCTTTACGCCCCACGACGTCAACCGTCAGAAATTCATCGATCATGGCCATCCGGCTCAGCAGGTCTATTGTGAAGCGGACATCATTGCCGGACTTCCGATCTGACTGCGATGCCCTGGATGGGTTTGAACCCGTCGCCGTGACCGGCACGGTGAGGTCGCCAAGCTTTGCCTCTTCGCTCCGTCAGGTGTGGCCGACGACACTGCCTTGCAGCCACCAGTAACCGGGGAAGGGGCCTTTGATTCGGCTGGCGACCGGTTGGCTGCAGCACGAGCTTTGTCCTGGCTCAGTCCGATCAAGGTCCGGTAGGCGAGATCATTTCGGCGTAGTACCTTGATCCGCTGGATCTCTTGAACGGAACCGCGCTTGGTGGCCGAGATCTCGCTCTGGTAGCGCTCGAGGAGCTGTCTGAACGTGGTGCTTTCGAGGATCTTCCTATCCGGGGCAGCGCCGAAGCGATCGACCTGGGCTTCCAGATCGCGCGCCCATTTGTCGGCTTCCTGCTTGGGGTCAAAGGACTTGCACCGAGGTTTCATGCCCCGCCGACGCAACTGCTTTTGCCAGCGTGCTCTGAGCTTCCGGATCGTTGCCATGTGAGCTCCAATCGATGTTGAAGGTCACGCGTAGGACGCCCCCGGAGGGGAGCCAAGGGTTATCCCGGCACGCTCCAACTATTCAGAGACCTTAAGGAATAGCGCAACGAGCGGAGCGTTGATGTAGTAATTGCTTCTGCCACTCTGCTGCTTGGTCAGAAATCCATGTTCAGCAAGGGTATCGAGATATTTCGCGGCAGTCTGGCGTGTAATACCAAGCTCGTTCTGGACGAAATCGATCCGGGTATATGGGTGTCGAAACAGATTGTTGAGCAGGTCTTGTGAATAGATCTTGGGTAGCTCGCTGCGGATCCTGTTCTTGGCAGATGCCATTTGTCCGCGAATGTTTTCCACCAGATCAAGTGTTGTCCTGGCGGTTTCATCTACCGCTGTGAGCATGTAGACGAGCCAATCTTCCCATTCGCCTGTATCACGAACATGCTGCAAGAGCCGGTAATATTCGCCCTTCGAGCTGTTAATCGCTCTACTGAGGTAAAGGATGGGTATTTCAAGCAACTCGACGCGCGTAAGGTAAAGCACATTGAGAATTCGCCCTATTCGCCCATTGCCATCGGGGAACGGATGAATGCTTTCGAATTGATGATGGATCAAGGCCATCTTGATAAGCGGGTCGAGTGTTGAGTGCTGGTCATCGTTGATGAAGCGCTCAAGCGCATTCATTGCTGCATTTATCGCGTGCAGATCTTGAGGTGGCACATAGACGATCTCGCCCGAGCGGTCATTTCTAAGCGCTGTGCCTGGCGTTTGGCGGAATCCATCTGTGCGCCGCTTGAGGAGCTGAAACATGCCGACAATCGTTGGATTTGTAATCAGCCCGTCGGTCTGCCGGAGCTTGTCGAAGCCAAACTTCAAGGCGTCACGATAGAGCGCGACTTCTTTTGCAGCAGGGGATTCTGGCCCCTCTGGAAATAGCTCGGCTTGAAACAGCTCGTCCTGCGTGGTGACGATGTTTTCGATCTCCGAGCTCGCCTTTGCTTCTTGCAGTGCAAGCGTATCGATTAAAATGCCTTGATTGGGTATGGCCGCTGCGCGACCCTTCAGTTCGGCTAGCGACCGGTTGGCTGCAGCAAGCGCTTTGAAGATTTTTATGGTTTCCAGACCATCCAGGGATGTCAGATCAGGCAGCTGATAGGACGGCTTTAACATGTGCGACTCGATACGTTAAAAAATATGCGTTCTTTTAACACGTCGCGCCCAGACGTTAAAAGAAATGAGTTTGGCTTACATGCAGGAAACAACCAAAGCGGATTAGCTGGCGCACCAGAATTCACCGAGCAGTGCCCCGGTTGTGGCCCTACCTAGGACAAGCAAAGATATTCGACTGCAAACGAGATCTAAATTTAATGGAGAAGGACTGGCTACCTAGGTTTTTGCCTGATGGCGGAGACGGACGGAGAAACTTTAAACTCTCTGTTCGACGTTCTCGCCGACTGGAACCACCAGCTTAAGCACGCAAAAGTCGATTTCGGGGGACCGCGCCCATGACCCGGTCTTCCTGCAACACCGGGCCGCGTCGCCGCGCCCCGGTGTCGATCCGCTTTTCGGAATCCGAACTTGAAGCGCTAACCGGTCTGGCGGACGGTCTGCCGGTCTCAACCTACATCAAACGAGTTCTGTTTGGGGACAACCGCCCCCATACCCGACGCCGGACCGGCGCGGACCGGAAGCTGCTCGCGCAGATTCTGGCTCGACTCGGCACCTATGGGCGCGGGCCCAGCTTGACGCGGCTCACCTATCTGGCCGAACGCGGGGCGTTCTATTGCGATGAGGAGACGCTGGGGCAACTTAGGCTTGCCTGTGAGGACGTGACCATCATCCGCAATCTGCTGATGCAGGCGCTTGGGAAGGAGACGAATCCCGATCCGTCCGATGTGTTCAACGATGTTGCCGGGAGGGTCAAACAGTGATCCTCGTTGGCTCACAACGCGGCGGCGCGGGGAACCTCGCCCGCCATCTGATGAATGCGGTGGAGAACGAGCACGTCACCGTGCATGAGCTGCGCGGTTTCGTGGCGGACAAACTGCCAGGCGCGCTCGCGGAAGCGCATGCGATTTCCAAAGTAACGCAGTGCCAGCAATTCATCTTCTCACTCAGCCTGAATCCGCCCAAGGGGCAGGATGCCACAGTAGGGAACATGATGCAGGCGGCGGAACAAGCTGAACAAAAGCTTGGCCTGTCCGGCCAACCGCGCGCGGTCGTGGTGCATGAGAAGAAGGGCAGACGGCATATTCATGTCGTGTGGTCGCGCATTGATGCGGACAGCATGAAGGCCATCAATCTGCCTTTCTTCAAGCAGCGCCTCGCGGCGCTGTCCAAGGAACTCTACCTCGAACATGGTTGGGAACTGCTGGACGGCCATAAGGAGAATGGCTGGAAGAACCCGCTCAACTTCACCATGGCCGAATGGCAGCAGGCGGGTCGCATTGGTCTCGACCCGCGTGAGGTCAAGCAAATCTTCCGGACAGAATGGAAGCAATCGGATTCGATGCCCGCCTTTCGGGCGGCGCTGGAAGAACGCGGCTATGTGCCCAAGGGGCAGCACACCATGGTGGCAGCTGCTATCCGCCAAGCCTTCATCCAGCCTGACCATGACGGAGCCGTTCAGACATGGGGGCATGTGGCCGACTAGCTCCGCGCGAGATGGCCGAAATTGGGAGCCTTCATGGACGATGCAGAGGCTGACGTCCTCGCCTATATGGCGTTCCCGTCCCAGCATCGCACCAAGCTCCACAGCACGAACCCACTGGAGCGCTTGAACAAGGAAGTGAAGCGCCGCGCTGATGTCGTTGGCATCTTTCCCAACGAGGACAGCATTGTCCGGCTCATCGGAGCCGTGCTTCTCGAAGCCAACGACGAATGGCAACTCCAGCACCGCTACATGCAGATCGAGGGCATGGCAGAGCTGAACACATCAACAGTCGAGGAGGAAAAACCCCTTCAGATTACACCGAAAGCCGCCTGATCATGACGGCCCGGTCCCACATCCGAAATTACACCAGCTTGACGGACGCTATCACTTGCTGGCTGGTCTGAAGGGTGCGCGATATCTCCTTGCCGACAAGGGATACGATGCCAACAGTTTGCGAAAACGGCTGCGCCAATCCGCAATTGTCCCCGTGATACCTGGCCGTTCAAATCGCAAGCGCTCGATCCGATACGACGCCAAGCGCTACAAGAGCCGCCACCTCATCGAGAATGCCTTCTGCCGCCTGAAAGACTTCCGACGCGTCGCCACGCGTTACGACAAGCTCGCCAGAAACTTTCTCTCCGCAGTCGCCCTCGCTACCCTCATCGCCTTCTGGCTATGAATGAGTCTGAACCCTAGAATTGATAGCAACTCCTTCAGGTATTATCAACCGAGAAGGCGCAGAATTTCGCTATTCGCGACAGTATAGGCAAGTCTGTCTTGCCATTTCATTGAGCGCCGAAAGCAAAAAAGGGCCCTCGTGCAATCATCGCCGGGGCTCTTTTGATTCAGGAGGTCGCTTCGATGGACAGGAATGCAGCGTTTGGCGTACTCGCTGGCCTAGCCGGGACAGTTGGCGTGGTCGGCCTGATTGTGTTCACGTTTATTCACTTGGGCATCACGCTTGGAATGACTGATATCAGCCATTGCGGCGTGAAGCCAAACTTCTATCCGTTGGTGAATCTCCTTTGGCCATTCATCGCGGGGCTGGTCTTCGTCATCCTGTCCGCGATTTTTGATGAAACCGCTGTTCCAGTGGCAATCATCGGCGCTCTGGCGGTTGCCGGGTTCTTTTTCGCGGTCGAGATCTGGTTCGTGGTTGAAAGCTTTTCCGCGCAACAAACCGCTGAGGAAATGCGGCGCGGGTATGGAGGTGCGATGGAACTGAAACGCCAGCTGTTCCACGATTCCGGCTTTTGGCGTTTCATGGATGCGATTTTCTAGAAACGCGGTGGGCATAGCCGTGAAATCAACCGGAGAAGGCCCTTTTGCGCGAGATCGCGCGGCTGATGCGGGAGGCGAAAAGCAAGCATGGACCATGCCCATGCCGCAACCATCCTGCGGGCGGCAACATGCCGCCCGCGTTGCGATGGTTTAGAACAGCGTAAGCTGCCGCATCCGTTCGAGATAGGCTTTCCACTCGCGGCTTTCGGCGGCGTAGTCGAGCCAGTCGAGCGCGAAGGGGACCGCCCCGCCCATTTCGTCGACATCGGCGCAGGCCGCGACACCGGATTTATAGCCGGTTTCGCTGACGGGGAGCGGCACGCGGTTATCGGACGTCACGTCCATCTGGCCGATGGGAGGTCACCATCGGTGAGGCCGTCACGCCATGTGATGGTGAGGCCAATGCCCTTCCATTCGGCACGGAAGGTTTGCAGCGGGTTCATGCGGCCTCCGCTTGTGTTTGGTCTTGCGCTTGGGGTTGAAGACCCGCGAGGAAATCCGCTGCGCGCTGTGCATGCGCCGCCGCCGAGAAGATCGCGCGCTTGTCCTCTTTCAGCACTTTCAGCCATGAGGCGATGTAGCTGGCATGCTCGCCGCGCGGCATCGGCGCGATGTCCAATTCCGCCAACACGAAGGCCGCGCCAAGTTCAGCGACCAGTTCCTCCATCGCATAACCTTCGTCGCCCCAACGCTTGCGGCCTAATTCACGGTCGAGGCGCGAGGGGTGCCGGGTCCAGTGCGTCAGCTCGTGAATGAGCGTGGCGTAATAGCTTTCCGGGTCGCGGAAGGCCTCGAAGGGCGGCATGCGCACAACATCATTGCCGACATTGTAGGATGTGATGCCGCCGCCGTGGCGGATGTCGGCGTGGGTTGCGTTCACAAAGGCATCGGCATGGGCGATGCGGTGAATGACATCCTCACGGGGCGCGGGCGGCGCGTAATATTGCGCGGGCAGTCCCTCGACCTGCTCGACGTTGAAGACGGTGTAGCCCTTCATGAAGGGAATGGAACGCTCCAGCTCCTCGCCAGTCGATGCATCTTCTTCGGTACGCGTGAGGGTGGAGACATAGACCACGAGACTGCCATGCTCGCCCTTACGCACATGCCCGCCCAGTTCCCGTGCCTGCTTGAAGGTCATAAAGATGGGCGCGACATAACCCCGCGCGACGGATTCGCCCCAGAGCATCAGGACATTGACGCCGCGATACGGCACGCCATTCGCCCGCAAGGGCCGCGTGATGCGCCCGGCTGCGTGCTCGACATTCCAAGGCCGGTGCCATGGCCTGACACCTGCCTCAAGGGCAGAAATGATAGAAGAGGTTACACGTTCATAAACATCAGGTTTCATTGCCTTTTCTCCAGTTGATAGTGGGTTGCGCATGCAACCGACTAGCCACGCGGCAATAAGCGGGGGTTGGCCGTCACAGGCCGGAAACCGCTGGGATGGTGCGGGCCGGAAGCCGAACGAAGAGAGGCGAACTACACGGCCCGGCGGTTTCCACCCGGAGCAACAGCGCAGGGTTCAGCCTTGACGGTCTGGGGGCGGCACGCCCCAATGAAACGAGGGGACGCAGTCCCCAAACAAGAAGAGAAAGAGGTCAGCCGAAGGTTGTCAGTGATGATGCGCGAGGGATGGAAGCCGGATGGTGGAGACGGCGGATCGATGGCTCCGTTCACGGCAGCCCGGTCGCGAAGCGGCGCGCCGAAATGGTCTTACGATCTTCTGCGCTCGGAATCCCGGATAAGCATTGCCAACTGATCGACCACGTCGGGGCCGCTAAGGGGCCTAGGAGGAATCTGGTCCGGGAAAATCGTGGAAGGCCGGATTCCGTTATAAGAGAGCGTACCCAGTCCGGCTTGAATAACCTCATCGAGAAACGCACGGTCCGGATCGTTCGCTGATGACCCGAAATGCTTCACGCAAAGCCCCGCCAGCACATCGCAGAATTGAATCGCAAAGTGATCCTTTGAGTCTGCCGCCTCCGTCGAAACGACCCGGAGAGGAAACGGTGTTTCCGAACCGTCGCCGCCACGATGTATCTGCTCCGGCACATTTGGACTGGTGATATTCTTCCACATGCGCCTTTGGCGCAGAAAGGTGGAGGAGGCGTCGTGAACGACCGCGAAATCCTCGGAATGGCGCTGCCGCCAATGGGAGATTATAGCGACCATGGATGTCGTATGCAGCTCGTTGCTACTTTTGAAGGTTTCAAGGTCGGTGAAATGCTCGAAGGCTTCCGCGCCATCGGCCATCTGCCCGATGAATATCTGAACCGGTTCTTCCAGGCTTTGTGCGATGAGGCGAAGCTGGCTCTGAAGCACGGCAAGTGTTTGCGGCGTAGGGTTCCGGCTGAAATCCTGATAGATGGTCAGCAGCCGGTCGAGTAGTTCCGGCGGAGCGAATTCGGTGAGTCCGTAATGGATGTAATTGCAGTATTTCCAGCAAAAGCCATCGGCGTAGAAATCGTATCCGCCATTTGTGACGAGGGGTTCGATCAGAAAATCCACGATCTTCGTCAGCACGCCAAACCGCTTGTCGATCATGTAAGTGAAGGCTGTGTCGGCGAATGGTTCGAGGTGCCGAGCAAAGGTCAGCAATCCGGACCGAGCGTTGGTGCGCCAGATGTTCGAGAACTTGAACTCCACGCCACGATAAGAGGGAAACGACTCCCGCAGGATCGCTTCCGCCGCATCGTTGCTGATGTCAGCGCTTGAAATCGCGAACACGGGTTGCGCGGAGTCGAGCAGATTATAGCCGGTGTAACCCGACTCATCGAAGTAGAGCGTACGCACGGTCATTATTTATCGCCTTGATCAGACAGCGCATAACTCGTGCTGCGCCCGCCGCCTGGTTCCTTGAACAGGATCCCGCGCTGCACCAGATCGTTAATGTCTCGCAACGCGGTATCAGGCGAGCATTTCTCGATCTTTGCCCATTTTCCGGAGGTCAACTTGCCGCTGAATCCGTCCATGAGACGCATGAGCATATCCCGCTGCCGCTCGTTGAACCCTTCGCCCACGTGTCTTTCCCAGAACTGCGCCTTCGTCAGAACCTTTGAAAGTGTTTCCTCGGCGTGATCGAATGCCCGGTCCAGACAATCCAGAAACCATGCCAGCCAAGGTGTGATGTCCAGCACGCCTTTCTGCGTGGATTCGAGGATGTCGTAGTAGGATTTACGCTCAATCCTGATCTGCGCTGACATACTGTAGAAACGCTGCGCGCTACCTTCGGATCGTGCTAGCATCAGATCAGCAATCGCGCGCGCGATGCGGCCATTGCCATCGTCAAACGGGTGGATCGTGACAAACCACAAATGCGCGACGGCGGCCTTGAGCACCAGGTCCATTTTCGGTCCGGATTCGAACCAGTCGAAAAAATCCGCCATCTCTTTTTCGAGGCAGTCCGCTTTCGGGGCCTGATAGTGAACCTTCTCGCGCCCATAGGCGCCCGAGACCACCTGCATACGTCCATGCGCATCGTCGCGCCACGCCGCGACGCTGATCCGGCCCATGCCGGAGCGCCCCGTCGGAAACAGGGAGGCGTGCCAGTCAAACAGGCGCTCGCGGGTGAGTGGCTGCTCAAAACGCTGCGTCGCATCGAGCATCATTTCAACGACGCCCTCGACATCGCGATCTGCCGGGATCAATCCGGCAATGTCCATCCCAAGTCGCCGGGCAATGGAGGAGCGTACCTGCTCAACATCGAGAACTTCCCCCTCGATGTCACTCGACTGGACTACATCCTGCGTGAGTGTCTGCAACACCGCCTCGCTGCGCAGGGCAAAGCCCAAAGCTTCCATGCGTCCGATCAGCCGTCCCTGACGATGCCGCACGCTCGCCAGCCGGGCCGACACAGCTTTTTCGTCCCAGGAAAACGCAGGCCATTCGGGTAGGTCATGGATATAAGTCACAGGCATATTCACCGCACTCCTTGCGGTTATTATGCCGGAGTTTCCCCGCATAATGCAAGATTATTCGCCGCATATTATGCATGGAATAGGCGCTCTATTCGCCGCATCGCTGATCGGCCTGCTAGCGTATGAGGAAAAACAACGCGCTGACCCACAACAGGCAGATCAGCGCGACGATGATACCTACACGGGGGCCTGAGACTGCTACCCTTACTCGCCTCAAGAATCATTCAGACCAAGCCCTCCTGGGTCACCTGATTTTCGACCCCTTGCCACACCTTGTGACCACTTCCCACGGTTTCTAAATTCACTCTGTTCAACCAAAACGGAGTAAGACCAAATGCATTACCAGGAGCGACCCATCAAGGCCTACATGGAGGCAAATCGCCTCTTAATGCTGGAGCGTCGAGAGATACCCGCCTCCGTTATCAATACGCTTCTAGGAGCGATGCTCTGGGGTTACCCGAAACACGCTGAGCCCTTCACCCTAGGCGAACTTGGCGAGCGCATTGGGCTCCCACGGACAACGGTCTCTCGCCATCTCCGCTACCTGGGGGACTTCGAGCGCTACGGCGTGAAGGGATGCGGGTGGGTGAAGGTATCCGACTACGAAGGGGACCGCCGTCAAAAGGTGGTCTCGATGACCCACAAGGGACAAAACCTAGCGCTGAGTCTGATGGATACCCTGATCGGAAGGTGATCCTGGGACAAAAATTGGGTCACAAGTCTGGGTCACAAGTCTGGGTCACAACAAAAAAAGTTGCGTCCGCATGTCCCTGAATTTACTGCGATAATTAGGACCAATGCCCGACCTGAGAGATAGGTGACGTTTTGTACCGGAGACATGGGTAACACTTTTCGCTTTTGGCGGGAGGTGTTGATGCCGTCGAGAGAGACTTCGGTTATGGAAGAACGTCTTCGCTTTGTCGCCCGATTACTGGAGGGTGAAGGAATGAGCGAGGTGTGCCGGGATTTCGGCATATCGCGCAAGACCGGCTACAAGATATTCAATCGCTACAAGGACGATGGGCTTGAAGCTCTGACGGACCGATCCCGGCGTCCGGTGCGCTACGCCAACCAACTCCCCGATCCTGTCGAGGCCATGATCGTGCGCCTCAAAAAGGAGAAGCCGCACTGGGGCGCACGCAAAATCCGTGAACTGCTGGTGAAGAAACTCGCCGGTGACGTCCGTATTCCGGCCAACAGCACCGTGCATGCGGTGCTCGACCGCCATGGCCTTGTGCGCCAGGCCCGCAAGAGGAACCGGGCAAACAAGGCCATGGGCACCATGCTGTCTGAGGCTGTCAATGCAAACGATCTGTGGTGCGCCGACTTCAAGGGCGAGTTCAAGCTCGGGAATGGTCGTTATTGTTACCCTCTGACCGTAACCGATCAGGCATCACGCTATCTATTGGCTTGCGAAGCCTTCGAATCGACACGCGAACAGGCCGTGATCGAAGCCTTTCGCCGCCTGTTTGCCGAACATGGCCTGCCTCAGGCGATACGCTCGGACAACGTCCTAGCTTGGGAACAAGACGCGGTTCAGGGCGTCAGGTCACGGGGCATCCGAGCGACCGGATACCCTTAAAATAGTTGCCCAGGCGGGCTCCGCCGTCAAGATGTGGTCTCTTCCATAGCAAATACAGGGTCGGTCTTGTTGCCGCCCTCACCGTCCTTAAGACGAGATCCAAAATCCCAAGCGGAAGGCCCGAACATTATCTACGAGGTCGGGAACCTGCCTCCACGGCTCTCCAGAGAGGGGTCCTTCCGCCTGGGCTCGTCCCCTCAAAGAAGGGACGATAGGATTCGCCGGACTTGATCACGGCGTGAATGGTGCGGGCCATCTTTGCCGCGATGGCGGTGTAAGCCTTGCGGCGCAGATCCGGGTTGTGGCGATCTTGGGCGATGTAGCGCTCGAATTTGTCGCGGAAGCCGTTGGCCTTATGCAAAACCGCCGTTTGCGCTGCCAGCCATAAAGTGCGGCGCAAGCGGGCATTGCCATATTTGGAGATCTTGCTTCGACCGCGGAACATGCCGGACTGGACGGTGGCCAGGTCCATGCCGCAGAACTTCAGAAACTGACGGTGGTGACGGAACCGGCGCAGATCGCCCGTTTCGGCCAGCACGGTGAGGGCATTGATCGGCCCGATGCCAGGAATGGTGCATAGCAACTGATAATCGGGCCGATCAGCGAGCAGTTCGACGGCACGATCTTCGATGGCATTCCGTTGGCGGATCAAACTCCTCCCCTCGGCCAGCATCATGCGGAACATGCGGATGGCGTCGGACTCTGGTGACACAGGCAATCCAGTCGATGCCTTCGCTGTCTCGTAAACATCTGATAACATGCGCGTCTTCTCCACTTTGCGTCCAACGACATCCCAAGCAGCCTTGATGAACTGTTCCTTGGACATCGCGCTGATCATGTGCGGAGAGGGGAACATCTCGAGAAACGCCAAGAACCAATCGCTGCGAGAGCTCCGGTGGAACCGTTCGGCTTCGGGAAAGTAAAGTGGCAGGTAGTGGGTCAGGATCCGATGCCACAGTTCGGTCTTTGCCCGGGAAACGGCATCATGGGTCTTGGACAGTTCCTGAATATCATTGGTGCCGGCCACCATCGGGTCTTGGAATATCTGCACTGCCCCGATCTGCAGCATGTGCAAGATGACCTGTGCATCCTTGGGGTCGTTCTTGTCCCAGCTATTGTGCAGCGCCTCCCGGGTTCGGGCCAAGGCGACCGACGACACGAGCTTCAGGTCGAAGCCGGCCACGCCCAGATGATACATCAGCACGCGGTGATAATTGCCGGTTGCCTCAAAGCCGATCCGGACTTGCATATTGTACTCCCGCAAGATCCCAATCAGCCGCTGGAAATCATCGGTGGTATTGGTGATCGTCAGGCGTCGACGGCGCGTTTTTCCGGGAGCGGCAATCAGCACCTCGTGCCGGTGTTTGGAAATGTCGATGCCTACCAGAACGCAGGCATCCGAAGTATGCTCAACCTTGGCCATAGCCGGTCTCCTCTGTGGTGTGGTTCGCAAAACCACCATAGAGACCTGAGACCCGGTTATGGCCACCTGCTGCGCAAAATGGGGCTGCGCAGGCGGCCATAACCTCTAACGGCGTATCATTCCCAACATGCTACGGGCTACCGTTCGCTTCACCAAACGGGCTCTACAATCTGTCGAAGCTATCGGTCTTCTGGTTGAGGCTTGGCATTGTGATCGAGCGCATCAAACCCGGCCATCCCCAGCAGAACGGTCGGCATGAGCGAATGCATCTGACATTGAAGAAGGAGGCAACGAGACCGCCCGAACGTAACCTGTTTCAGCAACAGGTGCGCTTCGATGCATTTCTCAGCGAATTCAATGGTGAAAGGCCACATGAGGCGATCGGCATGAAAGTGCCTGCCGACCTCTATACCGCCTCTTCGCGACCCTACCTCGGCCTGCCGGAAATCGATTATCCCTTCCATGATCGCGACATCATCATCACCAATTGCGGACGCGCCTGCCTCTATCGAAAGAAGATCAACATCTCGACCGTGCTGGCAGGGCAGAAACTGGGATTAAAGGAGGTGGAAGACGGCATTTGGCTCGTCAGCTTCATGCACTATGATCTGGGATATATCGACCTGGAACAGAGAACGCTCCAAACCATCGACAAGCCTCGTCGCGCACGAGATTGTCACCTATGTCTTAGGTACAAACTGTTACCTATGTCTTCGGTTCGGACAGAGGGCAAGTGGCGGAGAGGGTGGGCCTGATATCCAACCTTCTCTGAATTTCAACACCTGAAATCTTTACACTTTCTGCGCCATGTACTCTTCGATCAGGTCCGCCCGTTGGCCAACATCGACGCGCGGCAGCATGGTCAACTCATATCCCGCGTCCTCATAGGTGAGGATAAGTCTGTGATACTCGGCGACCGCCTCCTCGAAGGAGTGGCGACGCTCGTCAGTGACGGCGAAGATATCTCGCCAAGGTGGCGTCAGAAAGACGCGAGAGTGATAGCGATTGGCCTCGAGCAATCCCGTGGTCTGTTCACTCAATCCCAAATGGTTCAGTGCGGAGACGGCATCCACGAGGCTGCGATCGAAGACAACCCAGCACGTGGCGCTGGCTGCAGCTTCAAGGTCCGCAGCGGTCAGTTCTATTGCCTTGAGGGCGAACGCGGCGATATCAATCCATGGCAAAGCTGCTCCATCGCCAGCCATTTCCTCGGCCACGCTGCGCTGTCCCGGTTCGGGCACGGTGCGATGGCCACGCCTCGCGAGTTCCACCAGCAAGGTTGATTTTCCACCGCCCGAACATCCGGACAGAATAAGAAATGGAAGGTCTCGCCTGTTCGGCCTTGGCATCGGGAAGCGGTCCTCGTGAAAGTGCAATCGTAATCGGCCGATGCTCCGCAGGCGGACGCGCCCAGCTTGCCTCATAAACCGACCTCTGCCCTGGGCAGCGCAATCGGACTCAGTAAAGCGTCGCCGTCCTCGCATTGATCGCAGTCGCGAGGGTCAGTGGTGCCACTTCAAATACAGCGTCCGGCGCCCCGGCAGCGGCCCAGACCGTCTCGTGATCAAGAAGCCGCGCGTCCATCCAGATCACGGGCGGCTGAAGGTGCCCGAGCGGCGACACGCCACCGATGGCGAAACCCGTGCGGGCGCGCACCTCGTCGGCTTCGGCCCGCTCGAGCGGCTCTCCGACTGCCACTTCCGCCTTCGCCACATCGACGCGCTCGGCGCCTGAGACGAGCAGGAGATGCAGATCGCCGGAGCGCGCGCCCCGGAACACCAGCGACTTCACGATGCGGTCGACGGTGCAGCCGCAGGCTCGGGCTGCATCCTCCGCGGTACGCGTGGTCTCGCCCATCCGCTTCACAGCGATGACCAGCCCGTGGGCCTCAGCGGCTGCCTCCACACGCCTGACAGACTTTGACATTTGTAGCCTCACTGCCTCGGGTCTTGATCAGCGATCGGCGCGACGTATTCGTGCGACTGGACGGGGAACCCCAGTTCGGTGGTCGGGTAGGTTCGTCCTCTCGTCCATCCCGAAGACTCATAGAAACGGATCGCGCGATCGTTGAAGGCTCGCACCTCGAGCCGGCGGGCGCCGAGGCGCTCGGCGCGGCGCAAGAGAAACCGACCGACCCCGCGCCCTTGAAACCGGTGCGCCACATGAAGGTCCTCGAGACGATCCCCGTCCACGAAGATGACGCCCATGATGGTCCCGTCCCATTCGGCCACTTCGAGGTCTTGCAGGCTCGCGTCGAGGAATCGCGACACGGGATCCCTGGCACGGAATTCTGTCTCAGCCGCGGTGGGCAGATGTGGCGCCCAGAAGCGGATCCAGGAATCGACTAGGAGCCGATGCAGCACCGTGCGGTCCGGTGGCTCGGCTCGGCGCACGAGAAGCGCAGGTGCACCGTCAGGTTCTGCCGCGCGCATTTCACCACTTTGGTAAGGGTCGCTTCTGTCTTGCCGGAGGGTCATCCTTGCCTCTCGTAGTTCGTGTGGTCAGCTTTCGTCGTGACCTTCCTGGCAGCAAGGGGAGGCCTTGGTCGATGACCAATCCCGATCAGATTCTGCCAACGCTTGCGCGCACGTTCGACTTTCTGCGGGTTTCCGTGCATCGTGGAGCTTGGAGGATGCGATGCAAGAAGCCCCACCGGACAGCGGTACAGACATTGCCGCGACGCGAGGCGTCGCCGACCAGAGACCAACACGCCGTATCGGTTTTTTCGTCTACGACGGCATGGCGGCCAGTGACATCCTATGGGAAGTCGACATGTTCCGGCTCGCTCCTGTGATCGCGGAGGCCGAGGGGCTGTCCTGCCCGACCTTCGAGACACAGATCATTGGACTGGAGGCCGGTCCGATTGCGACATGGTCGGGTTACCGCATCGTCGCAGATCGTGCGCTGTCAGAGCTCGGGGCGCGGCTCGATCTGCTCTACCTCGGCAGCGCCGCGCCGGAGAACCAGGCACGGCTGGCGAGCGATCCCCGTTTTTCTCGCGCCATCGCCACCATCGCTGCGAGCGGCTGCCGCATCGTCGCCGTGGGCTCTGCCGCGCTGATCCTCGGCCAGGTCGGGCTCCTGAAAGGACGTCGGGCGACCATCCATTCGGTCGCGGCCGATGCCTTCCGAGCCGCCTTTCCCGCGGTCGAGTTCGACCCCGATCCGCTTTGGGTCGAGGATGGGCCCATCGTCACCACGGCCGGCTCGATGCCCACGGTGGAGTTCACGCTCGAGGTGCTGGAGCGGGACTGCGGGCGCGCGATGTCCTTCGCCATCGCCAAGGCGGGCCTGCTTCCGATGCGGCGGGGATCGAGCCAGAGCCGGCTGTCGGCGGCCCTCGTCATGCAGATGGAGGCCAGCGACCGGTTCGACGGCATGCTGCAATGGCTGACGGAGAACCTGCACGTGCAGGTCACGGTGGCCGACCTCGCCGATCTCGCGGGGATGAGCCCGCGCAACTTCGCGCGCCGGTTCGTGGAGCGGACAGGCACGACGCCGGCCAAATTCGTGGAGACTCTGAGGGCCGAGCGGGCACGGCAGCTGATCGAGACGACGGCGCTGCCGCTGGTGCGCGTGGCCGAGCGGTCCGGATTGCGTGACGAACAGAGCTTGCGCCGCGCGCTCGTGAAGGCGTTCGGAAAGACCCCGAGCGCACTGCGCACGGCGGCAACCCCTAATCCATGAGCGGTCTGGCAGAATCTGTCGGAGCCTTGTCCTAGGGGATTCGGCGCGTCGTGGTGTAGCCAGTCTTTCGAACCGGCAAGGCAAACGCCGTCGCCACGCCTCCAGCTTCAAGGACTCCGAAACCCCGCCATGACGCATTCGACATCATTTGCTTCCGCCGCCGAACGCTTCTCCAATCGACGCATGGCCAAGACACTCAAGACCGCACAGTCACTGGTCTTTCTCGGCCTCGGCGGCTGGTGCCTGCTCGCTCCGCACATGGTCGAGACGCTTTCGCTGAAGCCCGATTATCAACACCTGAGCGCCACGACGGCCCTCCTGATGGGCTGTTTCGGGGCGCAGGCCGTTCTTTGCGGATCGCTGATGCTGCTTGCACGGTTCACCGCGGCGACCTTCCTTGGCTTCGGGCTGCTGGCGTCGATCCCTTTCTTCATCTTCAACGCCTGGTTCGTCTGGGTGGCGGAGATGTTCACCGCGTGGATGCTGCTCGATTTCGCCGGGAACGTGAGCTTCCTCGCGATCGGCATCGTCGGCTGGCGCCTGATGCGGGGCGAGACTGAGCCGGTCTGATCCGACCCCGCCAGTCTATTGGCAGAAACTGACCCATCTCACCGGGGCCGCGTCGGGTCCCAGACACTCTTCCTCGTTCTCTGATCCGAAAAAGGACTCCAGACATGATCGACACAGCCATCACCCGCCGCTTCGGCCTCAAGACCCCCATCCTCAACGCCGGCATGGCCATGGTCGCCCGTCCCGACCTCGCGGCCGCCGTCTCGAACGCAGGCGGGCTCGGCATGATCGGCGCGGATGTCGCCCCTGCGGAGGCGCTGCGCGCCATGGTGCGCGCGGTAAAGGCAAAGACCGACCGGCCCTTCGGCGTGGACCTCCTCGCGCCGATGATCACCGACGCGCATCTCGACGTGCTGGCCGAGGAAAGCGTGGCCGTCTGCGTCGTCTTCTGGGGCAACCCGACCCGCGACCAGGTCGCGCGCATCAAGGCGGGCGGCACCGCCTTCTGGATGCAGGTCGGTTCGGTCGAGGAGGCCCGCGATGCGCGAGCCCTCGGCGCCGAGGCGATCATCGTCCAAGGGCTCGAGGGCGGCGGTCACAACCGCTCGGTCGCCACCACGTTCAACCTACTTCCGGCGGTGAAGGCAGCGATCGCGCCGATCCCGGTGATCGCCGCTGGCGGCATCACCGACGGCGCCAGCATGGCCGCGGCAATGGCCCTCGGCGCCGAGGCAGTCTGGTGCGGCACGAGGTTCCTGGCAAGCCATGAGGCTGACGCGGGCGACGGCTACAAGGCTCGGGTGCTGAATGCTGGCGTGGGCGACACGCTCTCCACCACGCTCTTCGGACCGGAGATGCCGCTCCAGCCCATGCGCGTCATACGCAACGCGGCCACCGACGAATGGGCGGGCCGCGAAGAGGAGGCGATAGCAGCGACCGCCGGCCAGACCGCCGGCACCTTGCGCACGCCGGACGGCGAGGTGCCTCTGCCGCGCTTCTCGGTCTACCTGCCGACGCGGGACGTCGACGGCGATCTTGACCAGCTCTGCCTGACCGCTGGCCAGAGCGCGGGCAAGATCCGGACCCTCAAGCCGGCCGCGCAGATCGTCGACGAGATGACGCGTGAGGCCCATGAGGCGATCGCGGCGCTGGCCGCCCGTGCCAACGGCGCCGCAGCGGTCATGTCCGCTGTCCGGCAGGCCTATGGCGAAGCGGCCCAAGCCTGAAAATCGACACTTTAGAGAGAATGGAAAAGCCATGACAGCCCACGCCTTGAAGAGGGTCTTCCCGACCCTCGACTTCACTCAGCTGCCCCGCAAGGGAACACGGCATCTCGACGGTTTGCTTCGTCGGGCGCGCGAGGCCCGCGATTACCGGCATCTCGCAGGCCTTCCCGATCGTCTGCTCGAAGACATCGGCGTGACCCGCGATCAGGCGGAGGTGCTGGCGACACGCGGCTCTTGGAAGCGCCTGCCACGGACCACCCACAAGCCCTGAAGGGAGAGGTGAGACCATGACCGCTTTCTGGACCCTGCAGGCCCCAGCCACCCTCGCGCTGGTGCTGCCCGTCCTGATGATGCCTGGGCTCGACTTCGCCGCAGTCGCGCGCAACGCCGCGAGCGGCGGCCGCCGGGCCGGGATCAGTGCCGCCGCCGGCAGCACACTGGGCGCGAGCATCTACATCCTCGGCGCGGCGACAGGCATGGGCGCGGTCACGGATCTCGTGACAGAAGCCGAGGCAGTGTTCAGAGTTCTGGGCGCCGTCGTCCTCTGGTGGTTCGCCTGGCGCTTCCTGTCCGCGGCTTTCGCGGCGACGGCAGGCTCCCGGTCCTCTGACCCGCCCGCCCTTTCAGTTTCCGCGTTCAGTGACGGAGCGCTCGCATCTGCGCTGAATCCCAAGACGCCGCTGTTCTTCGCCGCCGTCTTCGGGGCGAGCAGTATCGGGCAAGCCAGCGCGGGTGAGCGGATAGGCTTCGGCCTGCTTGTCTGCAGCCTGCATTTCGCGTGGTTCGCCGGCGTGGCGCTGATGCTGGACCGGATCGGCACACGTCCTGGCAGCGGCCCGGTCCTGCGGATTGGCGCGGGCGCCGTCGCAGTCGTTCTCGTCGGGGCCGGGATCCTCGCGCTTCGAGGGTGACCCCACAAAGGAAGGACAAGATATGCGACTGATTGGAAAGATAGCGCTCGTGACGGGCGCCGGGCGCGGCATCGGCGCTGCAATTGCTCAGGCATTTGCAGCCGAGGGAGCGCACATCTGGGTCACTGACCTGGATGCCGGAGCGGCCGAGCGCGTTGCCGCCCAGCTTGGTAGTCTTGCGCGGCCGTTTCCGCTGGACGTGCGACGACCCGACGACTGGCTTTCGGCCGAACGGGTCATCCTGGCCCATGACGGGCGCCTCGACATACTCGTGAACAACGCCGGGATCACCGGCCTCGAAGATGGCGCGGCGCACGACGTCGAGACCGTCACGCTAGACGACTGGCGCGCCGTGCTCGCCACCAATCTCGAAGGCGTGGTCCTCGGCTGCCAGATGGCGCTCCGCGCTATGCGGCCGGGCGGCGGCTCCATCGTCAATATTGCCTCGCGTTCGGGCCATGTCGGCATCCCCGCCGCCGCGGCCTATGCCGCCTCGAAGGCGGCGGTCCTCAACCACACGCGCAGCGTCGCGCTCTATTGCGCCGAGCGCAACCTGAACATCCGCTGCAATAGTATCTCTCCGGCAGCCATCCTCACGCCGATGTGGGAGCCGATGCTGGGCGACGGCCCCGACCGCGACACCCGCATGGCGGAGTTCGTCGCAGACACACCGCTGCGTCGCTTCGGGGACCCCGCGGAGGTGGCCGCACTCGCCATCATGCTGGGCTCGGACGAGGCCCGCTACATGACCGGCGCGGACCTGGCGCTTGACGGCGGACTGCTCGCCGGAACGGCGGCGCGGCCGGAGGTGAGCAAATGAGACTGCCGACCAATTCCGAGCAGGCGCTCAAAGGGCTCTTCCCGATGATCTCGGGCGCCGACGCCGAGGCCTGGGCGCGTCATGCCCATCCCGTGAGCGTCTGGACGCGTATCGCGCTCGGCCTGCCTCTCCTGATCCTCGCCGCGTGGTCGCGTGTCTGGATCGGGCCATGGTGGATCGCCGCGATGGCGGCAGCGGTCTTCTTCATCTGGATCAATCCACGCATGACGCCGGTGCCACGCTCGACCGACAATTGGGGCTCGAAGTCCACCATCGGGGAGCGCCTGTGGCTACGCATGTCGCCGGGCGACGTCCCGACCTGGCACCGGACCGTACCCCGCGTTCTCGTCGCCGGGTCGGCGTTCGGCCACGCGGTGCTGCTCTTCGGCGTGATTGCGCTCGAGCCCTGGCCCACCCTCTTCGGATACGCCACCGGCATGATTTTCAAGCTTTGGTATCTCGACCGCATGGTCTGGCTCGAGCGGGACGTGAGCGGCACGCGCGAGACCCGGTCTTCGTCGTCGCCCGAAAGCAAAGGAGACTGACATGTCCACGGATCAGTTATTGAGGCCCCAGGGCCCCTTCCTCGAGATCGAGGGCGTCTTCGTCCCGTACTGCAGCCAAGGTGAGGGCCAGCCTGTTCTGTTGACGCATGGCGTCCTCGGCGACCTGCGCAGCCTCGACCCGGTCGCCGGAGACCTCTCGGACGCGGTCGAGGCGATCACCGTGACCCTGCCGGCCCTGACGGCAGATGCGCGTCCGACCCGCCCTTTTGGCACGGCAGGTCAGCGCGACGACCTGATCGACCTTATCTGGTCGCTCGGGCGTGGCCCGGTCCACCTGGTCGCCTGGTCCTTTTCCGCACATTCGGCACTGGCCGTGGCCATCGACCGTCCCGACCTCGTCCGCAGCCTGTTCCTCTACGAGCCCGGCTTCCCGACCTTCGTCGAGGACGAGGCTCGCCGCGAGGCCGTCGTGACCGACATGGGCGCCGCCTTCGCGCCAGTCGCGGAAGCGTTCCGGCGCGGCGACCGCGAGGGCGCCGTGCGGCTCGCCATCGACGCCGCGGCGCGGCAGCCCGGCCATTGCGAGGCGCAACCCGACGCGATCAGGGCCATCTACTGCGACACCGCGCATACGCTCGAGGCGATCTTTGCGCAGACGCCGCCGATCCCGCTCGCGCCCGCCGATCTCGGCCGGATCCGCTGCCCGGTGACGATCGCGCGCGGCGAAGCGACGCGAGACTGCTACGCCATCGTCTCGGACGTGGCGGCGCGCCTGGTTTCGGGTGCGGCCCATGTCGTCGTCCCGGAGGCGGGCCACTTGCTGCCCGAACAGGAGCCCGCCCGCTTCGCGAACCTTGTCCGCGCGCATCTTGAACGTGCGGGCGCGATTGCGGCGCGCGCCGGGATCGAGACCCTTTCGGAGGACGCACAATGAGTATCGATGGACGCCGTATCCTGCGTTGGCACGCGGGTTTTCTGATGACGTTGACGCCATTGCTGACCTTGGGTGCCTATGTCGGACTTTTCACAGGTTCCGGCCCCTATGGCGGGCTAGCCGAAAACCCGATGGCAGTGCCGGGGCTGGCGCAGGCCTATCCGTTGATGGGTCTCGTAGCCGTGGCGATGTGGATGGGCGCGACCGGCCCCGTGCCCCGGCGATACAGCCTGCTTGCCATCGCCGCCCATTGCATCCCGCTATCGGCGCTCACGATGCTCTGGGATCCGATCATGGCAAGCCCGATCGCACCTGCAATACCTCTGAGCTTCCTGATCCATGGTGGCGGGATCACTGCAGAACTCGTCTCGATACGAGTTGGCTACGGCGAGACCCTTCCGAGGGCGTCGGAATGAGGGACCGACACAACATGCCCGGTCATCGGCTCGTGATCGTCGGCGGGGGCTTCGCAGGTCTCGCCTGCGCGGAGAGCCTCAAGGACTCAGGCGCGAAGATCACGCTCATTGACCGCAGAAATCATCACTTGTTTCAACCGCTGCTCTATCAGGCCGCGACAAGCACATTGCCCCTCTCCGACATCGCCTGGCCGCTACGCCAAGTGTTCCGAACCCGGCGTGACGTCACAACCCTGCTTGGGGAAGTGGCAGGGGTCGATGCGGTCGCGCGGTGCGTCCGGCTCACCGACGGCGCCACCATTGCCTACGATACGCTTGTGCTCGCCACGGGCGCGCAGCACGCCTATTTCGGCAACGATGAATGGGCGGCACATGCCCATGGCCTCAAGACCCTGGAAGACGCGACGCGCATCCGCGCGCATATTCTCACGGCATTCGAAGCGGCCGAGCGTGCCGAGGATCCAGCCGAGCGGCAGAGGCTGATGACGTTCGTGGTGGTCGGCGGCGGCCCGACCGGTGTAGAGATGGCCGCGGCGATCGCAGAACTGGCACGCCGGGTTATGCAGACAGAGTTCCGCAACGTCGATACGCGCGACGCCCGGGTCATTTCGCTCGAAGCCGGACCGCGGATACTGGGTGCATTTCCTGAGAGCCTGGGCCGCTACGCCAAGCGCGCACTGGAACGACAAGGCGTCGAGGTCCGGCTTGGCTCGGCCGTTACCGACTGCGGCCCGGGACACGTTACGGCGCGCGGGCGCATGATCCGTGCGAAAACCGCCATCTGGGCTGCCGGTGTGCAGGCGTCAGACGCCGCGCGCTGGATCGGTGCTGCCTCCGACCGAGTTGGCCGCGTACAACTGGCCGCCGACCTGACTGTACCGGGCTGTTCCGAGATCTTCGTCATCGGAGACACGGCAACCGTGACCAGCGTATCGGGCGCGCCGGTTCCCGGTACAGCGCCGGCGGCGAAGCAGATGGGGCGCCACGCGGCGCTGGTGATTGCTTCGCGCTTGCAAGGTGGCTCTGCGCCGGCACCATTTCGCTACCGGCACCAAGGCAATTTCGCGACCATTGGTCGGCGCGCCGCAATCGTCGATCTGGGGTGGATCCACCTGAGCGGGCCGCTGGCCTCGTGGACATGGGGCATTTGCCACATCTGGTTTCTGATCGGCACAAGAAGCCGCATCGTCGTGGCGTTGAATTGGCTTTGGTCTCACTTGTTCGGGCACAAATGTGCACGCTGTTGGTTTCCGCGCGGAACTGAGCCCGGTGGGGGTGCGGACAAAAACTTGGACTGTTTCAAAAAATCAGACCGAGGCTCTTTCGATATTCGACTGGGCTGAGCGATCCCAGGGATATCTTGATGCGCTTTTCGTTATACCATCGAATGTAGGCATCCACTTCGGTGACGAACTGTTCGATCGTGATGGCCTTCCAGTCTCCTGGATAGAAGAGTTCGGTTTTCAACCGGCCGAAGAAGCCTTCGCACGCAGCGTTGTCTTGCGAGCAGCCCTTTCGGGACATCGAACGAACCAGCTGCGCATTGCTGATCCTGTTGAGCCAGCCAGGCCAGCGATAATGAGCGCCGCGATCGGAATGAACGATTGGCCGTTCCTCCCTGTTGGTTACGGTCTCAATGGCGGCATCCAGCATGGTATTGACGAGACCCGCATCAGGTTGCGTTCCAATCGACCAACTGATGACCATGCCGTCGAAGCAGTCGATGATGGGCGAGAGGTACACCTTCCCAGCTGGGATCTGGAACTCGGTGATATCCGTCAGCCATTTTACGTTCGGTGCTTTTGCATGGAAGTCGCGATTGATCAGGTTCTCGGGCGCCGGGCTGATTTCTCCCAGATAAGATCCAAAACGCCGTCGACGGGGCCTTGCGACAACCAACTGCTCCTGCTTCATCAAACGCTGCACAACCTTCTCCGAGATTGTCACGCTTTGCCTGGCAAGCGACGCCTGCAATCGGCGATAGCCGTAGCAGCGACGGTTTGCTTCGAAGATTTCCGCAAGGCTGTGCCGGATGGCGGCATACTTGTCTGCCAGACATAGGCGGGAGCGATGGTAGAAGTACGAACTGCGCGCAATTCGAAGCTGGGCGAGCAGCTCTGGCAAGCGATAGGCTTCCTTCAGGGCGTCAATCAGCTGTGTCTTCTCCCGATTACTCAGGATTTGCAGATCGACGCCCAGGTCTTTTTTTAGGAGTTCGGTAGCCTTCTTCAGGAGATCATGCTCGAGTTGCAACTGGCGGACATCACGCTGGAGGGCTTCAAGCTGTCGCTCAAGCTCTTCACGTTCAGGCACCTTGGGGTTGGCTTTGCGGCGTTTCATGGATGAGGGGAGCCTCGTGACCGAGTAGCTGATCTTTCCAGCTGTACAATGTCGGCCTTGAGACGCCCAGCCGGTCCGCAACCTGTTGAGCAGTTTCATCTCCACTGCATAGTCCGATGACGCCTGCTTGCCGGACCTCCTCGCAATGGCCAGGATGCCACGATCGACCGACCATCGATGTTCGCGCCTCCGGAAACGCCTCACGGACCCATGCGGTCAGTGTCCCTCGACCGGGATAGCCAAGTGCCCTCATCGTCGCTGCGATGCAACGATCATGGGTGCGAAAGTGCTCAAGGGCGGCCTGTTTTTGGGCCTCGGTGTATTTTGGCGCCCGCGCCACCGGCTGAGGGCGCAGGTCGAGGTTATGCTGATACTCACGGTACCATCCCCTCAGCGCATTCTTTGTGGGATAACCCAGCTGGCGAATGGTCGCGTTCAGCCGCTTGCCAAGCCGGATATAGAGTTCAACCGCTCGAAGTCTGTCTGCGTAGGAATACATGAACTACCTCCTTGGTGGTCCAAGTTTTCGTCCGCACCCCCACCGGCTCAGTTCCGCGCGGAAACCAACAGTCCAGGCGTTCGATTTCTGTTCCATAGCGGCGAATGCCACTGAAATCGAAGTGATTAGCTGTGCCAGTCAAAAATTGACACATTTTCAGTCACTTGGATAGAATTCACTAAATCCGCGCAGGCAACAGGTCCGGAGAATATCGGCCCCGAGAGACCGCTTCGGGGCCTCCTGGCGCAGTAGGCAGTGCTCAGCCCCGCCCGCATAACCCTCGAAAACAACGGGAAAATCCGGTCGCAGCCGGATCGAGAGAACGCTTTCGCGAGTGCCCGACCTGAGAGATAGGTGACGTTTTGTACCGGAGACATGGGTAACACTTTTCGCTTTTGGCGGGAGGTGTTGATGCCGTGGAGAGAGACTTCGGTTATGGAAGAACGTCTTCGCTTTGTCGCCCGATTACTGGAGGGTGAAGGAATGAGCGAGGTGTGCCGGGATTTCGGCATATCGCGCAAGACCGGCTACAAGATATTCAATCGCTACAAGGACGATGGGCTTGAAGCTCTGACGGACCGATCCCGGCGTCCGGTGCGCTACGCCAACCAACTCCCCGATCCTGTCGAGGCCATGATCGTGCGCCTCAAAAAGGAGAAGCCGCACTGGGGCGCACGCAAAATCCGTGAACTGCTGGTGAAGAAACTCGCCGGTGACGTCCGTATTCCGGCCAACAGCACCGTGCATGCGGTGCTCGACCGCCATGGCCTTGTGCGCCAGGCCCGCAAGAGGAACCGGGCAAACAAGGCCATGGGCACCATGCTGTCTGAGGCCGTCAATGCAAACGATCTGTGGTGCGCCGACTTCAAGGGCGAGTTCAAGCTCGGGAATGGTCGTTATTGTTACCCTCTGACCGTAACCGATCAGGCATCACGCTATCTATTGGCTTGCGAAGCCTTCAGATCGACACGCGAACAGGCCGTGATCGAAGCCTTTCGCCGCCTGTTTGCCGAACATGGCCTGCCTCAGGCGATACGCTCGGACAACGGGCTACCGTTCGCTTCACCAAACGGGCTCTACAATCTGTCGAAGCTGTCGGTCTTCTGGTTGAGGCTTGGGATTGTGATCGAGCGCATCAAACCCGGCCATCCCCAGCAGAACGGTCGGCATGAGCGAATGCATCTGACATTGAAGAAGGAGGCAACGAGACCGCCCGAACGTAACCTGTTTCAGCAACAGGTGCGCTTCGATGCATTCCTCAGCGAATTCAATGGTGAAAGGCCACATGAGGCGATCGGCATGAAAGTGCCTGCCGACCTCTATACCGCCTCTTCGCGACCCTACCTCGGCCTGCCGGAAATCGATTATCCCTTCCATGATCGCGACATCATCATCACCAATTGCGGACGCGCCTGCCTCTATCGAAAGAAGATCAACATCTCGACCGTGCTGGCAGGGCAGAAACTGGGATTAAAGGAGGTGGAAGACGGCATTTGGCTCGTCAGCTTCATGCACTATGATCTGGGATATATCGACCTGGAACAGAGAACGCTGCAAACCATCGACAAGCCTCGTCGCGCACGAGATTGTCACCTATGTCTTAGGTACAAACTGTTACCTATGTCTTCGGTTCGGACAGAGGGCAAGTGGCGGAGAGGGTGGGATTCGAACCCACGATACCCTTGCGAGTATGCCGCATTTCGAGTGCGGTGCTTTCGACCACTCAGCCACCTCTCCGGTCACATTGGTCGGCGCTCACTTGCGCGGGCTGTCTCATAGCGGCAAGTCACCCCCCATGCAAGAGTGAAAGTGGCGCTTTTCGTATTCCGGTTCCAAAACATCAAAATGCTGTGGCATTCCTGGTCTGCGCTGTCTTAGCAGGTAAGGTATCGCGTTCGCGAGATGTCTTGGAAGCGAAAAAAGGAATAGTCGTTTTCGCACAAAACCGATGCGAACTGCCGGTGTGTTGCAGGTGGTTTTGCTGCGCACTACTTCCTTGCAACGATCAGAAAGCGGTTGCGGAGTCATGCTGGCAATCTTGCCTGTCAGTACCCCATGACCTTGTCCATGGCTCAATTGCTGACGTCACCATCAAAGTTTACAACCGTGACCTCGCTCCTCCAGTCATAGAGTGACGTGTCGATTACGTCGGGACGGGGGTGCCGAAAGCCATGGTATAGCGGCTTGTAGCAAAGTGTTGCTGTCGAACCGGGTTCGATGATCACGCCTTCCCGAACTGATCCGCGATAGACAATATCGGCCTGACCGGCAAGCGAGGCGGCAACCGTGAGCGAAACCCGTCTCACCTGACTTGCCGAATTGTTTTCAAGTGTGATTTCCAGAGCCTGCTCCGGTTCTGCGCAAGACACTGCCAAGCCTATCGAAGCGCTGACGGCCTGCCGTTCCTGCCTTTGCTGTTGGCTCACGCCCGATGCAAAGGACCAGATGATGATGGCTGCCAGCGACAGGACGGATACGACCAGAAGGGCCAGACGCCGACGACGGTAGTAAAGCATGATAACGGTTGCGGTTAGTAGCGCTGCCGCAATCCAGATCATCCAATTCGCCCGAGTTTCATGCTGTGTCTCATGAACTGCAAACTAGGCAGTTTGGGCCGAAAGGCAATAATGATGCGGCAAAACGTTCCGTGTCGAACCGCCTCGGTCTCAACCGTTGCAAAATCATGCATTGCGCATTTCGCCATACGGACCAGGCGCCGGGGCGTCTTTGATCCCGCCGCGTCAACCGCTTTGCCGTGAGTATGGCGATCCAGGGGACGAAACATATTGCCATAGGTTATGGTATCGCATGCTGGTCCCTGGGTTTCAGAAGGGGACCATTCATTCTACTTTTCCAGACATTGTTCAGCGTCATTTCGATTTGGACATCCCTGTCAATAATGGCTTCTGCGGCCCAAATCCTTTCGATTGCTGACATGGCCGGTCTATTATCGGGTCCCCGGATTCGTTTGCCTGTCCGTTTGGTTGGCTATCGCACCTGACGGAAGTCACCAAGACCTTGATGGGATTGACCGGAGAGATGGATCGTTAAACACGTCTTGCCGACAAGGTATCGAACGGATTGAAGAGACCGGCTGGCGGGTTGTTCTGGAGCCCGATCTCCGGTCTCTCGACAGACGCGCTGTTACCGCCCAATCGGTCGCAGACAGCATCCTGCCGATTTCCCAGGAAGGTCATCCAGGCCATCATCCACGTCTGGCCAAGCTGACGGGCCTTACCCGGATGTTGGCCTTTGATGAGAGAGCCGTCGTCTTCAGCACAATACACAACGTCGCCTTCCCCTGGACCTTCACCGAGCCCGGCATTGTTTGGCTCGCCTCGTTGCGCCTCAGTGATCGTCATTCCCCTGGGGTCGCCTCCTTTGCGGGGGCGTGGGTCGAACCCTCGACATCATGGCCGACATACTTGCCGCCATTGACATAGCGAGGCCGTCATCCATTGGAATGTGAACCCAGCCATGCCTATCTAGCCGGTTACAATTACGCTGGCTTCGACCTCAATTGGACAAGCACGAAACGTTGAATTATGGTTCATGCATCAACGCCGACACCGAGCGGACTTCAAGAAGCACTACAGATTGCGCAACATGCTCACGGCGGCAGCCAGTGGCATTGCGCGCAAATCATCACCTGTCGGGACCTCCTGGTCACCGGCGTAGACCAGCATCTTCCGGTCTGCCTTGATGTCCTCGACCGCCAGGTGGAAACCACGCGACACCTTGGGCGCGGTGGTGCGCTTGATCTCGATCGCCCAGATGCCATTTCCGGGAAGCCGCAGAACAAGGTCAAGCTCAGCCCCCGCCGCGGTCCGGTAAAAGAAAGGCTCGGTCCCGGTTGGCGCCGCAGCGATCAGGGTCTCTATGCAAAACCCTTCCCAGCTTCCACCGATCACAGGATGTCCCAACAAGCTTTCCAGCGAACCGAGGCCAAGCAAGGCATGGACGAGGCCGCTATCCCTGACGAAGACCTTTGGCGACTTGACAAGGCGCTTGCCGGCATTTTCGTGCCAGGGCTGCAGGCGCCGCACAAGCATGAGATCGACGAGCAGATCAAGGTATCGTGCTACGGTCTGACCTGAGACGCCTAGTCCTTCGGCAAGAGCGCTCGCATTCAACAGGCCACCCTGCGCATGCGCCAGCATCGTCCAGAAGCGGCGCAGCGTGGTTGCAGGGATCCGCGGACCCAGGGAAGGGATATCGCGCTCCAGATAGGTACGTAGAAAATCCTCGCGCCAGGTCATGCTGGCCCGGTTGCTATTCGCCCGAAAGCTGTCGGGAAAACCGCCCCGCAACCACAGGTCGTTCAACCTGTCTTTGCCTACTTCGTCCAGCAAGAGAGGCGGCATCTCGATATAGCGAACCCGCCCGGCGAGGGATTCGGCCGATTGATGCAGCAGAACGTTTGACGCAGACCCCAGCAAAAGGAACTGCCCCGTGCGGGATCCCTTGCGTCGTCGCATGTCGATCTGCCCACGGAGGTTTTTGAATAGGTCCGGCATCTGCTGAACCTCATCCAGGATCACCAGCTTGCCGACTTGTTCGTTCAGGTAGAGATCGGCCTCTGTCAGGATCTGCCGATCCGCGTCGCGTTGCAGGTCGAGATACACCGATGGACGTTGCTCGCCTATCTCTAGCGCAAGTGTGGTCTTGCCAACCTGCCGGGGCCCCAAAAGGACAACAGCCGCTTGGGCATCAAGGGCGGATAGCACAATCTCGCTGGTATGGCGTTGATACATACCTTGCAATTATTCCATAAAATGGAAGATTTGCAAGGCTATTTTCCAAGAATGGCAAGCCAGTCCGTTCGCTTCTTTACATACAGTGTGGCGGAGGAATTGGAATGTCCGCTGTGCTGCAAAGTAGAAAAGTCTGCAGCAGTCACCACACAGCACCACGATCAGCCCCGATCTGAGCGGCAGACCCGCTTGCAAGATAAGATCGGGGCGGGTGGGGAACTCCGCTTCGGCTTTAGCTTCCTCGGTAGCAAATCCTCCGCCGACGGTTGATACTCCTATCCTGGAACGTGAAAGGGTAGGGAGAGTCACAGCTCACGATGCTGCCAGAAATCAAATTGCAGGCCGATGTCGATCTCGCCGCGATATCACCACTGATCCGCGGAATGATGCTCTCAGTTGCCTATGCCGAGGAAGAGGGCGGCATCGGATTGACGGCGACCGGGGCCATGAACCGCAAGTTCGTACACTGGGCAGCTGTGAACTTCATCTGGCCAGGCTTCACAGCCGAAGACCTCTACAGCATGCACAAAGTCCTGAATGAAAACGACGTGCCGCCGCTCTGGGTCGTGCGCGATATGAGCCTCCACATGAAGTTCCTTCGTCGCAGAAAAGGGCTTTTGCTGGCAACCAAACGCGGCCGAGAGTTTCTGGAGAAGCCGCAGAGGTACTTCGATCTGATCGCTGCAGACTATCTCTATACCTATATCCACGACGCCGAACGGGAACAGGCCGTTCACGCAAGGTTACGTTGGTGGCGCATGTTTCTGAATCTTCTCAACATCAAGACCAGAGAAGGGTGTACCCCAATGGAGGTTGTCAAAATCCTCCGTCCAGACCTGGAACCTTTGACGGAAACCGGAATGACCATTGAAGCCTGGAACCTGAAACATGATCTTCAATATGGTGTCTTCCGGCGTTTGTGCTGGCTCGGTCTGCTCTATGAGGCAAGGGAAGGGCTTGCCATTTTTGAGGACGGCTCCTTCCACAAAGCTCCGCTTTGGTCCGCTTGTCTGCAGCTGGAATCGGACATGCAAAGTGATATCGGCGTGCATTGACGATTCTCATTCCGCAGCAGGTGCCTTCATCAACGCCTTCTCCCGTCTGGCAATCACCTTCGGATCATTCATGAAATCAGTCCGACGGCCCGGTTTGCGGCCACGCTTCTCATAGCCATTGCCTCTGCTGCCGTCACGAATGCCAAACATATGATCCGTCTGACCCGAGCGGCTTGGGCCGCCTTTGCTACGCTCAAGTTCCCGACCTGCCTGCATCTCAGCAACGATCGACAGCATGTCGTCCAGCCGTTTGTTCTCGACGACTTCAGCGCGATGCACCGACCGTAACGTGTCGAAGGTCCTGTAGGGCAGGGAAAAGCTCTGGTGCATGATCTCCAGCCTGCCGTCCGGGTAATCACAGACAACGACCTTTTGCCCGGCCAGGGGGCGCGAAATCTCGGTCGGATCGAGAATGAACAGCACCTTGTCGTAGCGTAGCGTCAGAGACTGCGACAGTGTTCGGACTTCCTTTCGACACATGGCGCCGTCGAGGTTCTCATGATCAGCAAGAGGTCGGTGCATGTCTTTCGGATTGCGCGGCAGCTTGCCAAAACGCTTGTTGAAGTCTTCAATGAACTCCGGTGCATAGGCATTAGCCGCTTCGATCGTGCTGATGCCCCTAAGTCGCATCTCCTTCACCAAGCGATCCTGCAGCGTCTGATTGGCCCGCTCGACCCGGCCTTTGGCCTGAGGCGTGTTGGCGCAGATGATGTCGATGTTCAGTTCATAAAGCGCCCGACCGATTTGTGTCAGACCGGTCGTCCTGTCGGTCTTCGAAGCATTGGTCGACCGGAAAACACCATGCTTGTCGCTGTAGAAAGCAAGCGGCTTACCCCATTGCTGCAATAGGCCTTCGTTGCATGGAGATAGTCGAACGTGTTCTCCGACCCGGCAAACCGCAAATGTAGAAGCTTGGAGGAGCTAACCCAACTGCATCATGCCTGCCTAAAGGGTAGGGGATCACGCGCTTCCGTGCAAATTGGCCATGAACACCTCGGCCGGCGTCTTGTATCCAAGGCATTTGCGCGGCTGATTGTTGAGATGCCTTGTAAGAGTGGTCAGGTCGCGTTGTGACACCGACATCAGATCGGTATTACCGGGTAGATAGCGACGAAGACGCTTGTTAGTGTTCTCGACCGTGCCTTTTTGCGAGGGTGCACTGGGATCGCAGAACCAACTGGATGCGCCAATTCCATCTTCCAAAGCCCTGAACCCAGCGAACTCGGTTCTGCGGTCAAAGGTGAAGCTTCGACGTGCGAATGCCGGTAAGGGTGAGAATGATCTGATGATCTTGTCCATGATCGGACCGGAATGCCGGCTTGGGTTCTTGATCAGCACAAGGTAGCGGCTCTTGCGCTCGACCAGCGAGGTGATGTTTGCTTGGCCGAATGGACGCTCAAAGATCATGAGATCACCCTCCCAATGACCGAATTGTAGTCTTTGCCCAACGATATCAGGCCTTTCCGAGATCCGATGCGTCGATGGAAACGCACCGTCGCGCGGTTTCCTCGAGCGCAATGGACGACGTTTGCGGCGCGCTTCCGGCAGGTAATGATAGAGACCTAAGCCGTAGTCCTCCTTGTTGTAAATGAAGCGATAGATCGTCTCCTTGCAGACACGAACCAGGGATACACCGTCCGAAACCAGGCGTCCGGCAATCTGTTCCGGTGACCAGCGAGCCTTCAATTGACTGATAACTTCCTCGCGCAAGTCAGGATGACGTCTGAGCTTCCTCAGCCTGCATCGCCGTTCCCGAGCCAGATCATTGGCAAGCGTACTGTAATAGCCCTCATAGTCTGGCAGTTCACGATCATGGAACGTGTTGCGCCTGATCTCGCGATAGATCGTCGAGCGATGACGACCAAGTAGGCGCGCCATCTCGTTGATGGACACTTTCGCTGTCATCAGCTGTTGAAGGCGTCGGCGATCGGCGAGGGTGATTTGCGTGTAGCATCTGGACATGCCAAAATCTCCAAAGTGAAGCCATTGAAATTACTGGCATGTCGCACTTGGAAATAGAATGTACCCCGCCTACATACATTGTGGCGGAGGAATTGGAATGTCCGCTGTGCTGCAAAGTAGAAATGTCTGCAGCAGTCACCACACAGCACCACGATCAGCCCCGATCTGAGCGGCAGACCCGCTTGCAAGATCAGATCGGGGCGGGTGGGGCGCACTTCTTCGCCTTTAGCTTTGAGACGCCTCATTCTGCAGCCTGCTGCCGTGCCAGCGTTTTCTGGCGCCGTGCAATCACCGCCGGATCGTTCAGGACGTCCAGACGTCTCCCAGGCTTGCGACCGGTCGGCTTATAGCCAATCTTCTCGCTGTTGCTCTTCACCTTCGGCTTGTCCTGCTGCTCCTGGCGCTCCTTGATATAGGCCAGAACATCCCCGAGCCGCTTGTTCTCGGTGATCGCCGCATGCGTCACCCGCTGGTCCTTTTCGAACACCGTGTAAGGCAGGGAACAACCCTTCCAACGAACATCAAGCCGACCGTCGGCATAGGCGTAGGTCTCGACATAACGACCCACCAGACCGCGCGTCACCTCGCTCTCCTCCAGCATGATCCGCTTGCGCTCGAACGAGAACGTCAGTTGCGATCCGACATAGCGCTGCTCGCGCTTGCACAGGATCTCCGTCAACCGATCCGGCGCCAGATTCAGCGGTCGGTGCAGGTCGTCTGAACGGGCAGGGGTAACCGCAAAACGCGCATTGTAGTTCTCCATGAAACCAGGCAGAAACGCATTGCCGGCCTCCATGCTGTCGATGCCGCACAGCCTGAGTTCCTTGACCAGACGGTCCTGCAGCGTCCGGTTCATCCGCTCAACGCGACCCTTGGCCTGGCTCGAATTTGCACAAAGAATCTCGATATTTAACTCGCAAAGCGCACGCCCGAACTGCGTCATCCCCTGGCCACCCTTCGCATCCTTCTTCGCCACCCGAAACACCGAATGCTTGTCCGAATAAAAGGCAATCGGTGCGCCGTGACGCTTGAGATAGAGCTCCAGGGCCTCGAAATAGGTGAAGGCACTTTCGGAACGCACAAAGCGCAACTGCATCAGCCTGCCGGTCGCATCGTCGACAAACACCAGAAGCGAACACGCTGGTCCACGATCCTCGAACCAGCGGTGCTCTGACCCGTCGATCTGCACCAGTTCGCCATAGGCTTCGCGCCGCAGTCGCGGTTGATGAAACGTCCGGCGCTGCCTGCGTGACAGCCACAGTCCGGCCTCGGACATCCAACCGCGTACTGTCTCGCGTGACACCCGCAAGCCATCGCGCTCAGCCAACTTCTCCGTCGCCAAGGTCGGACCGAAATCCGCATAACATTCGCGGACCAGCGTCATCGCATAATCGCGAACCGCGTCACTGATCCGATTGTTTGAGGGCCGACCGATCGCCTTATGCCGGATCGAAGCCGCGCCGCCAGTCCGCATTCGTTGCAAGAGCCGACGCACCTGACGCTCACTCAGGTCAAGCACATGCGCCGCCGACACCACGGTCATCCGACCGGCGGCAACCTTCGACAAAACCTCGATCCGCTGCAGATCGCGCTCGCTCATCGCTATCAATCCCATCTGCAATCTCCCAGACGTCATTCAGACCCGGGGAGTGTGACATTCCAACTTTGCAGAAACAGGACACTTCAACTTTGCGGCTACATACATTGTGGCGGAGGAATTGGAATGTCCGCTGTGCTGCAAAGTAGAAATGTCTGCAGCAGTCACCACACAGCACCACGATCAGCCCCGATCTGAGCGGCAGACCCGCTTGCAAGATCAGATCGGGGCGGGTGGGGCGCACTTCTTCGCCTTTAGCTTTGAGACGCCTCATTCTGCAGCCTGCTGCCGTGCCAGCGTTTTCTGGCGCCGTGCAATCACCGCCGGATCGTTCAGGACGTCCAGACGTCTCCCAGGCTTGCGACCGGTCGGCTTATAGCCAATCTTCTCGCTGTTGCTCTTCACCTTCGGCTTGTCCTGCTGCTCCTGGCGCTCCTTGATATAGGCCAGAACATCCCCGAGCCGCTTGTTCTCGGTGATCGCCGCATGCGTCACCCGCTGGTCCTTTTCGAACACCGTGTAAGGCAGGGAACAACCCTTCCAACGAACATCAAGCCGACCGTCGGCATAGGCGTAGGTCTCGACATAACGACCCACCAGACCGCGCGTCACCTCGCTCTCCTCCAGCATGATCCGCTTGCGCTCGAACGAGAACGTCAGTTGCGATCCGACATAGCGCTGCTCGCGCTTGCACAGGATCTCCGTCAACCGATCCGGCGCCAGATTCAGCGGTCGGTGCAGGTCGTCTGAACGGGCAGGGGTAACCGCAAAACGCGCATTGTAGTTCTCCATGAAACCAGGCAGAAACGCATTGCCGGCCTCCATGCTGTCGATGCCGCACAGCCTGAGTTCCTTGACCAGACGGTCCTGCAGCGTCCGGTTCATCCGCTCAACGCGACCCTTGGCCTGGCTCGAATTTGCACAAAGAATCTCGATATTTAACTCGCAAAGCGCACGCCCGAACTGCGTCATCCCTGGCCACCCTTCGCATCCTTCTTCGCCACCCGAAACACCGAATGCTTGTCCGAATAAAAGGCAATCGGTGCGCCGTGACGCTTGAGATAGAGCTCCAGGGCCTCGAAATAGGTGAAGGCACTTTCGGAACGCACAAAGCGCAACTGCATCAGCCTGCCGGTCGCATCGTCGACAAACACCAGAAGCGAACACGCTGGTCCACGATCCTCGAACCAGCGGTGCTCTGACCCGTCGATCTGCACCAGTTCGCCATAGGCTTCGCGCCGCAGTCGCGGTTGATGAAACGTCCGGCGCTGCCTGCGTGACAGCCACAGTCCGGCCTCGGACATCCAACCGCGTACTGTCTCGCGTGACACCCGCAAGCCATCGCGCTCAGCCAACTTCTCCGTCGCCAAGGTCGGACCGAAATCCGCATAACATTCGCGGACCAGCGTCATCGCATAATCGCGAACCGCGTCACTGATCCGATTGTTTGAGGGCCGACCGATCGCCTTATGCCGGATCGAAGCCGCGCCGCCAGTCCGCATTCGTTGCAAGAGCCGACGCACCTGACGCTCACTCAGGTCAAGCACATGCGCCGCCGACACCACGGTCATCCGACCGGCGGCAACCTTCGACAAAACCTCGATCCGCTGCAGATCGCGCTCGCTCATCGCTATCAATCCCATCTGCAATCTCCCAGACGTCATTCAGACCCGGGGAGTGTGACATTCCAACTTTGCAGAAACAGGACACTTCAACTTTGCGGCTACATACATAAATCAGATAATCTGAATTATGGAACTTGCCCCACACTCTTGAGCCACGTGACCTTGACCCTTGCAGGCGCCGAACGCTTAGGGGGCTCAGATAATCCACGACCTGCTGACAATCGAACATCAGATGCTCACTGGCAATGCACACCCCCGCATAGGTAACTCTCCGACGCAATGGAACTGCTTTGCGCCTGGAAACGCCTAAAAACTGGGCGTGATCTCGTCGAATTCTTCGACTTGAGCGAGCGTCCCGGAAAGAATCCACAGATCGGGAACTCCTGCCGCCTCAACATGCTCTGGTGAAACTGCCGATCAAGCTGCCCGAACCGCTCCATATCTCCATCGATGCTTAACGCTATCTCCTGAAGCTGCACAATTCGCTCTGCTTGAGCCGCAGCATCACGGCCAGCCTTAGTTGCAACGCCGCGAACAACCTCAAGTTCGAGCGACAGGCGTAGGAACTGGGTCTCCAGTGCCTGAGCGAGATCGACGGCGTCGCCTCAGTACGGGCCTGAGGGAAAGCAGCGATCGCCCCCTCCTTCTCAAGCAACTGCAGTGCATCGCGCACGGATGTCTGGCTGGCTTCGGCGCGCGGCGCTAAGGCTTAGCTTAATCACCTCTTGCTGGAATTTGCTGCGGAGTAATTTTCCAAGGTCATTCTACCGCACCCGTGGAAGCCAAGTCCACCCAAGCCAATGGCTCATGCAACATACGAGCCACTTGATCTCACTTGACCCTTGCCAAAATGGACGTCGTTAGGAAGTCAACTGCTCCGTCAACAGCCAATCCATGAAGTGCTCAAGGGATGCTGTTGACTTGCGGATTCTGGGCGCCACTACATAATAGCCCCCTTTCGGCACCACCGACATTCGGCCGAGTCTGACCAGCCGCTTCTGGTCGAGCAAGTCGCTGACAAGTCGGTTCCATCCCAGCGCAACGCCGTGACCATTTAGCGCTGCATAGATCGCCTCGGTATAGAAGCTACACCGCATCCCACGAACCTTGCCGGGGTTGGGGACTTCGAAGTTCGACAACCAGGCGTTCCAACCTATCCACATGGGATCATCGGCCTCATTTGAAATGAGCGGTAGCCGGATCAAGTCGGCTGCCGACATGTCTGCAGCAAGGTTCTCGGCAAACTCCGGGCTACAAACAGGGAAGACCTCATCCCGGAACAGCATCTCCGCACGACCGTTTTGCCATTCCCCCAAACCGAAACGGATAGCGACATCGACCTCGCCGTAATCAAGAGCGGGCATCGCGTCCTGACTTACAATCCGCAATGTGGTCTCAGGGTGCAGTCTCGAAAACTGCGACATGCGCGGCATAAGCCAAAAATGGGAGAATGCCACTGTTGCTGAAATCGTCAGCTCCTCGCCGCTCCCCTCCCGGCGCAACTCTGTTGTAGCATCGGCAATCATCCGGAGGGCATCACTGGCCGCAGCGGCAAGCGATCTGCCTTGGGCCGTTAACGTCACTTTCCGATGGCCGCGCGTGAACAACAAGAACCCGAAATCTTCCTCCAGCGTGTGAATCTGGCGGCTGACCGCCGCCTGGGTGACCCCCAGTTCCTCGGCGGCACGTGTAAAACTCGCCAGCCGGGCGGCGGCTTCGAATGCCATCAGGGCGGTCATTGGCGGAAGCTGTCGTCGCAAGCTCTTCATGTTACCTCGCATTCAACGAGCATCTGACATTACTTGAGGGAATGTCAAGCGGTCCAATTTGTGCAGTTGAAGTGGATCGGTTTAATGCCATGATCGGCATAACCTCAGATAAGGGTGTGTTATGCTCAACCGGTTCGCCTCCCCCCTTTCCTCGCTTCTCGACGCGCGTGCTGACGGCCATTCGCTGCCCGCGGGTCTCTACACGCGCGACGATGTCTTCGAAGCCGATCTCGACGTCTTCTTCATGCGGCACTGGATCTATGTCGGCCTGGAATGCGAAGTGCCCGAGGCAGGCGATGCCGTCGTGATCGATATCGGGAAGATCAGCGTCATCCTTCTGCGTGACGACGAGAACGAGATCCGCGTGGTCCGAAACGTCTGTCGTCATCGCGGCGCCCGCATCCTGGACGCCGGTCCGACCGTCGTGTCGAAGCTGGTCTGTCCCTATCATCAGTGGACCTATGAGCTCGACGGTGCGCTCTCCTATGCGCCGCATATGGGCAAGGATTTCGACAAGAGCTGTCGCAGCCTGAAGCCGGTCCAGTTCAAGTCGATCGGCGGGCTGATCTATATCTGTCTGGCCGACGAGGCGCCCAAGGATATCGAGACCCTCGACGAAGTGATGCGCGAGCGTCTCGCGCCTTACGATCTGCGCAATGCGAAGGTCGCCCATCAGGTCGATGTCATCGAAGAGGGCAACTGGAAGCTCACGATGGAAAACAATCGCGAGTGTTACCACTGCTCGGCCAACCACCCCGAGCTCTGCGTGTCCTTCGTCGATCTGGACTTCGGCTTCGATCCGGAGAGCCTGAGTGCGGAGGATCGGGAACAGGCAGAGGCGCATTTTGCCATGTATGCTGAGCGGACCAAGGCCTGGGAAGCGGACGGTTTTCCCTCGGCCACGGTCGAGCAGGTGCGGGACTGCGAGACCAATTTCCGCACCCAGCGGCTGATCATCGCCGGCGCTGGCGAATCCCAGACTGAGGATGCAACGGCGGCGTCTTCGAAACTTCTCGGGAAGATGACGCGCAAGGATCTGGGCGACACCCATCTGTGGGGCCATAACAGCTGGAACCACTTCATGGGCGACCATGCTGTCACGGCCATGGTCATCCCACTCTCTGCCGACAAGACGCTGGTGCGCACCAAGTGGCTGGTCCACAAGGACGCGGTGGAGGGCGTCGACTATGACCTGCACAAGCTCACGCATGTGTGGATCGAAACCACCAACCAGGATGCCGATCTGGTGGCCCGGTCGCAGGCCGGGGTGAGCGATCCGGCCTATGAGCCGGGCCCCTATTCTCGCTTCAGCGAGCGCGCACTCGACGACTTCGCCACCTGGTACATCGATCGGATGCGCGCCCATGGCTACTGACGGCGAAACCATTTCCCGCCCTGTCGCCAGCGACGTGTGGGATCCCGAAACAGACGACAGACTGGTCTGTCTCGATGTCCACGACGAGACCCACGATGTCAAAAGCTTCACGCTGGCATCGCCGCAGGGCAAGAGGATTGCGTTCAAGGCGGGGCAGTACTTCCTGTTCGAGCCCGGCATCGATGATGAGGAGAATGGTCGCTGTTACAGCATCTCCTCGTCTCCCCTGCGGCAGAACGCCGTTACCGTGACCGTCAAACGGGTGGCGGGCGGCAAGGTGTCGAACTGGATGCACGACAATCTCAAACCCGGCATGGATCTGCGGGCGTCGGGGCCGATGGGCAAGTTCATTCGCCTGGAGGCGGCGAAGTACCTGATGCTTTCAGGCGGTTCCGGGATCACGCCCGTGATGGCGATGGTGCGGGAGATGGCAGACAGGGCCGAGCCGGTGGATGTGGTGTTTCTGCATGCCGGCCGCACGCCGCTCGATCTGCTGTTTCGCGAGGAGCTTGCCGTTCTGGCGCGTCGCGTGAAGGGGTTGAGGCTCGTCTTCCTGCCGGAGGTGCTGACGGGCGATCCCGCCTGGTCGGGTCTGAGCGGCCGGATCTCCAGGGAATTGCTGTCGTTGATGGTGCCGGATATTGCCGCGCGGCACGTCCTTTGCTGCGGCCCCGCACCGTTCATGGCTGCGGCACGCACGATTTGCGCAGAACTCGGCGTCGGCGCGGATCGGTATCTGGAGGAGAGCTTCGACGCATCCGTCGTCGACACCCCGGCAATCGTCGCGGAGGTGCCGGCGGCTGCAGTCAGCTACAAGGTGCAGTTCCTGAAGCAGGCTAAAGTGCTCGATGTCGATGCCGGGCAGACTGTGCTGTCCTGCGCGAAGAAAATGGGTGTCCGCATCCCATCATCCTGCGCCAATGGCATTTGCGGCACGTGCAAGTCGAAGCTCGTCAGTGGTCTCGTCGACATGAAGCACGAAGGCGGGATTCGCCAGCGCGAGATCGATGCCGGCTTCTTCCTCCCCTGCTGTTCCAGGCCCCTGACCGATCTCGTGATCGATCGATAAGTGCATTCTCCCGGACCACGATCCCGCATGGTGCCTACCTCAAAACGCCCGCTTTCCGCGGGCGTTCTTTTTTGTCGACCGGCTCCCTTGCGGATGGGCCGGTTCGGCTTGGGCGACTAGAGATCTTTTACCAGTCGCAGGGCGTCATGGATGGCGGCATGGGTGTTGCGGGCGGCGATTGCATCGCCGATCCGGAACAGCTGGAATGTGCCTTCAGGGTTACGAACCACGCGCTGTGGATTGCCGGCTATGAGATCGTCATAGGAGACTTCACCGCCGTTGGAGGAGAGCCCCTTCAGTTCGAAATAGAGGTCGTCGAGCGGAAGGGTGCCGTTGTTGACGACGACCTGATCGACGAAGCGGGTTTGATAGATGCCGCCATAGTCGCTGCCTACCCGGGCCGCCAGGCGATTGCCGTCGCGCGCTACGGATTGCAGGCGGAAGGTCACGGTGAAGGTGACGTCCTTCTGTTGCAGTGAGCGCATGTAGGGAACGAGGTTCATGGCCATGACTTCGGGCGCGAAGGAGCGATCCGGCGTCATGATCTCGACCTTGGCGCCGGTCGCGGCGATGATCTCGGCGGCCTGAAGACCCGAATGATCGCCGGCGTCGTCGAAGATGAGCACATTGGTGCCGGGCTTCACGTCGCCCGAGATGATGTCCCAGGCCGAGACCACCAGCTCGTTTCCTTCCTCCAGCACCTCCGTGTGCGCCATGCCGCCCGTGGCGATGACTACGACGTCCGGCTGCTCTGCCAGCACGGTGTCAGCATCCGCCCAGGTGTTGAAGTGAAAGGTGACGCCCAGCTTTTCACATTGCGCCATGCGCCAATCGATGATGCTGATCATCTCGCGACGGCGCGGGCTCTGAGCGGTCAGGCGGATCTGGCCGCCGGGTTTGTCGGCCGCTTCGAAGACGACGACCTCGTGACCGCGCTCAGCCGCGACACGCGCGGCTTCCATGCCGCCGGGGCCGGTGCCGACAACCACGATCTTGCGGCGGCTTTCTGCCCTCGGGATCTCGTGCGGCAAGGACAGTTCGCGTCCGGTTGCCGCGTTGTGGATGCAGTAGGCGGCGCCACCCTGATAGATGCGGTCGAGACAGTAGTTGGCGCCGACACAGGGGCGGATGTCTTCCTCGCGCTTCTCCATGATCTTGCGGACGATGTGGGGGTCGGTCATGTGCGCGCGGGTCATGCCTACCATGTCCACCTTGCCGGCCGCAATGGCGTGGCGCGCTGTCGCGACGTCGGGGATCTTGGCCGCGTGGAAGGTCGGGAAGTTCGTCGCGGCGCGGATTTCACCTGCAAAATCGAGGTGCGGGGAATTGGCCATGCCCTGAATGGGGATGAGGTCCGTCAGCCCGGGGTCGGTGTCGATATGGCCGCGCACGACATTGAGGTAATCGATCAGGCCGCTGTCGCGCAGCAGGCGGGATATCTCCAGCCCTTCCGCCTTGCTCGTGCCGCCCTTCAGTTGTTCATCGGCCGTGTAGCGGACGCCGAGAATGAAATCGTCGCCCACCCGTTTTCGGATCGCCGAGAAGACGTCGAAACAGAACTTCATGCGGTTTTCCAGGGAGCCGCCATAGGGGCCGTCGAGCTCGTTGGTCAGCGGTGACGCGAACTGGTCGATCAGATGGCCATAGGCTTCGAGTTCGACACCGTCCATGCCGCCGGCCTTCATGCGCTCGGCCGCGTCGGCGAAGTCTTTGATGATGCGCTCGATATCCCAGTCCTCGATCTTTTTCGGATAGGCGCGGTGCGCCGGCTCGCGAAGATGGGAGGGAGCAACGACAGGCAGCCAGTCTCCCTTGTCCCAGCGGGTCCGTCGGCCAAGATGGGTGAGCTGGATCATGATCGCCGCGCCGGCCTCGTGAACGGCATCGGTCATCTCGCGCACCCAGGGAACGATCTCGTCCTTGTAGGCCAGCAGGTTGTTGAACACCGGCGGACTGTCCTTCGAGACCGCCGCGGAGCCTGCCGTCATGGTGAGCGCCACGCCGCCTTTCGCGCGCTCTACGGTGTAGGCGCGGTAACGCTCCTTCGGCATGCCGTCTTCCGGATAGGCCGGCTCGTGCGAGGTGACGATGATGCGGTTCCTCAGCGTGAGGTGTTTCAGCTGGAAGGGTTGCAGCAAGGGGTCAGTGGACATGGCACGCTCCATCACAGGAAAAGAACTCTACCTTAGCGGAAATGTACATTAGTGTCAAATTAAATGACTTACGTGTACACTTTGACACATTATTGCGAAGACCAGATCGCTGCGCTAGGAGAAGGACATGGACGAGAATTCTGTCGATACAGGCTGGCGTGGATCAGGTGACAGGTGGTTGGAGGCTGCCTACGAGGCCCTGCTCGAAGGAGGCGTTGACGCAGTCAAGATCCTTCCCTTGGCCAAACGGTTAAAGCTGTCGCGCACCAGTTTCTACTGGTTTTTCAAGGATCGCGAGGAGCTTTTGGCCGCATTGATTGCAAGATGGAGAGACAAGAACACTGGCAATCTGGTGCGGCGGTCCGAGGCGTATGCAGAAAGCATTGCGGAAGCGACCCTCAATGTCTTTGACTGCTGGCTAGACACAGACCTTTTTGATGCACAATTTGAATTTGCAGTCCGAAGCTGGGCAATCCAGTCTGATGAAATCCTGAAGCAGGTGCGGGCCGCTGACACTGCGCGCCTTGATGCTCTTGGTCGTATGTTCGAACGCTTTGGTCAAGAACCAGAGATTGCAGATGTCAGGGCTAGAACACTTTATCTTGTCCAGATCGGATATATCTCGATGCAGACTCAAGAAGCCCTTGAGCTGCGTCTGAGGCGCATCCCCGAATATGTCACCATTTTCACCGGCAGACAGCCACAACAACGCGAAATCGAACGCTTTCTGTCGCGACACAGGTCGCGCTGAGCCTTGTCACTATCATGCCGGGCCGATATCTGGGCACATTGCTTCCCATGTCATCGAATGGGGATGACTACAGAAATGGCGCTGTGGCTGTCGGTCCTCGATCCAGGGCATCGACGCGCTCCACCGTTGCGACGATGTAGTGGGCGATCATCAGGTCGAGATGAGCGCCACCACCGTTTTTGAATACGGTTACCTCTTCTTTGGCCGAGCGCCCCTTCGTCTTACCAGTAGTCAGGTCATACAGATCTCCACGCACTGCACTTGCGTCAATCACCCCTGAAGCGATCGGAATAAGCAACTCGCCGATGTGGTTGATCGTGGTGTCGCGGCTATCGACGTAGAGCGACGCCATTGAAATCAGGTCATCATCGGCCTCGCGCATGTCGGCCTTGAATGCCCCGATCAGGTCCACATGTGTGCCGGGGCGGATCCATTTACCAAACAAAACGGGTTGGCGTGCCATGGTAGCGCTTGCGATAATGTCCGCTGTGCTGGCTGCGGCAGCGAGATCGGTGACCGTAGAGATGTCGACACCTGGAACATCAACCTGTCTCTGAAACGCTTCGGCTTGCTCGAGCCTACGCGCCCAGACTTCAATGCGCTTTATGGTTGGAAAGGTGGCGGCATAGGCGGCCACCAGACTGCGCGCGACCGCGCCTGCACCCACAATGAGCAATGTCGTACTGTCGGGACGGGCCAGAAATGTCGCGCCCAGCACGGAGTCAGCAGCTGTTTTCAACTCCGTGATAAGGCGGCTTTCAATGATTGCCTTGGGGACACCTCGTCCGGGCTCGAAGACCTGCATCGCGCCCTGTACGGTAGGCAGTCCAAACTGAGGGTTGTCACCGAAAACGGTGACGGACTTCACTCCATAGCCCAGGCCGTCGATCCAGGCCGCTCGGCTCAGTAGAGAGCCTTCCCCAGGGCCAAGGAACACGTCGGCAACCTGTGCTCTGGGGTAGGCGTGGCCCGCGCGCAAGGCGGAAATCGCGTCGGGCCAGTTGATCAGGGCTGGGGCATCCTCATAACCGATCCACCGAGGTTCTGCCATGTCGTCTCCTCAATTTGCAAGGTCATGGTGCAATACAATGCACCACTGCAGGCTCCTCTTGCTCACAAGAATGAGCAGGGGACAGCCACAAACTTCAGAACAGAAGTTCCATGATCATGGCCCCGGGCGCGAGAGATCGAGGGCAGCCTGCCATTCACCATCGCAGGTGTCATGTGACCTGTTCAACGTCCAACACTGACGAAGCCGCAGCCGTAATGTCGCGCAGTGAAACCGCACCAATGGGTTCATCGCGTTCATTAATCACGAGGGCCGCATCAAAAGAACTGCTTGCCAACTCCCTGGCGGCGGCTTCAAGCGAGAGGCCCGACCGTATTCTGTGGTGTAGCATGTCACCCGCGCTGTCTGCGGTGACCGGTTTCATGACCGCATCAATCATGATGTAGCGACCCCGGTTTACGTCTTTGACGAAACGCCGGATGTAGTCGTCAGCTGGCCGGAGGAGGATATCCTGGCTGTCGCCCTGTTGGATGATCGAGCCGTCGCGCAGGATCACAATCTTGTCGCCAAGCCGCAGAGCCTCGTCAAGGTCATGCGTGATGAACACAATGGTCTTCTTGAGTTCTGACTGCAGGTCAAGCAACATGGTCTGCATGTCCGTCCTTATGAGCGGGTCAAGCGCGGAATAGGCCTCATCCATCAACAGGATCGAAGCATCGTTGCTCAGCGCTCGGGCTAGGCCCACACGCTGTTGCATTCCCCCCGATAATTCGTCGGGGAAACGATTCTCAAATCCGATCAATCCGACGCGTTCGATCCAGCGCATGGCAGTCGCACGCGCCTTGCCGTGATCTACACCACGCACTTCAAGGCCGAACATGACATTGTCTACAACGCTGCGATGCGGAAGCAGGCCGAAGCGTTGAAACACCATAGCCGTCTTTTTGCGGCGGAATTCTCGTAATTCGTTCTCCGACATATCAACGACATTCTGCCCGTCGATCATGATCGAGCCTGATGTCGGATCAATGAGCCGGTTTATGTGCCGGATCAACGTCGATTTGCCGGAGCCCGACAGACCCATGACGACCTGTATCTTTCCGGCCGGCATGGAAATGCTGATATTGTTGAGGCCGAGGATATGGCCGTGCATACTTCCGAGGTCACTCTTGGACAGACCTTTGCGGACCGCCTCGACATGAGCCCGAGGTGACGATCCGAAGATCTTGTAGAGATCGCTAATCTCGATGGATGTCTGGCTGCTAGTCATGGCGCTGACCCCTGTGCTTTTGCAGGCGTTGGCCATAGGCCTGGCTGATACGGTCAAAGATGATTGCGATCGCTACGATTGCAAAACCATTCAGTATACCTTGCGTGAAATACTGATTGGCGATTGCCTGGAGGACGTTGAGACCAAGTCCCTGCACCCCTATCATTGACGCAATGACGACCATACCGAGCGCCATCATTATTGTCTGATTGATGCCTGCCATAATGGTCGGCAAGGCGAGAGGAATCTGTACCTTCCACAGCTTCTGTGATCGCGAACATCCATATGCATCGGCTGCCTCCAGTACCTCCTTGTCAACCAGCCGAATACCGAGGTCAGTCAGGCGGATGATCGGTGGAATGGCATAGATGACAACAGCAATGAAGCCCGGAACCCTGCCGATGCCCAGCAACATCACCACTGGGATGAGATAGACGAAGGGCGGCATTGTCTGCATGACATCAAGAACCGTCTGCATAGCTCTGCCAGCCCGTTCGAAGCGGTTCATCGCAATACCGAGCGGTATTCCGAGGGCAATGGAGAAAAGTGTGGCCGTGACAACAAGCGAGATCGTTTTCATGGCATCGGTCCACAACCCGAACAGGCCAACAGCCACCATCAAAGTCATGACGACGGAGACGATTCTCCAGCTTCTGGCTGCAAACCAGCTGATGGCAGCAATCACAATGATGACCAGCGGCCAAGGTGCATTCAGCATCATTCTTTCAAAGAAAATGAGCACCTGAAGCAAAGGGTAGAAGAATCCCTCAATTGACTGACCATAGCTTCGGGTCAGATCTTTGAGCCCGCCATCAATCGCCCTTTTCATGATCAGCAGGGTTTCGGAACTCAATTGCGGAAAACGGAAGAGCCAGTCCATGCTATACCCCAACGGCGCCAGACTTGTGGCTGCGTCCAGAGTGAATTTGTAGGAGGCTGCGCCGTTGCGAAGCCTCCCGCCCTGCCGGAAAAAGATCAGTTGGCGGCGGCCTTGACCTTTTCGGCGACTTCTGTTGGGACCCACTGGGTCCAAACTTCAGGCATGTTCTTGATGAACCATTTGGCGCCATCGGCACCATTGGCCTGGTTCTCGGTCATCCACAGCATGACCTTGCCAACCTCGGCCTGGGTCCAGCTGCGCTTTGCGATATAGGCGGCTGCGTCAGGACCAAGGCGGTCGACTACCCCTGCACTGCCGAGTGTGACCATCTCAGCCTGCTTCCAGTAGTTCGGCTTCGGATCCGGGCAATCCTGCTTGGAAGTGCAGCGAGCCCATTCGTCAGCATCATGAGGCATTTCAAGACGCATCATTGGATACTTGCCAAGGAGGGAGGTCGGTGACCAATACTGGGCGATGATGCCTTGATTCTGTTCATATGCCTTGGCAATGGCGCCATCGAGGGCTGCGGCAGAGCCGGTGGGGACCATCACAAAATTAGGATTATTCAGCGCCTTGAAGAGCTGCGCGGTCACAACGGTGTCGCCCCAACCCTGCGGACCCTGGATGACGGCACCCTTTGAAGGATCTTCCGCCGCGGGGAAGAGTTCAGGGCGCTTCATCGCGTCTTCAACCGTCTTAATGTCCGGATGAGCGTCGGCAATGTATTGCGGGATGTACCAGCCTGACACCTGGCCGTCGCTGATCGCCGTTCCGATCTGACTGATGCGGCCTTCGGCTTCACCACTTGTATAAACTTCACCGAGAAGGCTAGGCGTTGCTTCGGGAGCAATGTCCGGCTGCCCCTTCTCGATCATGGATGTGATTGTCGGTACCGTGTCCCCGACAACGATCGACGAGTTACAGCCGTAGCCGGCATTCAAGATAAGATTGTCAACGGCGGTCATCGCCTCGGATGACTGCCAGCTGAATGACCCCAGCGAAATGTCTCCGCAAGCGGCGTTCGCAGTGCCTGCGAAGCACAGCGCTCCGATGGCCGCTGTGGTGTACAGAAACGTCTTCATTCTCGTTCTCCTCAGCGCGGTTATTCGTTATCCAAGCTGCCGGCCCCACGCTTTCCGGCAGAGATGGTTTGACAAGCTCGGATTCCTTTTCCGGCTTGGCTATTCGCTCCATACAATCACGCAGACTTTTCAGCCTGCGCTTTTGGCAGGAAGGCAATCAACAGCTGAGTCTGGTGACGGGTGCCTTCTCTCGCGCTTCATGAGCTTCTTGTTGGTCAAATCAAAAACACAAAAAAGCGTTGTAGACAACATGTATTTTTTTAGACTACAAATCTCAGACAGTCTGACCGTCACCCGACGACGAAGTTCAGACAGGAGGAAATGCGATGAATGAGGATGGACGCAGCAAGAAGTCGATCTGCCTTGAGGACCTGCAGAGACGGATCCTGACCCAGGATCTTGAGCCTGGATCCTACCTGGACGAGACGTTGATCTCAGAGGCCTACGAGATTTCCAGGCCGCCGCTTCGTGAAGTCCTTCGACAGCTCGCCGGTGACGGCTACGTCGTACTGCACGAAAACCGCGGTGCCCAGGTGTCACCGATGACGCACAAGACCATGCGGAATTTCTTTGTCGTGGCGCCGATGATCTATGCGGCGGTTTCGAGGCTGGCGGCTGAAAACGCCAGACCTGCCCAGATCATGCGCCTGAAGGACGCTCAGCTTCTGTTTCGTGCCGCGATCCGTGACGGCGACACTGCTGGCCGCGCATTGATGAACGAGCGGTTTCACGCAGTGATCGGCGAGATGGCCGACAACGAGTATCTCACTCCGAGCCTGCGGCGCCTCCTGATCGACCACACACGCTGGGCCATGACTTTCTACAGCCCGCGCAACCCGACGCTTGCCGAGCAGCGCTCGATCGCAGCCGATCAGCATGACGAATTCATTGCTCTGATTGAGGCCGGAGACGCGGATGCCGCTGCTGACCTCGCCATCGCACATTGGGAGCTCTCGCGCGCTGAAATTGAAAGTTTTGTTACCCCGGCGGGCATGCAGATCCCGCTTGGCAATGCGCCGAAATCGTCGGCCCAATGAGGAGCCTCATGAAGTTCGAGGGTATTTACACGCCGGTTATGACCCCGCATCGGGAGGATGGCTCGATTGATCGGGATGCTTTCGCTGCGATCATTGATCACCTGATCGAGTCAGGTGTTCACGGATTGATCAATGGTGGCTCGACTGGTGAATACTACGCGCAGTCGATGGAAGAGCGAATGGAAATGGCGAGTTTCGCCATGGATATCATCGCGGGAAGAGTGCCTTTGATGGTGGGGACCGTGGCCATCCGGCTACCTGACTCGATCGCCATGGCAGAACATGCCGCAAAGATCGGCGCAGCATCAATACTGGTCGGTTCGCCGCCCTATTCCGTTCCCACTGAGCGTGAGAATGCACTCAACGCCCTGGCAATCGACCGTGCGGCAGATCTTCCGGTCATGCTCTACAACTATCCCGGGCGCATGGGTATCAACATGGGCGAGGAATTCCTCGACCGGGTCGGTCGTAGTCGTAACTTCTGTGCTATCAAGGAGAGCTCTGGCGACATCAATAGGGTCCATCTGCTAGCACGGGACTATCCTCACATCCAGATGTCATGCGGGATGGACGATCAGGCCCTGGAATTCTTCGCATGGGGCGGCCGCTCATGGGTTTGCGGAGGGTCAAATTTCCTGCCTAAGGAGCATATCGCCCTGTGGAAGGCCTGTGTCATCGACGGCGATTTTGCCAAAGGGCGCCGGATCATGTCTGCCATGATGCCGCTGATGCGCGTCTTGGAGCAAGGCGGAAAGTTTATCCAGTGCATCAAGCATGGCTGCGAAATGAACGGATTCCATGCCGGTCCGCCCCGCCCGCCGTTGAAGGCACTCAACAAGGACGACAAGCGGCAATTGGAGCAGGTGGTGCGTGTCGTGAAGCGGACCATCGCAGAAATCGAAGCGGAGTGAATGCGATGAGCGATTTGTTGACCAAAGAGGAATACAAGGCCATCGCCGCAGGATTGTCTCTGCCGAGCCAGGCCTTCATCGACGGCAGTTTCCGCCCGGCGAAATCAGGTCGGACCTTCGACACCATCAATCCGGCGACAGGCGTCGTTCTGGCCAAAATCGCTGCTTGCGACAAGGCTGATGTCGACTTTGCAGTCGAGAAGGCACGAGACTCATTCGAGGATGGACGCTGGTCGCGTCTTCACCCACGAGAGCGCAAGGAAATTCTGATCCGGCTCGCCAAGCTGATCAGGCAGAATGCACGCGAACTGGCGGTATTGGAGAGCCTAGATTCCGGCAAAACCATCTTCGATTGCGAGACGGTCGACCTTCCCGAGACGATCAACTGCCTAATCTGGCACGCAGAACTGATCGACAAGATCTATGATCAGGTGTCGCCCGCTTCCGACAACCACATTGCCATGATTGTCCGCGAGCCGATCGGGGTCGTAGGCCTGGTTCTGCCATGGAATTTTCCTCTGCTGATGATGGCATGGAAGATTGGCCCGGCGCTTGCAGCAGGCTGCTCCGTTATCGTCAAGCCGGCGGAAGAAACCTCAATGACTGCCTTGCGCATGGCTGAGCTTGCGATGGAAGCCGGTATTCCGGCAGGTGTCCTCAATGTGGTCCCGGGTGCAGGGCCCGAAGTTGGTGAACCGCTTGGCCGACATATGGACGTCGATGCGGTTTCCTTCACCGGCTCCACGGAGACCGGACGCCGCTTCCTGCGCTATGCAGCGGAATCGAACCTGAAGGAAGTCACACTGGAGATGGGTGGAAAGAACCCTGCAGTTGTGCTGGACGATGCCGAAAATCTCGACCGCGTGGCTGCTCACATCGTCAATGGTGCTTTCTGGAACATGGGTGAGAACTGCTCGGCTTCCTCTCGTCTCATTGTACAGAAGGGCGTGAAAGATGCGCTCCTCAAGCGCATCATTGCCCATGCCAGAGAGTGGCCTGCTGGCGATCCGCTCGATCCGGTCAACCGCGTGGGAGCACTCGTCTCGAAAGCTCATTACGACAAGGTATGCTCCTACCTTGGCTGGGGTCCCAAAATTCTGCTGGGTGGCAAGGCCGATGCAGGCTTTGTTGAACCGACCATTCTCGATGTCTCCGATCGTGACGCCGCCCACGTGCGGGAGGAAATCTTCGGACCGGTTCTTGCAGTTTTGACCGTCGATAGTTTTGATGATGCGATTTCCCTCGCCAACGATACCGAATACGGGCTTGCGGCCTCGATCTTCACGGCCAATGTAAAGCGCGCCATGCGTGGTGCCCGGTCGATCCGTGCGGGAACCGTGACCATCAACGCCTTCGGAGAGGGGGACATTTCCACGCCATTCGGTGGCTTCAAGGCCAGTGGGTTTGGGGGGCGAGATAATGGTATCCATGCCCATGATCAGTATACCCAGGTCAAGACGATCTGGGTCGATCTGAGCGACGATGCAGACGAGGCCGTTGATTGACACGCCACCTTGCAGAGCGACTGCCAGCACGGCTTGGGCCGGCTGCTTGGAACGACATCCTCGGCCCGCAGTCATTGCCGGAGCCGCTGCAAGAAGATCACGTCGCCGATTTCGTGATTATCGGCGGTGGCTTTGCGGGGCTTTCGGCTGCGCGCCGCCTGCGCCAGCTGCAACCGAACGCCCGGCTTGCTGTGTTGGAGGCCGCACGCCTGGCGGAAGGTTCCGCCGGTCGCAATTCCGGTTTCATGATCGATCTGCCGCATGAGTTGCGGTCGGATGACTATGCTGGTAACGGCGACGACAAAGGAATCATCGCACTGAACCGCAAGGCAATTGCCTTTGCCGGTGAAGCGGTGGAGGAATATGGCATCGATCAAAACTTCTTTGATCGTGCTGGTAAGGTCAATGGCGCTGTCAGTGCAATCGCTGACGCACGCAATCGAAGTTATGCCGCGCATCTCGCCACCCTCGGTGAAGCCAGCGAACTGCTGGGCCCAGAACAGATGCGCGAGATGACCGGCTCTTCCCATTATGTCTCGGGTCTGTACACGCCCGGCACCGTCATGCTGCAACCCGCCGGCTACATTCGTGGACTGGGTGCGGGATTGCAGGCGCAAGGCGTCCGGATCTTCGAGAACAGCCCCGTTGTCGGCTTTGAACGGGAAGGCGCCGGTTGGCGGGTTCGCACCACCAAGGGGTCGATCTCTACCGGGCGCGTCATCGTGACGGTCAATGGCCATCTCGAGAGCTTCGGCTTTGAGCGTGGTCGGTTGATGCAGCTGTTTCTCTTTGCAGTGATGACTCCGGAGCTGGACAGTGCCAGCATCTCCCGCCTCGGCGGAAGGCCGCGCTGGGGCATCACACCGTCTGACCCCATGGGGACGACAGTGCGTCGAATCGACACCGCCCAGGGAGGTAATCGGATCGTGACGCGCACTTGTGCCGTGTTGAGATCAAATTGTGTTGTCAGGCCTTCCGACCTTACCCGCGCTGCAAGGATCATGCAGCGAAAGTTTGACGTCCGCTTCCCACAGCTCGCAGGCATGGCAATGGAATATAGTTGGTCCGGTCATCTTTGCCTCACGATGAATGGCGTGGCGGTTGCTCGTCAGCTTGAGGACGGCATCTACTCTGGATGCATACAGAACGGGCTTGGTACAGTGCGAGGTACGCTTACAGGCATCGCAGCTGCAGAACTCGCCTGCGGAGAAACCAGCATGATCACGAGCCACTTCACCAGAGAACCCCGCCCCACTCGCCTGCCGCCGCAGCCCTTGCGCGAAATCGGCGCCAATCTTGTGCTGCGCTGGAAGGAATGGAAGGCACGGGAAGAATAGCCCGGCTCCGTTGCTTATAACACCCCCCGACCAAGGAGACGTAAGACCATGGCATTCAAGCGAACCGTCCAAGCCGTCGATGCCCACGCCGGGATACCGATGCGTGTTGTCACGGGCGGCATTCCGCATATTCCTGGTGGAACGGTCTATGAGAAGATGCATTGGTTGCGCGAGAACGATGATCCATTGCGCAAGCTTTTGCTCCGTGAGCCGCGTGGCTACCCGGCCCATTGCTGCAATATCATCGTACCTCCAAGTGACCCCGGCGCCGATGCCGGCTACATCATTCTGGAGCAGGTGGAATATCCGGTCATGTCGGGCGGGAACACCATTTCGGTAGTCACCGTGCTCCTGGAAATGGGCATGTTACCCATGACCGAACCATTCACTGATCTCGTCTTGGAAGCTCCCGCTGGCCTTATACGAATTCGAGCTGAGTGCGAAAGTGGAAAGGTCAAAGGCGTCACTTTCCGAAACGTTCCCGCTTTTGCCGCCCACCTTGATGCTGTCATCCATGTTCCGCACCTCGGGGAGGTTCGCGTCGACGTGGGATGGGGCGGAATGTTCTATGTCATTGCGGATGTGCGTCAGTTCGAGGGGTTGGAACTCATTCCCGAACACGGCCGTGAAATCGCTCGGGTTTCAGCGATGATTAGGCACGCCGCTGCCGAGCAACTGCCGGTGGCTCATCCAGACTATCCAGGTGTAGGAATCACCATTTCGCAATTATCCGGGCCAAGCGACGACCCGAGGGCGGATTGGAAGAATGCGGTAACGATGGCAACGGGACCGCTAGACTGGGATAACCCCGCAACATGGACAGGAGCTATTGATCGCTGTCCTTGCGGGACCGGCACATGTGCCAAAATGGCTGTTCTGCACGCCAAGGGAGAGTTGCCCCTAGATCGTGAGTTCCGCCACCAAGGCATTCTGGGCAATGTTTTCACTGGCAGACTTTTAGAGAGCGTCACCCTTCACGACAGACCAGCCGTCATTCCGACAATCACCGGAACGGCGTGGATCTACGGCTTGAACACGCTTGTTCTTGATCATGATGATCCCTTCCCTGAAGGCTACACGATTGGGGATATCTGGGCCTAGTAGTATCTTGATGACGTCTGGTCCGCTTTGACTGTTACTGAACTTAAAATTTCCGGGCACGACACCTGCTTCACTCTCAGCGGTAAAGCTGAACCGTGGAGAAGAGCCAAAAAGATCGTTGTTTTTTCCCGCACTGCTTGGAAATTGATCCTTCTTCCAAACGGCAGACACTTGTATTAACGTTTTTTACCCGACCCTCGCATGATTTCCGCCCGGAATTGAGTTTCTAGCAGATTTTTCAGAGTTTTAACATACCAGCCTGTTTTGCATGGTCGTCAATGATTGATCAGCGGGCGGCCAAGTATTAGCTAAAAGCGGAAGGTATCTGGAAATGCGCGGTGAAGCCGAAAAGGCGGCACATATGGCCGAAAGATTGAATGTTGCTTTTATTCTGGCAAGATCCTTCACGCTCTCTGCTTTTTCGCTTTTCGTCGACACCTTGCGCTTGGCCAGCGATGAAGCCGACCGATCTGGACGACGTTTTGCGGATTGGCAGGTGTTGAGCAGTCGGGGCAATCTGATCCGCTCGAGTTGTGGAATACGGGTGGCACCGACTTCGGGCTTGGTTGAGCCAACGCAGTTTGACTACATCGTGGTCGTCGGTGGCCTGCTCGACCGGGAAGATCCGGTTGATGACGAGACACTGAATTACTTAAGGCTTGCCGCTTCACGCAAGATCCCTTTGCTTGGAGTTTGCACAGGCACTTTCATTCTCGCTGAGGCGGGACTGATGAGCGAACACGAGACCTGTGTCAGTTGGCTCCATTACCATGACTTTCGCGAGCGGTTTCCCGCACTTGCAGTCCGAGCGGACCGGATCTACCGTCTGGACCGGTTACGTGGATCTTGTGCCGGCGGGAGTGCGGCAGCAGACATGGCAGCACATATCGTACGTCGGCACATCGGCCCGTCGGCTGAACGAAATGCGATGGAGGTCCTCCAGATCGACCAAGCCCGAACGCGCTTTGCTGTTCAACCGCGTCGGCCACTCTCGATCGAGTGTGAAGATCCACGAATCCGGACCGTTGTACTGATGATGGAGCAGAATGTTGAGGACGTCTTGTCAATCAACGTCCTCGCTAGTGCAGTTGGCCTGTCGCGGCGTCAGTTGGAACGCCTGTTCGTTGCTGAGATACAGACGACACCGTCGGCCGTTTACCGTCGCATCAGGTTGGAGCGAGCCAGCCATCTGCTAACCAATACCAAGGTGCCGCTGATCGAGATCGCCCTTGCTGTGGGCTATGTCAACGTCTCTCATTTCTCCAGATCCTTCAGGAGTGTCTATGGTTGTTCTGCAACCGAATGGAGACTAAACCCTTCAACATGAACCGGGCGTGGCCCGTCCAAAGGCTACCTTTATCTAGGGCCGACCTTTGCCGGTGGCCGCCCTCAAAGCCGTGAGTGTTAACAGTTGTGTGCGAACGCATTGATCGCCTATGCCTTCGAGCAGGAGATCACGACCAGTGCAGAGCAGATCGGACCCAGGAGGGTGACGATACGCAACCCCTTGTTTTTAACCCTTCATGGGTCATCTCTTTTTGTCTGGGGCGGCAGATGGGTCATCAAGGAATGGCAGGCTCCCAGTATGTGAGCGTAAACGAGATCAGCAGCACCGTCGGCATGGCCTGCTCGGCACAAGGACAAGATGTCTCGGTGTTCACGATCTGCAACGGACTGACCATGAGAAAGCGATAGCTGAATGCGCAGATATCGCTCAAGTCTGTCGTTTACCGAGCGGATCATACCGACAAGATAGGGACGTTGAGCGTCTTCATATAAACACGAATGAAAGCGCCAGTTCAAATCTGCCCATTTGCTGGCGTCCGTTTCATTGGCGAAAGCGTCGCACAGCTCCTGTGCTTCAGATAGTCTGCTTTCCGACAAATGCGGTACAGAAAACCTGATGGCGCTCGCCTCCAGGATCGCTCGAACCTCAAACATCTCAACTATCTCTGGCTCTGAAAGGGCCGTCACGACAGCGCCCCTGTTGCGTCTGAACGCAACCAGCCCTTCCGCCTCCAGTCTCTTCAATGCTTCTCGCACCGGTATCTTCGAGACATTGAACATACCTGCAATTTCGTCCTGACGTATGGGCTCGCCTTCATCGAGCGTTCCATCAACGATTAGGGTTCTCAGATGTTTCAGAATAAGGTCGGAAGCGGTTGGAGCGGAGCCAAGGTCGGGAAGTTTCTGATCAATCAGGGGCATGAGTCTTTGCCGTTTTTGGATGTCATTTGCCACCAGCCCCAAGAAGAGCAGCGTTAGCACGATCCGGATATCACAGATACTGCCGCACAAATAGAAGTCTTGACCCGGACGAGAGAAGCGATAAGCTTCCGAAATCGAATATCGTATACGATATGGAGAAATTGGAATGCGCACATCGAGAGTTGTCCACGTCGTCAGCTGCCATGCGGAAGGCGAGGTTGGTGATGTGATTGTCGGCGGTGTCGCGCCTCCACCCGGTGCGACCGTCTGGGACCAGGCCAGATGGATCGAAGCGGATCAAACCTTGCGCAATTTTGTGCTGAATGAACCGCGCGGAGGCGTGTTTCGCCATGTAAACCTGCTTGTGCCACCCAAGGATCCCCGCGCCCAGATGGGTTGGATTATAATGGAGCCGGCTGACACGCCTCCCATGTCAGGCTCGAACTCGATCTGCGTATCTACGGTACTTCTCGATACCGGCATCATTCCGATGCAGGAGCCTGTGACACGAATGATCCTTGAACCGCCAGGTGGGCTGATCGAGGTCGAGGCCGAATGTCGCAACGGCAAGGCCGAGAGAATTTCAGTGCGCAACGTGCCGTCCTTTGCCTCAGCGCTCGACGCAAAGATCGAGGTGTTAGGTCTTGGTACGATCACGGTTGATATTGCCTATGGTGGCGACAGCTTCGTGATCGTCGATGCCACCTCGATTGGCCTTGCCATTCAGCCTGATATGGCACGCGATCTGGCAGAGACCGGAATGCGCATCACCAGCGCCGCCAATGAGCAGGTCGGATTCAAGCATCCGTTGAACGACTGGAATCACATCTCGTTTTGCCAGTTCACGGACCCTGTCTTCGAAAAGGATGGCGTCTTGAATGGGAAGAACGCGGTTGCAATCCGCCCCGGCAAAATTGATCGATCCCCGACCGGAACAGGATGTTCGGCACGTATGGCCGTGTTGCACGCGAAGGGTCAGATGAAGGTGGGCGATAGGTTCACTGGTATTTCCATCCTTGACACGGAGTTCCACTGCTCGATAGACAAGCTGGAGGAGGTCAATGGTACGCCTGCGATCGTCCCGATTGTTTCAGGCCGTGCCTGGATCATAGGAACGAAACAACTGATGGTGGATCCCTCGGATCCGTTCCCTGGTGGTTACAGGATTTCTGACACCTGGCCTATGATCTGATAGGTCCTTTGATATTGCGCGTGCGCCGCGTCAGTCGACAAAGCAGATCCATGCGGGGTATTGCCAAGTTGTTAGTCATTGGATGCAAGGCAGCGCGGCCCCTGCTTTTTCAAGCCGCCATTTCTGCCATGTAGTCGGCCCACAGGCAGAAGGCATTCGCCCGTGCGTGGCGATATGAGAGAGCTGAAAGGTTGTATCGGCGGGGACGAAAGATGGTGTTTATCTGATCGTGGGCTGACAAGAAGCGTTGGGCTTGACGAAGCGATTTGAACCGCCCGATGATCTTTTATCGCTTCCTGGTCTGGCGGTGTGCGTTTTCAATTCTGTTATTCCGACCCTTGTGGGCTCGATGATCAGCATCCGAGGCCATATTTTGTATCGGCTTTATGTAGCTGCGCAGCTTGTCCGTCACGACGACACGCGGTTCACCGAATTCCTTGACCAGTCTGGAGAAAAAGCGCTTGGCAGCCTTGGTGTTGCGGCGAGCTTGAACCAGAATGTCGAGTAGGTCACCATCGGCGTCAATGGCCCGCCAGAGCCAGAATTTCTTTCCACTTATCGCGATGACGGCCTCATCCATATGCCACTTATCGTTTGGCTTGGGCCGGTCTCTGCGAATGCAGTCGGCAAAATGTCGGCCAAAGCGGTTGATCCAGAGACGAACCGTTTCCCTGCTCACAATAACGCCGCGTTCAGAAAGAAGGTCTTCCACATCGGCCGGGCTCAGAGCAAACCGATGATAGGCCCAGACCGCATAAGCGACAACTGCACGCGGAAAACGAAACCCCTTCAGACGGGGGAAAGTGCTCGGCAATCTCATGTCGTCTCGATAACCGAAACGCTGGGGTCATACAACTTGGCAATACCTAACGAAATTCTGTTGGCCTCAGCCGATTGGCTTGCTGCGACGTTGTCGGTCCTAGATAAGCAACTCGTTTTCAATTTGGAGTTTTGGAAATACAGATCATCGCGCGACTATGATTCAACAAACGGAGTAAAGCTTATCCTTATTGGACTCAGGCGGGATGACAGGCCTCTTAGGCTCTGGCACGCGAAGAAAGCGTCAGAACAAAACCCTTGAAGATAGGAAGGATTCCGGCTGGCAGAGCGTTAGCGGGAGATTTGCAACTTGTTCGACTGAATGGCGGGTCTTGGGATTCTGCTGTGTTCTGCTCAACGGCCTATTGGAAGGCGCATCGCTGCCGTTCTTCCAGAGTGCAGCGAACGACTCTTTTCGGCCCGAAGCGGACTGTCGTTATGGGATCAAAGCTGATGGCGAGACGTTTGGCCTCCGACCTTCTCAAAAGTGCTAAACTGGAATTTCTGCACCGTCCCCCATGGGGTTGTGTGTTCATGCCGTCGCGTCGTAACCAGCCTAAACTGTTCGCCGAGAACAGCTTGCAAGCTCTCCGGACCGTAACGGGTAACAGGCAAGCCGCTGCATTTCTCTGGCCCATCCATTGCGAAGGTGCCAATCACGGCCTTGCCACCGACTTTGAGAGCCCGTGCCAGCACGCGAACATAGGCTTGCTGATCGGCGGCTGTTGTCAGAAAATGGAAGGCCGCCCGATCATGCCAGAGATCGTACTCGCGGTCAGGCGTCCATACGGTCACATCCGATACAAACCATTGCACATGAGCCGTGTCTGCCAGTCGCGACTTGACTGCCTCGAGGGCCGCGCTGGAAAGATCAAGGACGCTAACGTGGGCCTGGCCGGCGTCCACTAGCGCATCGACCAACCGCGACGCACCACCACCAATGTCGATTACTGACATTCCTGGTATCAGTCCCGCTTCATGCAGCAGCGTCATCGATAGGTCCGGGGTCTCTTCATACCAACTGACCTCGGTATCAGACGTGGTAGTGTATACCCCTTGCCAATGCGTCTCTCGGTCTTGTCTTGCCATGAAATCATCCCTGTTCGGCATGCGAATCTACCAGATATCGGTGCATCCTGCAGTGAAGCTTTTACGAAGCCGCCGTTCCCTAGGGGCATGATCCGGCTTCTTTTGGCGCTTTGCAGACTAGGCGAGCGGACCGGCAGGTTTCGGGCTAACGACAGAATGTGCCCAAAGGCCAAAAGAGAAGGCGCAAAGCTGCCATGAGAACATGCTCGCCTCACCTTCGGGTTAGCGTTCCTGAGCGGAAATAATTGCCGCTCTTTCGTGATGTTGACGTCGGCCCAAAGCCAGGGCACAAAGATGGCATCCACGGTCGCTCGCGACAGGAAAACAGAAGAGAATCAGAAGCTATTTTGTTACGCCTTTGAAATTATGTGAAAACCCAGGTTCTCCAGGCGGGCCATATTTAGTCGGTTTTACGCTAAGATCAGCGATCATTTCTCACAGAAAAAAGCGACGCCTTCTCAACAACTTGAGCAATTCCGGCTGCTGTTTTTCAGTCCATCCGTCGTTTCGAAACGGGTCTCGCGAAAATTGGCTGGGGACCCGCTGTATTCGTAATGAGCTTTAGGTGACGGGTGTTGTCCGCCCCGACTGCATAACCAATTCGCCAGTGCAGCAGGTCCGGCCCCGGCTTATAAAAGAGCCAGACCTTTGAACGCTCGCCCGAGCGACTTTACGCCAAGGTGATACGTCGGCCGGTCCGAACGCTCTCCAGTGCGGCGTCGGCAAGCTGAAGTGCGAGCAGGCCATCTTCACCGCTAGGCGAGATCAACGCTCCGCATTCGATCGCAGCAATGAACCCGGCGATTTCATTGGCGTAAGCTTCGGTGTAGCGGGTCATGAAGAAGTCGTGCAGTGGCGGGCGGGTGTAGCCTTCAGTAGTTGCAACCTCAATCGAGATTGGGCGCTGGTTTTCCGCGCTGGCCGAACCCACTGAGCCGTGAACTTCGATGCGCTGGTCGTAGCCATATGTGGCGCGTCTCGAGTTCGAAATCACGGCTTGGCGCCCGGTGACCGTCTCGAGGATTACGGTCACACTGTCGTAGTCTCCTGCAGCGCCAATGGCAGGGTCAACCAGAACAGCAGCGTGAGCGGAGACAGACGCGATCTCTTCACCATCCAGCAGGAAGCGCGCCATATCGAAATCGTGGATCGTCATATCACGGAAGATGCCGCCAGAACGGCCGATATAGTCGAGCGGCGGAGGACCGGGATCGCGGGACGTGATGGTAATCATCTCGACCTTCCCGATACGGCCGTCGTCTATCGCCTGCTTAACCGCCATGAAATGCGGATCGAAGCGGCGGTTGAAGCCAACCATCAGCTTGGCGTCTGTCTTCTTGACGACGTCGATACACGCTTTGACGCGGGCTGTGTCCAGGTCAACTGGCTTCTCGCAGAAGATGGCCTTGCCGGCCCTCGCAAACCTTTCGATCAGATCGGCATGGGTATCTGTCGGTGTGCAGATGATTACTGCATGGATGTCGCGGGCCGCCTCGATTTCATCGATGGTGCGAACCTCTGCGCCATACTGAGCCGCGATTGATTGGGCGGCGGCCGGAAAAGCATCGGCCACGGCGACCAGCTTCGCATCTGGATTGCTGCTCACGGCCTTGGCATGGACACGGCCGATACGGCCCGCGCCCAGAAGGGCGAAGTTTACAGTCATGGTCTTCTCTCCTATCGGCTCGGTCAGCCGTTGATCATGGTGTTGAAGCGGGCAAGTTCGTCGGCCGGCACACCGACATTGTGTCGATCAGCCGGATAGGCACCGCTTTCGACGTCCTGACGAAATTCCTGGAAAGCAGCGATCCGCTCTTGCTGAAGGCGCTCATACTCCGCTGCAAAATTGCGGTATATCTTGGCATGACGGGGAACGTGGCCACGGGTTTGTCCGAGCACGTCGTCGGCGAAAAGATACTGCGCATCACAGCCAGCGCCCGCGCCCATGGAAATCATGAACAGCGAGGTGTTCGAGCTGATCAGTGCTGCAACATCAGCCGGGACCACTTCGATTTCGGCGGCGAAGGCCCCCGCCTCTTCCAAAGCCTTCACGGCATGCCATATCGAAAGCGCGCTCTCGGCCGTTTTGCCGACAGCCTTGAAGCCGCCGGTCCAGGTTGCCTTCGACGGGATAAGGCCGACATGACTGCAGACCGGGATGCCTTCGTCACGCAGCCTGCGAATAATGCCGAGGCTGGCTGCGCAATAGACGGCATCGCCGCCCGCTCGCATCGCCTGGAAGGCGGCTCGGAGATACTCCTCCGTGGTGATGAAGTCGCCGTATTCCAGGCCAGGAACAGCAAACACCGTCGGGGCCGCTTCGCGGAAGGCTGGTCCGAGCAAGGCCGGGGGAACGGAGACCATTTCGATCCCGGCCTTTTCAGCAGCCTCTGCCTCTTCGAGCGTGACAACCCGCAACATGCTCAATTGCCGCTTGCCCTTGAGTGCCAGGATGTCAGCGACAGTGGGACGTTTCAATTTCATGGATCTTCCTCTGGCGCTTGGCGCCTACAAAAGGGATTTGAGCTTGGTAGCAGGGTCAATTAGCGCTGCTGGATCCGGATGTGCCCGCCGTGCGATCAGCATCTCAGCGAGCCGGATATCGCGGGCAACGGCGCCTCCTCGGCCAAGGCCGCTGGCTGCGAGAAGTCTTCCATCACCATCGAGGTGAAAGAGGATCTCCGCGTCCTCGGACAAGGGACGAGCAACGGTGGAAACGGCGCCATCGGCCAACCCGGCCACCTGCAGCGTCAAGTCATATTGATCCGACCAGAACCATGGCACGGCGTCGAAAGCTTCGGCCTTGCCGAGCATGTTGGCCGCGGCCGCACTGCCCTGCTCCTGAGCGTTTCTCCAGGATTCGAGCCTAACGCGTCGGCCGCCATAAACTGCAGCAGGAAAGGAACAGCAGTCACCGGCGGCGAAAATGTCAGGATCATCCGTGCGCAGATGATCATCGACAGCAATGCCGTTTTCGAGGGCAAGCCCGGCTTGTCCGGCCAGAGCGGTATTAGGCTCTGTGCCAATCCCTACCACCAGTGCATCAGCGTGGATATGCCGTCCGTCGACGAGTGCAATGATCACACGCGCTTGGTCCTCAAAGATGCCCTTGACCCCCACGCCACAGACAATGTTGACGCCCTCTTCCTCGTGGCGAGCCTGGAGTGCCAGAGCCAGCCGTTCTGGCACACCGCGCATTAGCACACGCGGCTGCATTTCGATAAGGGTTACCATGGCTCCAAGCTTCCGGCCCATGGCTGCAAGTTCCAAGCCGATAAAGCCTCCGCCTAAGATGGCGAGGTTTTGGCCCTGCCGCATCGCACCACGGATGGCTGCAGCCTGCTCGACAGTCCGTAAGGTGTGAATGCGTTTCCCATAGCTCAGACTGGGAAGCTTCCGTGGCGAAGCCCCGGTTGCCAAAAGCAGTCGCTCATAAGCAAGCGCTTCGCCGCCTTCGAAAAGCACTGAGTGCGCGGCGCGCTCGATGGCGCAAACTCGAGACCCGCGGCGGTACAGAATTCCCGCTTCGGCAAATCGGGCCTCTGCAACGATTGCTCGTACGCTTTCGGCCTCTGCTCCCGCCTTTGACAGGGGCGGTCGCTCATACGGCAAATGAGACTCATCTCCGATGAGGCTGATCGTCCCCTGATATCCTTGTTCGCGTAAGGCAAAGGCGGCGCGGACACCCGCTTCGCCCGCGCCAACAATGACCATGCCGGAGGTGGCCATGTCAGCCAACCTGGATCAGCACGCGACCGCCTTCGACCTTCACAGGATAGGTCTTCAGGTTGACGCAAACGGGAGCGCCCTTGGCCTCGCCCGTCTTGTAGTTGAAGCGGCCGTTGTGTTTCGGACATTCAATGATGTCGTTCATCACCAGACCATCTGCCAGATGTACATGCTCATGGGTGCAGTGACCGTCGGTTGCATGGTATGTGTCCTCCGGGCTGCGATAGACAGCGAAGCTCTTTCCCTCGTGGTCGAAGCGTACAACATCTTCTTCGTCGATTTCGTCCGCCGCGCAGACGTCAATCCAATTGCTCATTGGGTTCTCCTCCCCATACTCAATTCGTGAAAGCCAGCCCGTTTATTCGGCCGCCGGGGCCATAGCCTCGCCATGAAAGTCTTCGCGATATGGCTTGGCGGTCGGCGGCAGTTGCCGTTTGAGGAAGTAATCCTCATTGCGGAGCTGGCGCAGGAAGGCCGGGATCATCTCGCGATAGCCATGAAGGATCGACGGGTTCGGCGCTGGCAGGTCATCCTTGATCATGGCGTGCAGCTTGGGCAGCGCGTGATAGGGCACCATCGGAAACATGTGGTGTTCGACGTGGTAATTCATGTTCCAGTAAATGAACCGACTGATCGGGTTCATGTAGACGGTCCGGCTGTTGAGCCGATGATCGATGACATTGTCCGCAAGGCCACCATGCTGCAGCAGGCCTGTCATCACGTGATGCCAGGCGCCGTAGAGACGCGGCAGGCCAATCAGCATGAAGGGCAGGATCGATCCCAGGTAGACAGCGAGTGCTCCCGTCGCGAGATAGATCACCAGCCAGATGCGTGCGACCCGGATGGCCTTCGGCTGTTCGCTTTCAGGAACGAACGTCTTTTCCTCAGCGCTGATCACCCCGAAGGCATTACGAACCATGTCGATCACAGCATGCCAGGCATCGAGCAGGCCGAAGAAGTTCAAGACCAGCCGCACAAGATCCGGCGGACGCATGACGGCGATTTCCGGGTCTCGACCAACTATTACGGTATCGGTGTGATGCCGGGTATGGCTCCAACGCCAGGTGACCGGGTTGCGCATAATCATGAAGCAGGCGATCTGGTAGACGACGTTATTCATCCACACCGTCTTGAAGGCCGTGCCATGACCGCATTCGTGCCAGCGACTGTCTGATGCCGACCCATAGAGAACGCCATATGCGAGGAAGAATGGTACCGCCCAAAGGCTGCCCCAGAAATAAATGCCAAGGCCGCCGAAGACGATCATGGCGCCGAGCCAGATCGCAGTGTCGCGGATAGCCGGGCCATCCTCCCGCTTCATCAATTCCTTCATCTGCTTGCGGGGAACGTCGGTGTGATACCACTCGGCCGCCGAAAGCCCATTGGCAACCGCAGCCTGGGCATCACGTCCCAGTAGGCTGTAATCTCTCTTGCTTTCTGTGCTCGTCACGATTTCCTCCTGCCTGTCCGGTTCTGGCCGGACAACTTCGCTCGACGAATGCCAGAAGGAATATCGCGGATTTCGATCTACTCAATGGGGCCTTGATATATTCTATCATTTCACATCATACTGGTATCGATCAATGATAGAATGACCTCAGAAAGGAGCGGATATGGCATCGCGGCCCACTATTGCCGACCTCGCAAAAGCGGCAGGCTTAAGCGTTGCGACTGTCGACCGTGTCCTGAACGGTCGACACAAAGTGCGGGAAGATACCGCAAGGCGGGTTTACGACGCAGCAAACGAAATCGGCTTCCATGCAGTCGGCTTGCTCAGGCAGCGAGTGTTCGAGGGACTGCCTCAGTACAAGTTGGGTTTCGTCCTGCAGAAGCCGGATCATCATTTCTACCAGGCATTCGCGCGCGAGATTGAGATCGCTGTGCAGAACCATCCTGGAATACGGGGTGTCGCGCAGATCGATTTCTGCACATCCCAGACACCCTCTGAACTGGCAGACAAGCTTCGTGAGGTGGGCGGACGGAATCAGGCCGTCGCAATGACGGCGCCTGACTATCCTGCACTGTCGGTTGTCGTCGAGGAACTGAAGGCGAAAGGCGTTCCGGTGTTCTCGCTGCTGTCCGACTTTGCGTCGGGCATCCGGGAAGGATATGTCGGTCTGAACAACCGGAAAGCCGGGCGAACGGCAGCCTGGATGATTGCCAAGACCGCGAAGAAGCCAGGTAAAGTGGCTGTGTTCGTTGGCAGTCACCGGTTTCACGGGCACGAGCTGCGTGAGATTGGTTTTCGCTCCTACTTTCGCGAACATGCCCCTGACTTCGAGGTTCTCGATACGCTTGTAAACCTGGAGACCGTACAGATCACGCATGAGGCAACGCTCGATCTGCTGCTGCGCCACCCCGATCTGGTAGGCTTCTACGTTGCAGGCGGCGGCATGGAAGGCGCGATCTCCGCTATCAGGGAAGAAAGGCTCGGCGGAAAGCACATGGTTGTGGTCAACGAGCTGACGCCGATCTCCCGTGCCGCACTTGCAGATGAAATCGTGACAATGGCGATCGCCACGCCGCTTGCAAACCTTTGCCGTGAACTGGTTCAGTTGATGGTGGAGGCCGTGGACAGCGGTCCAGCGACTGCCCCCGGGCAAACGTTCCTTCCCCTAGAGCTCTACGTTCCCGAGAATATTTAGGAAAGATAGAATTCCATCATGCCAATTAGCAAATTCTATCATAAATGAAATAGAATGCATCCATTTCTTCTTTGACGAACGTCATGAAACCTGATGATTTCGACGTCAGCGGGCCCTGAGGAGGAACCAGGGGCCGCCAGACACTTCGGGAGAATTTCATGGCTGCGCCCACTTTCGCGCTCAACCACATGGTTGCGCCACAGGTGCCGCTTGGCACTTTTTTCAAGCTTGGCAAAACTCTTGGCATCCACCAGTTTGAGATCCGCAACGACCTTTCAGGCAATGCCATTCTAGACGGGACCTCGCCTTACCAGGTACGAGAGCTGGCCGCAGCAGAGGGTGCGGAAATCATTTCCATTAACGCCCTTCAGCGTTTCAACGAATGGACGCCAGCGCGCGAGGAAGAGGCGCGCAGCCTCGCGACTTACGCCGCCGCATGCGGAGCTAAAGCACTCGTTCTGGTCCCAGTCAATGATGGCTCCGGCAAGCTTGAAGGTGAGCGCCAGGGTAACCTGCGCGTGGCACTGAAGGCGCTGAAGCCGATTCTAGAGCAGGCCGGCATCATTGGCCTCGTTGAGCCGCTAGGCTTCCAGATCTGTTCTTTGCGCTCCAAGAAGGAAGCAGTCGATGCCATCGACGCTATCGACGGCGTTGATCGCTTCCGGCTTGTGCACGACACCTTCCACCATGTGCTCGCAGGCGAGCATGAGATATTCCCAGCGATGACCGGGCTCGTGCATATCTCAGGCGTCGACGACGCTCAGGTCAGCGTGGATGAAATGCGAGACCCTCATCGCGTGATGGTCACAGACTCGGATCGTCTCGGCAATGTTGTCCAGATCCGCGCATTGTTGGCCCAAGGTTACGCAGGCTCATTCTCCTTCGAGCCATTCTCTCCATCGGTCCATGCCGCCTCCGACACTGTCGGGCTCATCAAGGGCAGCATGGAATTCGTGAAGAAGACGCTCTGACCAGATCCCCGGGCTCTCAGGAGGAGTTGGGCGCTCGGGCGAGTTGCCTCCGGGAAGGAGGCGTGCCGGCTTTAAGGGGTGTTGCCGGGCACCGCACAACATGTGGAGGAATGACAAATGAAGAAAATCGTAGCAGGTGCCCTTCTGGGCGTGCTGATGGCGTCGAGCGCGATGGCAGGCAATATCGGTGTTTCCATGGCAAACTCTGACACCTTCCTGACTGTCCTGCGCAAAGGCATCGAGAAGGCTGCTGGTGACGCAAGCCAGCCTGTTCAGATCGAAATCGCCGATGACGACGTCCAGAAGCAGCTTTCGCAGATCCAAAACTTCATTGCATCCAAGGTCGACGCAATCATTGTCAACGCCGTCGACACGTCGGCGACCGCTCCGATGACCAAGCTTGCCAACGATGCCGGGATTCCGATCGTTTACGTCAACCGCATGCCGTCTGACGTTGACGCACTAGGTCCCAAGGGCGCTTTCGTTGCATCAGACGAAGTCGAATCCGGTACGCTGCAAACCAAGGAAGTCTGCCGTATCCTCGGCGGTAAGGGCGACATTCTTGTCATGGTCGGCGACCTCGCCAACCAGGCCGCCGTCCAGCGTACCAAGGATATCCACGATGTCATCGCAACGCCTGAGTGCTCCGGCATGAAGATCCTCGATGAACAGACGGCAGTCTGGGATCCGGTCAAGGCGCAGGACCTGATGACCAACTGGATTGCCGCGGGCCATCAGCCGGCTGCAGTCATCGCCAACAACGACAATATGGCGATCGGCGCCATCAATGCCATGAAGGCCGCCGGCTGGAGCATGGATGATGTTGTGGTAGCCGGTATCGATGCCACTCAAGAGGCACTCGCCTACATGAAGGCTGGCGATCTCGATGTCACCGTCTTCCAGGACGCTTTCGGCCAGGGTGCTGGTGCAGTCGATGCTGCCATCAAGCTCGCCAAGGGCGACAAGGTTGATGCGAAGGTCTGGATCCCGTTCCAGCTCGTGACACCTGAGAACATGGATCAGTTCGTCACCAAGAACTGATGCAAGGATGAAGAGGCCCGCCGTCATCAAGGCGGCGGGTCTGTCATTCGGGGAGGAGCCGAGATGGCACGAACACAGGCATTGAGCCCGCAGACAATGCAGGCCGTACGGGCCAGCGGGGCCGTTCCACATAGTGAATACCTGCTTGAGGTCTCAGATGTGCGGAAAGAATTCCCGGGCGTCGTTGCACTCGACGATGTGCAGCTAAAGCTGCGACGCGGCACGGTGCATGCCCTTATGGGGGAAAATGGCGCTGGCAAGTCGACCTTAATGAAGATCCTTGCCGGGATCTACACGCCAGACAGCGGCAGCTTCAAGTTGCGCGGCGTTGATATTCGTCTCAAGAACCCGCTCGATGCCCTACAGAACGGCATTGCGATGATCCATCAGGAGCTGAACCTGATGGCACCCATGACGGTCTCCGAAAACATCTGGATTGGACGGGAGCCTCTGAGCCGTTTCGGCTTCGTTGACCACGCGGAGATGAACGGTCGCACGGCGGCACTCTTCGACCGTCTCGGCATCGACATCGATCCGGAAGTCAAGGTTGGGAAGCTTAGTGTTGCCAGTCGGCAGATGGTCGAAATTGCAAAGGCCGTTTCGTTTGATTCCGACGTCCTCATCATGGACGAGCCGACATCAGCCCTGACCGAGAAGGAGGTCAACCACCTTTTCCGCATTATCCGGTCGCTTCGCGAGGATGGAAAAGGCATCATCTACATCACACACAAGATGAATGAGCTCTTCGAGATTGCCGACGAGTTCTCTGTATTCCGCGATGGCAAGTACATTGCGACCTGTAACTCTGCAGATGTGACGCGCGACGACATCATCCGTATGATGGTGAGACGTGAGATCACCCAGATGTTTCCAAAGGAGCCGGCCAAAATCGGCGAGGTCGTCCTTTCTGCGAAAAGCCTCACTCTCAATGGCGTTTTCCGCGATGTGTCATTCGATCTTCGGGCGGGTGAGATCTTAGGTTTTGCAGGTCTCGTCGGCTCCGGCCGCTCAAATGTTGCCGAAACTATCTTTGGTGTGACGCCTGCAGACGCAGGAGTAATCGAACTCTTCGGCAAGCCGGTGCAGGTCTCGTCGCCTTCGGTCGCCATGAGCCATGGCATGGCTTTTCTCACCGAGGATCGCAAGGAAACAGGCTGCTTCCTTCTCCTCAATATTCAGGAGAACGCCCAGATGGCGGTGCTCCAGCAGCGATACGTGAATTTCGGCTTTGTCCAACAGCAGGAATTGACCAAGGCAGCATCCGATATGGCCAACCGGCTTCGCGTGCGCACACCTGATATGAACGAACCTATCATCAACCTTTCCGGCGGCAATCAGCAGAAGGTGCTGATCTGTCGGTGGCTGATGACCAATCCGAAAATTCTGATCCTCGACGAACCCACTCGTGGCATCGACGTCGGTGCAAAAGCCGAGATCCACCGCCTGATCTCGCAACTCGCAGGCCAGGGGGTGGCAATCATCATGATCTCGTCGGAGATGCCAGAGGTGCTCGGTATGAGCGACAGGATTGTCGTGCTGCATGAAGGTCGGGTCACAGGAATCCTGGACCGCGCGGAAGCCGACCAAGTCAAAATCATGGAGCTGGCGTCGCGTTGACGACCAGCCGGGAGGGAATCATGTCAGATGCCACCAACGAACTCGGCGAAACGTCGAAGACGGGCCTGAAAAAAGTACGCCGTTTACCGCCAGAATTCTCGATTCTGGCCGTCTTGATTGGAATCGCACTCGTCTTCGAAATCATCGGCTGGTACGTCGTCGGAGAGAGCTTCCTAGGAAACAAGCAGCGCCTCTCGATCATCGTGTTGCAAGTGGCCGTGACCGGGATCATTGCCGTCGGCGTTACCCAAGTCATTATCACGGGCGGTATCGACCTCTCGTCGGGCTCGATGGTGGGTTTCATCGCCATGGTCGTGGCGAGTTTTGCGCAAACATCGCTCAATGCGCGCGCCGTCTTTCTACAACCGGAATATGCCGCTTTCGGACTGGACTGGTTCATCGATTCCAGCCCTTTCTGGCCCATTATGGCGGGTATTCTACTCGGCGCGTTTCTTGGCTACATCAACGGGGTTATCATCGCGAAGACGGGAATACCGCCCTTCATCGCTACGCTCGGCATGATGGTGTCGGCGCGCGGTCTTGCCAAATGGTATACGGAAGGCCAGCCCGTCGCTCTCTTGAACGACAACTTCACCTGGTTGGGACAGAGCTTCGATCTCTGGGGGTTTCCGGTTCCGCGGACGGTGATCGTCTTCTTTATTGTGGCCACGATCTGTCACATTGCACTTTGCTACACCCGCTACGGCAAGTTTACCTATGCCATCGGCGCAAACCCGCAAGCCGCACGCGTGTCCGGCATCGACATCGGAAAGCACCTAATCAAGGTATATGCGGTTGCGGGCCTGTTGTCGGGCGTTGCAGGTGTGATGCTGGCGGCGCGTGCACAATCCGGCCAGCCTAATATGGGAGTCGCCTTCGAACTCGACGCTATTGCTGCAGCCGTGATCGGCGGCACATCGCTCGCCGGTGGTGTTGGCCGCATCACGGGTACTGTAATCGGCGTGATCATCCTGGGGGTCGTTACGTCCGGCTTCACCTTTCTCAAGGTTGGGGCCTACTATCAGGAGATCGTCAAGGGCGCGATTATTATCGCTGCCGTTGTGATCGATGTGCATCGCCAAAAGAAAAAATCCCGCGCCTAAACCTCCCAGGCCAACTGGGGCGATGCGAAGAAATTGGGATCCGCATCGCCCTTTTTCAAACTGTACCACCTCCAAAGATATCCGGAGCATCCGACATCCATGACGCCGTTTGTATTGACCGTATCTTGCCCGTCCACTCGTGGCATTGTTGCTGCGATCTCGGGTTATCTGGCCGACCAGGGCTGCAACATCGTCGACTCGTCCCAGTTCGACGATCTTCATACCGGACAGTTCTTCATGCGCGTCTCTTTCATCTCGGAGGAAGGCGCAGCGCAAGCCAAACTCGAAAAGGGCTTCGTGGCCGTCGCCGAGAAGTTCGACATGAACTGGAACCTATATGACGCAGCCCAGCGCATGAAGGTGCTGCTGATGGTGTCGCGTTTCGGCCACTGCCTGAACGACCTGCTCTATCGCTGGAAGATCGGCGCGCTCCCAATCGACATCGTCGGCGTCGTCTCGAACCACTTCGACTATCAGAAGGTCGTCGTGAACCACGATATCCCCTTCCACCACATCAAGGTGACCAAGGAGAACAAGCCGGAAGCCGAAGCCCGCATTATGGATCTGGTCGAGCAGACGGGCACCGAGCTCATCGTTCTCGCCCGCTACATGCAGGTTCTCTCCGACGACATGTGCCGCAAGATGTCGGGCAAAGTCATCAACATTCACCACTCCTTCCTGCCGAGCTTCAAGGGTGCCAACCCCTACAAGCAGGCCTTCGAGCGCGGCGTGAAGCTGATTGGGGCAACCGCCCACTACGTGACCGCCGACCTCGATGAAGGTCCGATCATCGAACAGGATGTTGCCCGCATCACCCATGCGCAGTCGGCGGAAGACTATGTCTCAATCGGCCGCGATGTCGAAAGCCAGGTCTTGGCACGCGCGATCCACGCCCATATCCACCACCGGACCTTCATCAACGGCAACCGCACGGTCGTCTTCCCGGCAAGCCCCGGCTCCTATGCCTCCGAGCGCATGGGGTGAACATGACAGTCATCATCGACGGAAAGGCGGCCGCCGCTTCGGTCATCGAAGCGGTAACCGTAGCGGCAACGACGCTCGAAAGGTCCGGCCATCGCAAACCCGGCCTTGCCGTCGTCATCGTCGGCGACGACCCGGCAAGCCATGCTTATGTTGGCGCGAAAAGCCGCATGGCCAAGCAGTGCGGCTTCAACTCCATTCAGCATACGCTGCCGAAACAGACCTCGCAGGAAGACCTGATGGCGCTGGTCGCCGCGCTAAACGCCGATCCAGATATCGACGGAATTCTGGTCCAGCTCCCCCTTCCGAAACATCTCGAAAGCGAGCCGGTCATCCAGTCGATCCTGCCGGAAAAGGACGTCGACGGTCTGCACATCCTCAATGCCGGTAAACTCGCAACCTGAGACCTCAAGAGCGGGCTCATCTCCTGCACGCCCGTCGGCGCCATGATATTGGTCCGCCAGATTCATGGCAAGGATCTCTCGGGCCTGAACGCCCTCGTCATTGGTCGCTCCAACCTCTTCGGCAAGCCGATGGCGCAGCTTCTGCTGAATGCCAACGCCACCGTCACCATCGGCCATTCGAAGAGCCGCGATTTGCCCGAACTTGCCCGTCAGGCGGATATTCTGGTCGCTGCCGTCGGTCGAGCCGAAATGGTCAAGGCGGACTGGCTGAAGCCGGGCGCGACCGTCATCGATGTCGGCATCAACCGCGTCGCAGCTCCCGAAAAGGGCAAGGGCAAGTCCAAGCTGGTGGGCGACGTCGCCTTTGCCGAATGCAAGCCGATCGCCAAGGCCATCTCTCCGGTGCCCGCCGGTGTGGGACCAATGACGATTGCCATGCTGATGGCCAATACCGTGATCGCGGCCCATCGCCGTGCGGGTGTTGCTGCACCGTGTTTCTGATAGCGTTCGAATGAGCCTCTAACCGCTGGGAGGGCGTGATGGGACTGGGTGTGGGGTTGATTGGTTCTGGCTACATGGGCAAATGCCATGCTCTTGCATGGACTTCTGTAGCGACGGTCTTTCCAGACGTCCGCCGTCCGCGGCTCGTCGCACTCGCCGATGCAACCCCGGAACTTGCGCGACAGCAGGCTGAGGCATTTGGTTTCAGCCGAGGGACAGGAGATTGGCGCGACCTGATTTCCGATCCCGCAATCGATGTAGTCTCCATCGCGGCCCCGAACCAGTTTCACGCAGATATGGCAGTGGCAGCATTGGAAGCTGGCAAACATGTCTGGTGCGAAAAGCCGATGGCAACATCTCTCAAAGATGCTACCCGCATGCGAGATGCAGCAAGACTCTCAGGCAAGACGGCGATCCTCGGCTACAACTACATCCAGAACCCCATGATCCGGCATGCGCGCAAACTGATTGCCGAAGGCAGGATCGGCGACGTCAATCACATCCGACTCGAGATGGATGAAGATTATATGGCCGATCCGGCCGAGCCCTTCTACTGGAAGAGTGAAAAGAAATCCGGATACGGCGCACTCGATGACTTCGCAGTTCACCCGCTTTCGCTGCTGGCCGTCCTCCATGGACGCATCACCTCCGTCGTCGCCGACATGGCTAAACCCTATCCAGACAGGCCGGCCAATAATGGTGGTCGTCGCAATGTCGAGAACCACGACATCGCCCAGGCTCTGTTTAGGACTGAGCTAGGCGCTTCGGGTGTGCTGATGGTCAACCGTTCAGCCTGGGGCAGGAAAGGTCGAATTGCGCTACAGATCTTCGGCTCCAGGGGATCAATCCTCTACGATCAGGAGCGGATGAACGAGCTGCAGATCTATATGACCGAAGATCCGGCTGATCTTCAGGGCTACCGTACGATACTCGCGGCACCGCCCCATCCGCCCTATCGCGAGTTTGTCCCTGCACCGGGTCATGGTTTAGGCTTCAACGAACTAAAGGTGATTGAGTGCCATGAGCTGCTCCAGGCGATCTCTGGCGAACACGACGCCTATGTCATCGACTTCGAACGTGGCCTGGAAATAGAGCGGACAGTGCATGCGGCGGCACAATCGCTAGAAGCTGGCGCGTGGATCAACGTCGAGTCCATAAGCCCGCAATAATCTTAGAGCGCGCAATCCTGTTGTCTATTTCAGTGGACAGACCACCTGGCCAAGCGCCCGAAATGAGTGCGCCCTTGCCGCCACTTCCCTGCCCAAGCAGATCGTAAAGAGCCAGGTGCTTTTAGGAAAGCGATACCAGCACATCGAAGCGATGGTTACACCGGAGGGAAGCCCGAAGGGGGTTCCACGGCTTCCCTCGCCTCTCCTCAGAGCGTCATCTTGTACCGCGGATGGGGGCTGTCCTCATACGCGCCCCAGATCGACTGGTCGAAATTGATGGTGGCGCCGGTCATCAGGCCGCTCTCCTCCGACGAGAGATAGGCACAGGCGCGTGCCACTTCGGCGGGGTCGACAAGCCGACCGAAGGGCTGGCGGGCGGCAGCCTCCTGTAGCCAGTCCGCCGAGGCACCATGATATTCCCGCTGGATTCGATCCTCGCCGTCGCTCGACATCCAGCCGATATTCAGCCCGTTGCAGCGAATGCGGTTCTTCAACAGACCGAAGGCGACGTTGCGGGTCAGCGTATCGAGCGCGCCCTTGGAGGCGCAATAGGCGGCGATGAAGGGCTGACCGGCCATCGATGACATGGAGGAGATGTTGACGATCGTGCCGTCGACGCCATCGCGCAGCATCAGCTTCACCGCATCCTAGATCAGGAAGAAGGGCGCGCGGGTATTGATCGCGAACATTCGGTCGAACAACGCCTCGTCGGTGTCGAGGATCGTGCCGCGATCGGTGATGGCAGCGACATTGACGATGGCATCGACACGGCCGAACTTTTCATCGGCAGCAGCGACGACCCGGCGGCAATCGGAAACCTCCCCGAGATCAGCGGCTACGAAATGCACCGAGGTGCCATACCGTTCCGCAATTTCACGGGCCGTGACCTCCCCTTTCTCGCGGCTGCGGCCGCAGATGATCAGGCCTTTTGCACCGCGCTCGGCAAACAGCCGCGCGACTTCCGCGCCCAGCCCCTGTGTGCCGCCGGTGACCACGGCGATCTTGTTGTCCAGTCCTCCCATTGTCTTCCTCATGCCCTGCGCTTGGCAGCCTGTGTCTCGACGAGCGCTGCGAAGGCCTCCGGCTCCATGCCCGCCTCGAGTGCTTCCGTCATCATGGTGTTCTGCGTTTTCGGCGCAAGGCCACCGACCGGCGGATCGCTGTCGAGATTGGTCGGGAAGGCATAACCTTCCGCGGTGGCCGCAATGGCATTGGCGATTTCGGCCGAAGTCAGCGTGCCCGTCCTATGGGCCGCGAACAGCGCCGGATAGACCGCCTTGCACATCGCGTCGCGGTCGACGCTCTCCATGGCGCGGCCAAAGGCCGAGGAGACCTGCAGCAGGTTCGCCATGCGCCAGATGTCCTTAGAGACGTTGTTGCCGGCGCCATGCATCAGGGCCGGATTGAAGAAGACAGCGTCGCCCTTCGACAGCGGCAGCTGCTCGTGGCTCTCGGCGAACACAGCCTGGAATTCCGGCCGGCCGAAGGCGAGGTAGCCTTCGAAGAAGCTCTGAGAATAAGGCAGGAAAAGCGTCGGACCGCTTTCGACCGGCATGTCGCAATGGGCGACTGCGCCCTGGAGCGTCAGTAGCGGCGAGACCGCGTGGATATGGCCAGGATAGGCCTGCATCTGTTCCGGAGACATGAAGCCGAGGTGATAATCGCGGTGCGGGACCTGCGCCTTGCCGCCGGGGTTTACCCGGTTCATCTGCGCCGTCATCTGATAGCCGCGGCCGAGCCAGGCTTCCGACGCCATGGCGATCGCGTTCGAGGCATAATAGCGGGCGAAATTGTCGGGGTCGGCGAGCGCGTGTTTCTGCAGCGAATTCCAGATGCGGTCATTGGCGCCGGGCTTGGCGAAGTGGTCAGCGGCCGCCTTGCCGCCTTCCTTCTCGGCCTTGACGATTCCGTTGAAGACCTCGGTCGCGCGATCGACGACCGCAAGATCGGCAATGGCATTTTTGATGACGATGACGCCGGGGCCATTCGTGAAGACCTCGACCCATTCGGCCATCAATTCGCGACGGGCCTCCGGATCGCGGGCGATGTCGCGCACCGCCGATCCGTTATAGAGGAGCACGTTCTTCTCCACCCCGGCGGCGAACGGCCAGTCTTCGCGCCTGGTCTTTTGCGCCACCAGCGCCTTGAAGGCCTCGATGTCGCCGGCCTGACTGTCGAGCCAGACCTTGTCGCGGCGACGGCTGGTCAGTGTTCTCTGGTCCATGGTCTCCTCCCGAATTCCTCATCCACCTTGACCATAGTCAGGCGACGGGCGAGAGATTAGCGGCAAAACACCTCAAAAGCACCTCAAGGCCCAAACCATGCGCCCGCCCTTCCCGCTCAAGGACATCGCCCTGCAATCGGGCCTCAGTCTCGCCACCGTCGATCGGGCGCTGCATGGTCGCGGGCATGTGGCGAAGGCGACGGGACTTCGCATCGAGGCGGCGATCGCGGAACTGGAACGGCAATATGCCGAGGCGAGGATCGGCGGGCGCCGCCTCGTTATCGACGTCGTCATGGAAACGCCGCAGCGGTTTTCGAATGCCGTGCGGACGGCCTTCGATGCCGAACTGCCGGGCATGCGGCCGGCTTCGCTATCGGCGCGCTTTCACGTGGCCGAGACTATGGAGGAACGCGATCTCCTCGCTATCCTCAAGCGCATTCGCCGGCGCGGCAGCCATGGCGTCGTCGTCAAGGTGCCCTCGACGCCGGCGATCGCGGCGATGGCAGCCGAGTTGATGGCGAGCGGCATTCCTGTGGTGACCCTGGTGACCGACCTGCCCGCGCCATCGCGTCTCGGCTATGTCGGCATGGACAATCACGTGGCAGGGGCGACCGCCGCCTATCTCATGGCACGCATGGCGGGGCCGGACGGGGGCAAGGTGCTGCTGACGCTGTCGAGCGCCCGCTTTTCCGGCGAGGAGGATCGCCACCATGGTTTTTGCGACGCCCTTTACAAGGACGCGCCGCATCTTGACATCGTGACGATTTCGGAAGGCTTCGGCGTCGATCGCACCACAGAGAGTTTGGTGAAATCAGCGCTCAGCGCCAACCCCGAGATCCGGGCCGTCTATTCGATCGGTGGCGGCAACCGGGCGATCCTCCGCGCCTTCGAGGAGGAGAAGCGCCGGATCGACGTCTTTGCCGCCCATGACCTCGACGCCGACAACCGAAGCCTCCTGGCCCGAGGCCATCTCACCTTCGTCATTCATCACGACCTGCGGCAGGACGCCCGCAGCACCTGCCAGATGGTCATGGCGCATCACCGCATGCTTCCGAGGGATTTCCAGGTGGCACCGTCGCGAGCTGCAATTGCAACGCCATACGAAGTGCTCTGAAACAGACAGATCGTCGCATCGTCGCACCCGCCACAGGTCCGTTACTCGGTCGTCTAGGAGTCTGACCTGTGCCTTGGTCGACGGCGAGTGATGGTCATATCTCGCTCTTGAAAGGAATCGAACCGCCGGGCCCTAAGTCGACTAGACTAAGCCCTCGATAAATATCCCTTATCGAATGTTAACTAGTCAACCTATTGACCATATCGGCGACCACGGCTAGCCTATCTTCAAATCGCAGGAGATATGAGCGAGGGAATTGCCCATGACTGTTACAGTTAAAGTCGCCGAGGCAAAAACGCATTTGTCTGAACTGCTTGCTCGCGTCGAAGCTGGCGAGGACTTTATAATTGCCCGTGGAAACGATCCTGTAGCGCGTTTGGTGGCCATGGACGAACGCCGTCAGCGACTGACCGCGATCGAGGCCTTGCGAGCGTTGCGCGCGCAGGCCAAGCCCGTCACCCATCAAGAAATCCAGGAATGGAAGCAGGAAGGCCGGCGCTGATGGCCTTTGTCGTTGATGCCTCCATCGCTGGCGCGTGGTTGCTGCCGGACGAGGACAATGCAACCGCCGAGCGGGCAATGACCCGCATGGCGGAGGAAGACGCGGTGGCGCCCGATCTGCTTCGGCATGAAATTCGCAGCATTCTACTGAGCGCCGAGAAACGCGAGCGGATTTCGGCCGATTTTGTTCATTCGGCGCTGGCACGGTTTCGCGACCTGCCATTGCAACTGAGTGGAGCCGGCGACGACACTGAGGTAGTGCGTCTGTCCCGGAAATACCGTCTCAGCGCATACGATGCCGCCTACCTCGCTCTAGCACTTCTCGAACAACTCCCTCTGGCCACGCTCGACCGTCGACTGGTAGAGGCTGCCAATGCAGAAGGTGTGGCGGTGTTTGGATCGCCTGAGCATGAGCATTGATCGCCCTGCGCAGCTCGCGGCCCGAGTAGCGACACTCGATACGATTGCCGCCGTTCTACCCATGGACCGACGAGACGAGCTGGCGGAAATGTTGACCGATCAGGACATCGAGACCCTTCGCCATCTCGTCAACGAGGGCATGGGTGCCAACACGCTGCGCGCGCTGGCCTCCGATCTTGCTTACCTGCAGGCCTGGTCGCTGGCCGCAACGGGCCGCTCGCTCCCCTGGCCAGCACCCGAAGCGCTGCTTCTCAAATTCGTCGCGCACCACCTGTGGGGCGCAGAGAGGGGTCTGACGGATCCGGAACACGGGATGCCCGCGGATGTCGACGACAAGCTCCGGATCCAGGGATTTCTGCGGACGCTCGGACCGCATGCACCCGACACCGTGCGCCGGCGTCTTTCCACCTGGTCGACATTGACGAAATGGCGCGGGCTGGATGGCTTTTTCAGCTCCCCTGCCCTCAGATCCGCAATTCGACTTGCGGTGCGTGCAACGCCACGGCCACGGAAGCGAAAAAGCGCCAAGGCCGTCACCGGGGATATCCTATCCAGACTGCTCGCAACCTGCAAGACGGGAAGCCTGCGTGATGTCAGGGACCGTGCGATCCTAATGGTTGCCTTTGCCTCGGGTGGCCGTCGCCGCAGCGAAATCGCTGGCCTCAGGATCGAGCAGCTGCAACCGGAAGAGCCGATCCAGTTAGATGGGGGCCCTCCCCTGCTATCTTTTTCCATTCATCTCGGTCGCACCAAAACCAGCGCCGCCGACCGTGATGAAGTAGTCTACATCAGCGGTCGACCGGTCGAGGCGCTGAACGCCTGGCTTGTGGCTGCAAAAATCGACCATGGTACGGTCTTCAGGGCAATCGATCGGTGGGGCAATGTTTCGCGCCGGCCGCTCGACCCGAAGGCGGTTAACGACATCGTCAAACAGCGGGCTGAACTGGCCGGGCTCGATCCGGCGGAATTTTCGGCCCATGGTCTGCGTTCCGGCTAGCTGACTGAAGCAGCGAACCGCGGGATTCCACTCCCAGAGGCCATGGAGCAGTCGCGGCATCGATCCGTTCAGCAGGCATCGGAATACTACAATAGCGCGACCAGGCGGAGCGGAAGGGCGGCGCGGCTTCTCTAGGTTTTGGTAGGATAGCTCATCGAGGTAACTCAAGGCCGACGCTCGTTGCCGAGCAAGCGATAGGGATGGGTCGAGCCGACGGTATTGCCAAGTTGTTTGAGCGTCGTAGCGACGGTCCCGATGAGGAAAAACCAGTCTTTCATTTCAGTAGTATGGTCTGCCCATAGGCAGAATGCGTCAGCCCTCGCGTGGCGGTATGACATGGCGGTGAGGTTGTAACGGCATGGCCGAAAGATCGTGTTGATTTGGTCATGAGCTGACAGAAAACGTTGCGCCTGACGATGCGATTTGAACCTCCCCATAATCGTCTCGCGTTTCCGGGACAGACGGCGTGGATTTTCAATTCTATTGTTCAAGCCCTTGTGAGCCCGATGATCGGCATTCGGCGCGATGGCCTGTATCGGCTTGAGGCAGCTGCCAAGCTTGTCAGTTACGACGACGCCTGGCTTGCCAAATTGTCTGACCACACTGGAGAAAAAGCGCTTGGCAGCCTTGGTGTTGCGGCGAATGGTGCGGCGGCAGCCAATGCCCTTGGGCTCACCACGCAAGTTCCAGTCCGCTCCATCTACCTGACCTCTGGGCGCAGCCGGACTATCAATGTCGGAAGCCAAAAGGTCGAGCTCAAGCATGTCCCTTGCTGGCAGTTATCCCTCGCCAACCGGTCAGCAGGCGTAGCTGTTCGCGCACTCGCCTGGCTGGGGCCGGAGCGAGCGGAAGACGCACTCTTTGCCATCAGGCGGAAACTGGCCCCAGAAGCGTTCAACGAACTTGTCGCTGCAGCACCTCAGTTTCCAAACTGGCTCGCGCGAAGCGTCGGAATGGTGACGTATGACTGATCAATTCCTCCAACTATCGGCCGAAGACAAGTGGCCTGCTGTAAGGACCTATTTCCGTCGCTCGTTCAACGTACCTGAATGACTGATGAGCATGCTCCATACCAACCCGAACGCTGCAGACATCCCAGCTCGTGAGCGAAATCGAACTCTCGACACCATGTTTGTCTTCGCCACTTCGTATCAGAGCAACTCTCTGGCTTTCGAAGCGGACGACAGCCTATTCTCCAAACGGAAGTTCAATTTCTTCGCGGTTCTTCTTTGCTCCCTCGATAAGGGCCGTCTTTAACCGCTCGGCGTCTTGTGCCGGCAGCATTCCCGCCCCGGTTAGTATACCTTCCTGCCATGCAGGTCCGCGCTCCCAAGCTTCATTGTAGACTAGCGCCAGGTCAGCGGATCGCCTCGTCTGCTGCAGGGCTTCAAAGAGCAGCGCAGCTTGACGTATGTCCTTGTCTCGCTTCGCCGGCCCCTGCCCGTCAGTGTGTCGGCGGCTGGCGACGATGAGCTTGTGGACCGCATACCGGGACGGATCCGGGACGACGACTGGGACACCGCTTCGGTGGAGCAGAATCGTTCTGACTGGATCCCTGATGAGGAAGTCGAGAAAGCGCAGCGGATCCGCGCTGGCACCGTCGAGGGCGGGCATCTTCGCCGGCTGGTCGATATCGTCGTCCGAACCACGGTTCGGCGTCAGGAATTCAACCCGATAGCCGTCGGCATTCTGGAACGCCGACGAGGCCTCGGATCCTGATAGATGGGGAACTGGCCGGAAGCTGGCGTCAAAGCCCTTTAGCAGTTCAATGATCGGAGGCAGGCTGTCTTCAACCTCATGGCTGATGGCATAGTCTTGGGCGATGTGCGCATCGCCGGTCAGGATCGCAGCCATGGGAAGGCGGACGCCCAGCAGTCCTGAATAGCACTGGAAGGCCACCGTGCCGATGAGAATACCCCGGAGTCGAAAGAGACCGCCGCCGGCGAGAGCCTCGACGATGTCACCCGACATGGCGTCAGGGGCGATCATTCCGCCCTCGCGGGTCAGGGTATTTACCAAGCGCCTGCGAGCGCGTAAATCGTCCTTGTCCCGCTTATGATCAGCGACGCGCTGCGATATATCCGGATCATTGGCAGGACCGACGTAACGACGTTTCGTACCACCGTGTCCATCGGGGATGTCGAAGTACCAGTATTTGCGACCCTTTATGTTTGCGGGGGTGAACCGACCATCCGGAGGGAAATCGGCCATCCAAGCGGCGTCGAGCGAGCGTTGACCTAGCTCGGCAAGCATCGTCTGGTACATGAGGTCAATAGACTTCTTAAGCTCTATTCCATGGTTATACTGTTTTTTAAAAACAGTATAACCAGCGGCAGGATAGCGGGCAGGGTGGGATGGTAGCTCGATCGCCTTGATGGAATATGAGCCACCGGCCCATTTGCCGAAGGACAAGTCGTCGGATATCCGCGACCTCTCAACTGCTTAAGACACCTGCTCCACGGCTCTCTGCAATGAGCCAGCCCGGCTTGAGATGACCTTGCGAATTGCGTTCAAGATGGGTGCCTAATCCCCTCGCCGGCCAGTTCTGCAACAAGGGCATCGGCCTCGCTCACAATCCCTTCCGCCATTTGGGCAAGATCGCGAACAAGGATGCGCTGAGAAGATTCGGTTCCGGGCACGAGTGTCGCCCAATGCTTCAGCTGGATCGTGTCGGGCAGATCGCGGCCACCAATCTTCATGGCGAGCCTCTTCGAGAAGCGGGGATACACGGCCGTGCAAACGACGTCGTAGATCGGCGCCAGATCCGGTCCATCGGAGCCATAAAGCAGGGCGTAGTTCTTGCCATAGGCATCGGCGTTGCCGACGAGACATGGAAGATCAGCATGCGGATGAATTGCAACCGATCCACGACGGGCCTCGCGCAGGCCTGGTCGATCAGTCCGAGAGCCTGTCCTGTCCCCGGTCCGCCATCGGCCTCATACTTCAGCTCCGGCGGGACGCTCAGGGCCTGGCAAAAGTCTTCCTGGTGCAGGCGCTCAATGATGCCGTCTGCAGCTTTCGTCCGATCATGACGCTCAACCAGGAGAAAGGCAGTCGCTCCGTCTAGGCGTATCTCGACATCGGGTACCGGCAGCTTGAGGCGGGCAGCCAGCCGCATACAGAAATGCTCGTTCTCCACCGTGCCTTCCAACGCCTGGATGACTGGTTTCAGGCTATGGGTCGTTGGGCAACCATCTCTCGCCAAGGCAATGGAATCTCCATCGACAATGACCGCCAGTTTATCCTGCGCGCCGGCGAGCGATAGGCGAATGCCCTCGTCTCCACCAAGCAAGGGCCGGATCCGCAACCTGCTGAGAATTTCATCCAGACGGTCCGAAGTGAGAATTTCGGCTTGGGACTGGCCGGTAGGTTCGGGCGCCGTGCCGGTGGGGTAGAGTGACAAGGCACCTGCGCATTCGCCCCCAATGATTTCGAGAAGCCCGAAAGCGTCGCCTGCCGAAAGGCCGAGCGCCCCCGCAAGGCGTTGCCGCGCGCCCTCATCTGGCAAGAGCCCGGAGAAAAGGGGCGAACCACCTGATCACCGAATGGCTCTTCTCGCACAGGCATCGAGAACGAAATCGCCCGCGACGTCTGGTCAAGAAGATCGGCGCCATCATAGGCAAAGGTCAGTAGGCCGTCGTCAAGCCGGGCGAGCACGCCGGCCCTGGTGGCGCGAAAATAGACGTCCAAGACGCGGATTATGTTCGCGGACCCTGGCGTCGCCCGACCGAAACAGCGAGGCCCAAACCAGTCAGGACTTGCATCGCACGGCCAATCTGGCAGCTCTCTTTGCCGGCCTCGAGTTCACGCAGAAACCGTACGCCCACACCAATCACCCCGGCGAGTTGCTCCTGGGTCAAGCCTTGCTGTTTGCGCTCCTGACGGATCAGCATGCCGAGGCTTTTTGCATCTTTGATCGTTTCCATTACCACCCTTACCGGGATGATTATATCTCCAGGCGGCATGAAGGAAAGTCAAAACGAACCGATCGGGATGATTTTCGGATCACTGGCCGCCAACTGACCGAAATAGACCTGATCGGGATGAAGCTACAATGCCAGACTTACCCTGGCGCTCACTGCTTGAAGCAGTTCTCACGGTGCCATCTCAGGAACTGGGGATGTGGCCGCTCGAAGACCCTGCCAGGCACGATCGCCTTCCCGGTCTTGTTAAGGAGTCCTTGAATGCTGTCAGGATCATTCGCCTGACGCGGCATCAGGATATCAAGATCGTCCCAAAGGCCAATCAGACCGCGGTCAAACAAGCAGTGTGCGGTACCCGAAAGGGTAATTCCGTTGGAAAGAATGTCAGGTCCACGCGCTTCCACCGGACGAATGTGAATGGCATCAACCTACGCTCGACCGCCGCCATTGATGAGTTGCAATCCCGTGATGGCGCATCGTTTGCTACAAGCCTGAAGAACGAGACGGCGAAACAGCCGATTTCGAACGATCCGCGCCGAAAGTCGCATAACCCGGTCGCGCTCCTGCTCGAATATGAACGGCGCTTAAGCTTCACCTGCAAATCCGACGACCGCAGGCGTCACCACTGGGTCATCCGGCCGACGCAGTTCAGGCTCATGCTCGTCCATGCCAATCGACAGGATGCGGTTGAAATCTGCTGCGGACATCGGTCGGATCGAAGTGGAGGCTGCGCTCGCCAATGATACGAGGCTGATTCTAATGGGCTTCTACCTTATCTGCTAAGGCGGCATGCGCTTCTTGAACCCGACAGAAGTCGACGGCTGGACGGTTGTGATACTGGCTCGTCTCGCCCTGGCGGTAAATACCATCACAGTAGCTCTGACATCCTTTATGCGGAAGGGTCGCGTGAATATTCGCGCGCTCTTCTTGCACAACCTGTCCGACGCGCTCGCCTCTGTGGCTGTGAAGATCGGCGGTGCTTTGCTCCTTCTCTACGAAATGCGCTGGGTAGAGCCTGCGATCACGATAAGCAATGCATTCCAAATCCTTGACCTCGCCTTTTCCGAGACTGGCGACCCGATCCTCATTCTGATGCTGGGGAGTCCGCCAGAGCTCGATGGCGGTGAAGTGGTCGAAACAGTGCGGGGCGGAGTTGGGGTCAAGGACGTGCACCATGTGCATCTGTGGCAGATGCTGGAACCCCAAGCCGCCTTGGATGGCCACGTTGTTCTCGCAGGGGACCGCTGGAGCCGGATCGACGACGTGAAAGCCGAAATCAAGGTTAGCCTCAAAGCCCGCTTCCGGTTTTGCCACTCCGCACTGGGGTTCGAACTGGTGGGATTCTCGGATTGCGGGCCGAACCTCCACGGCCATCAAGAGACCTCAGCGACAAAGAAGCTGGACGTCTTATCACGTGGAAAGTCGTGCTCCCAAAGATTGGGTCTTGGATGGCCTGGAACAGCTATCCGTAGCCAATAAAACATCCTTACTCAGCTATGACCGGCATGGCATACGGTTTCGACAGCGCTCCCGGCGGAATGAAGCCGCCATGACTGCCAGATCCGGTACTCTATCTGATCGACGAGTTCGCAGCCCCATCTCGCACCCGTCAACTGTGCCATTAGGCTCATGACAGGCTATTGAGTGCAGCTCTGGTAGATCCTGCAAGGCATGCATCTGTGCGGTTCGGGCATCGAGCCACCAGTCGTCATTGGCTTGCTGAGGCGAATGGGTATCGTACGAAGAACGCGAGATAGTCGTCAAATTTGCATCGGAAGCGGTAATGGTGGTGCTGGCCATGCATCCGCCATGATTGGCATTTGCCACAAGCGCACAAGGCCAACCACGATGACGACGATTGTCATCTGCGCACCCATGGCCCCACTTGCTCTCGCGCACGACATAGGTAGAGAATTTTGCGCGCTGACGGTGATTGCCGTCATCGGCGGCCTTCTGCTTTTTACTCTTCTCTTCCTTTTGTCTTTGCCTCCCTCTTCGTCGTTCTGGAAAAGCTGGAAGACAGTGTCAGGAGCGGTATCGCGCCGGTCCTCGATCGGGAAAGCGGAAGATGATTTCCGCGGGACCAGTAGGCGCAATTGTAGAATCTTTCGGGATGGGTCGGTGTCTTACCACTGGCTTTATAGTCCACGGAAGGGCCCAGCAGCACTCCGCATCGCGACCCCGATCAGCGAAGCTCCCGATCGTGGCAGATGCCTGACATCACATCTCTGCGCCGGGACGTTCACCGGGACGTTCAATGGATACCCGACGGCGTCCACAGTTCGGCCATGCAAGGTTCGACGTCTGGCCAGGACGCTGTTCTTCAACTAGGTGAACGCCGCCGCTTGATGCCGGCGCTGAAACAAACTTAAAACGATGCTAAATGCAGGCATCCAGAGCCAGGGCTGCAGCGCCCCCTCCAGTGACGCCAAAAATCGACAGGGCAACCAACGATCGCATTGCCCTGGTCGCAAACCACTGGTTCTCGGCATCGTCGACGTCGAAATTCAGAAGCCGCGCAATCGCGCTGGGCCTCCATAAAGCGTAGACGAGAACAACTTCAGCGACGACGGTCACGGCAAGCACGAGCAAGGAAACGTAGCCCTCCGGAAGCAACAGAAAGCCGTTGGACCGCCACGCACATATCGTAGCCTGCCCGCTATAGACCATCAGGAAGTGTGCGGCCCAGAGGATAGGCCCTGTCAGCATGAACAGCAGGGCTCCCGCGATGGGTGTTTCTTTGCTCGGATCCTTCATGACACCCTACCCGATCAATCGCGGAAAACCGTGAATCAGGATCAGTCCTGTCAGCGATTGCGCAACCGCATAAAAATAGAGGAGCTTAAAATTGTCGAACGTCACGCGGCGCTCGCCGTCCAGGCGTCCAGTGATATGCCGCGCCATAGTGAACAATCCCATGATGAAGAGGACGAAGACAAGTTGTGCAAAGAGAACAGCTCCCAGGTAGACCATTGCCCCATAAGCGTTGTCGCCCGCGCCCAGACCACTGGCGAAATGTCCGAAGATCTCAACGAGCAGGGCGCCGGCAAGGCAGACGAGCGATAGGAAAATCAAGGAAGGAACGAGTGCCGCTGAGCCACTCATTGTCCCGAGCCCGCGGTCGAGGATACGGACGATCACGGCGCCGGCAGTTAAGAGAAGGGCGGAGATCAGCGGCCACGGCGAGCCGGGCAGCGGGGGCGAACCTATGGGCGCCCACACCTCTGGCGACACGAGCCAAAGGAACAGATAGGCAAACACATAAGCCAGATAGAGAGAGGCCGCAACGAACATCAACACGACCATCGCCCACCAGGAGTGGGAACTGGGGCCGGTCATATAGGTCGGAAGCTTGATACCCCCACCGATGTCGATCTCGCCCTTAGAGGGGCCCGGATCCAGTCCCCAGGTCCAGACGACGCAGAAGACGATCGCTAGTCCACCGCAGATCATTGCGATGGTCACCAGCTTGACGGTCAGCAGCAGGAAGAACGCGGCGGTAAAGATCGCTGCGAGAAAAGGCGACCAACCCGGTCCCGGCATCTGGATCACATATTGCGGTCTAGCATTGATCGGCGACGTGACGATCGTTTCCCGACCGCCCGTGGGAGCGTTGGGCAGGAAGTGATGCCCGTTCCTCACCTCATCGGGCAGGCTTGGCCGGTCCCAGAGCGGTTCCCGGCTCTCAACAAGCGGGATGCTGCGCGTCGAATAGACATCATTGGGAAGCCATTCGAGGGTGCCGGCACCCCACGGGTTTTCCGGCCCGCCTTCCCCTACGCGAAAATTCCTGACAACATCGACAACGAATATCAGCACGCCTATTGCCAGAATGTAGGAACCCAGCGTGGAGATCATATTGAGCGTATCCCAGCCGATATCGCCGGGATAGGTCCAGACCCGTCGAGGCATGCCTCGCAAGCCCGTGAGATGCATCGGCAGGAAGGTGACGTTAAAGCCAATGAACATCAGCCAGAAGACCCATCGTCCCAGCCGCTCGGAGAGCATGCGTTCGCTGACCATTGGCGTCCAGTAATAGAACGTGGCGAACAGCGGAAAGACCATGCCGCCAATCAAGACGTAGTGGAAATGCGCCACGACGAAATAGGTGTCATGAACCTGATAATCGAACGGAACCATGGCGACCATGACCCCGGTCAGTCCCCCCAGCGTGAATATGAACAAGAACCCGAGGATGAACAGCGATGGGGTTGTGATCCGGAAGCGGCGCCTGCCTGACGCGATGGTGGCGATCCATGAAAAGACCTGGATACCGGAGGGAATGGCAACGGTCATGCTGGCCGCAGAAAAGAAGGCGAGGCTGAGGGACGGTATGCCCGTCGTGAACATGTGATGGACCCAGAGCCCAAAGCTGAAGAAGCCAGTTCCGATCAGCGCGACGACGATCAGCCGGTAGCCGACGAGAGGCGTCTGGGCCATGGTCGGTATCATCATCGATACCAGCCCCGCCGCCGGCAGGAAGATGATGTAGACTTCGGGATGGCCGAAGAACCAGAAAAGATGCTGCCAGAGGATGGGATCGCCCCCCAGCGCTGCAGTGAAGAAGGGCCACCCGAACGCGCGCTCGATTTCGAGCATCATCGTCGCGAGAATGACGGCCGGAAAGGCGAACATGATCATGCTGGCAAATATCAGCATTGACCAGGCGAAGATCGGCATCTTGGTCAGCGACATGCCGGGCGGGCGGGTTCTGAGCACCCCGACGACAATTTCGATCGCGCCTGCAATCGCGGATATCTCGATAAAGCCGATCCCCAATAGCCAGAAATCGGCATTGTCGCCCGGCGAATACTCCTTCAGCGTCAGCGGCGGATACATGAACCACCCACCTTTCGGTGCGAGGTCGTAGAAAATGGTCGAGAAGAAGACCAGGCCGCCGACGACATAGGCCCAGATGGCGAAGGCACTCAAACGCGGAAACGGCAGATCCCGCGCAGCCAGCATCTGTGGCAGCAGCATCACGCCTAGCGCCTCGACGGCAGGTACGGCGAACAGGAACATCATCGTTGTGCCGTGGACCGTGAACATCTGGTTGTAGAGGTCCTGACTTATGAAGTTGTTCTCGCCCACAGCCAGCTGGGTTCGCATCAACAGCGCAAGCACCCCTGCGAGCAGGAAAAACAGAAATGCGACCCCGATATAGAGAAGGCCTACCACCGTGTTGTTTACGGCAGTTACCAGCCGGAACCCGGTCGGGGTCGCCCAGATCCGCTTCAGCTCTTCGACTTCGCCCTCGGGGCGCGGTTCCGGATTGGGCAGCTGCATCAGTTCCCCCCACCGCTGTCACGAAGAAAATAGAGAACAACGAGGCCTGCGAGATAGGTGGCGAGGACCGCCAGTGAATCATAGCCCATTCTGAGCGCCGTCTTGTCTCGCCGCTCGGCCAGTCCCACCAGAAAGATTGCCGTTGCCGTGATCGCGATCAGGGCGGCGAAGCCTTCGAACCGTCCGACACTGTTCATGACGGCGTCGGCGCCACCCGTGAGATCGATCAGGAAGAGGAAGGAGAGGTCGAAGATATTCGTGCCGAAGATGTCGGACATCGCCATGGTATAGAGTCCTGCCCGCATGGCGGTGAACACCGTGCTGACCTCGGGCAGTGAGGTCGCAATCGCCAGGAATACCGCGCCGACGAAACTCTGACCCAGCCCGCTAGCCTCAGCAATAGCATCGGCACTGCGAGACAGCACGTAGCCTGCGATCACGATGACGGCGCCGGCAGCGATGGCCCGCCAGACAGCCCAGCTCAGACCATGCCCCGCGTCATCGTCAGAACTCTCCTCGACATGTTCATCTTCGAAGGCTTGCGAACTGCCGTCGTCGTTCGCAATCCAGGGCTGGTCTTCCTTTACCCGGGACAGGACGAACATGCTGATCCCCGTGATGGTCACCAGCAGCCACATCCATATGCCGACAAACATCACTGGTTTGTCGCCGACGACGACCGAAGCCGCAACAATGGAAAGCAGCAGCACCTTGAACCCGCCTTGCAGGAAGACGACCGGGTTGGGTATCACGGATGTGAGCGCCCGATCATGGATCAATGCATCCGCGACGGCAAGGATTGCGACCTGCATCGCGATGCCGCCCAGGATGCCGTTGACGGCAAGTGATGCATCGCCACTGAATGACGAGGTCACTGCGACGACCAGTTCGGGCAAAGAGGTGACGCCGCCGAGCAGCAGCAGGCCCACCAGAGCCTGACCCATGCCGGTCTTCTCGCTGATGATGTTGGCGTAGCCCGTGATCCTGGCGCCCGCCAGCCAGGCGAAAATGGCGGCGACGGCGAAGATTGCGATGTTTGTCCAGAGGCCGAGGCCGGCGAAATCGAGCATGCCGTCACCTCAAGTGTTCGAGATACGAGGAGAGCCGAGTAAGCTCCACCTCCGAGAAGATGTCGTAAGGCGGCATCAGATTTTCCGGCTTCACGTGCTGGCCGTCTCTGAGCCATGTCTCGAAGGCCTGCTGATCGTTTCCAAGCGCGCCCGCCGCCAGCGAATGACGGCTTCCGACATGCGTCAGATCGGGGCCGATTCGCCCCTTAGCCTCGGTTCCACGGACCGTATGGCAGCCGCCGCAACCCGAGGCGAGAAACAGGGCTTGGCCCTCCACATTCGCTTCCTCCGCCGCCGCGGCGGCTCCGGAAGCGGCATGTTCGAGCCAGGCATCGAATTCAACCTGTGGCAGGCCGATGACATAGAACGACATCAGGGCGTGAGGTCCTCCGCAATATTCGGCGCATGGCCCGCGGCTCATACCCGGTTCGGAGACCTCGAGCATCATTCTGTTGATCCGCCCGGGTATCATGTCCAGCTTGCCAGCCAGTCGCGGCACCCAGAAGCTGTGAATGACATCTGCGGAGGTCAGGGCGATTTCGACGGGTTGCCCGATCGGTAGGCGGATTTCGTTGGCGCTTTCAATTCGGCGACCATCGGGATGGACATAGGTCACCCGCCACCACCATCGCTGCCCCACGACCTCGATCCGCAGCCGGTCGTCGGAGGCGGCGGTGAAAGGGCGATCGGCAACGCTCATCAGCACGAAGCCATAGACGAGCAAGGCGCTCAGCGAGACGACGGGAAAAATGATGCCGCCACCGATCACCGTTTTGTCGCTGGCAATCCAGGAGCGCCATGAAAGCTTCCCGAACAATGCAAAGCCGGTGATGACACAGACAACAAGGAAAACGAGCGAACAGAAGCCAATCAACAGCCAGGAAAGCACGCTGATGCGGGCAGCATCGGGACTGGCGGGATCGAGAGCGGACTGTATGCCTCCACAGGAGGGCAGTCCCATCATCAGGAGACAGGCGAGAAATGCGCCGAAGATCCTGCGCCACGGCGTCATGGGCCGGCCCTCGCGACTGCTCCATCAGGAGCGCCATCCCCAGGCAGCGACTGGTAGTAAGACGTCACGTCCGAAATCTGATCCGCACTCAGTCTTGACGCAACATGGGACATGATGCGTCCATAGGTCGTGCCGGTGCGCCCTCCGCGCTGCCAAAGCTCAAGTTGCCCGACGAGATAGTCGGCATGCTGCCCCGCCAGTCGCGGAAATTGCGGCGAGCGTCCGGCTGCGTGACAGCTGTCGCAAGCAGGAACGCCCCTTTTGGGATCGCCGCGCTGGGCAATGATGCGCCCCCGTTCGAGTTGCTCCGCATCCGAAGGAGGTGCGGTCACAGACCGGCTCTTTTCCACCCGCGCATAGCGAGCGACGAGCGCTCGCATCGTTTCCTCGTCGAGCAAGGCGGCGACGGGTTCCATGACGCCGCTCGGACGGTCTTGGCCGGCATATTCGCGCAGGCTGCGCAGCAGGTATTCAGGCGACTGCCCGGAAAGCCGCGGGATGCGGTCGCCATTTGTATCCAGCCGCCCACTGTCATGGCAACGCCCGCATTCGGTAAAACGGTCGAAGCTAGCAAAGCCTTCTGTCCTCACGTCGTCGGAGATGCGGCGAACGCCCGCGAGATCGAGATATTGCTGATCGGACGGGCGCTGAAGCGTCTGCAGAAAGGCGGTCACCGCCCAGACCTCGTCGTCCCGCGTCTGGTCGGGCCAGGCTGGCATACCTGTGTATTTCAGACCATGCTTGACGATCCAGTATATCGTTTCCGGCTTTCGTTCCTCCAGGGCACTGGTTAGCTTCGGCGGTGACGGCAACATGCCTTCGACGATTGGATTGATCGCGTTGCCGGGACGATTGTGACAGGGAACGCATCCTGCCTCATAATGAGCGGCGCCGAGCCGCACCATGCCATCATCATCAAGCAACGGTGCCTCTATACCCATGGCCTGGGTGGCGATGGACTGTTCCCGAACCCTTTCGAGCATCCAGGTCGTCACCTGCAGATGGTCCCGGGAAGCGGCGACATTGTAGAGGCCCGACCAGACAAGAATTACGGCGAAACATGCCACCGCCGCGAGAGCGGCCAACAGGATCTTGGCCACCCGCGGCCATCTGATCTCGCCATGCTGCATCATTCAATCCTGGCAGTCGGCAGGACTGAATCCTCCCTGCTCCCTTTGCAGTCGATCTCGGTCAGCCATCGGTTGGCGAGCAGAATGCCGCCAACCACATAGGTGACGGGACAGGTGGCAAGCATGAGCAAGCCTGCAAGCTGCTGATCGGCAAGCGTCGTCCCGACCATCACCTCCCCACCGTGAACATGCCCAAGAAGCCCGAGATAAAGCATGCTCGGCGAAAAGACGAACAGAACCCCGAGCAGGCAAAACAGCTTGCTCGTCACGAGCAGCGCAACAATCGGCTTCCAGCGCTGATTGCAGGCAAGGACCGAGTCCCAGAAACAAAAAGCTGCAGCAAAGAGGCTCGCCTGCATCAGAAGGTGTGTCGCACCGGAGTGCATCGCTTCATTCAGCAATGGCGGCGCATGCCATGCCCACAAGAGCAGGAGCTGCAGGGCGGTGGCTGTGACGAGGGCTCCGGATACGGCTGGACGGGCCTGGATTCGGAGATGCCGAAGCGCGATCACGGTGATTGGCGCAATGCCGTTCATCAAAGCGGTGTGTGTCGCCATGTGCAGTGCCAGAGGTCCCATTGGCATCCCCTTAATGCCGCCCGGACCGGAGATCGCAGCGTGCGGTCGTCATGATGGATCGGATCAATCGGCGAAATGCCTGCAGGGCGCAGCTCCGGCCCCGGCTGGCCATTTTTCCCGTATCCCAGCAGATTTATGAAACCTAATTCGGCGCCGTGGGTTCCATTCTGTCCGTCTTTTCTTCGTTTCGCATCGCCATGGGCACAATTCCACGCTCCGAAAGGATCTCCATGAAGACGTCCACATGGATCGCTGCAGGATTGACATTGGCAACGGGCGCCTGGTTGGCAAGCGGCGTTCTGACCGGCAAGGAAGAGCCTGAGACGCAGACCGACGCCAGTGCCGCAACGAACGAGCCGACACTGGTCGAAGTGGTACGCTCGCAGGCGCGTCCTGTTCCGATCTACCTCTACGCCCAAGGTGAGGCCCGCCCCTTCAGGAGCGCGTCCGCCGTCGTCCAAACAGCAGGTCGCGTCCGGTCGATCAAAATTCAGCAGGGCGACAGGGTCGAGGCGGGAGATGTCATAGCGACCATAGGACTGGATGACCTTCCCGCCAGGCGGGAAAGTGCGCAAACGCAGGTCTTGGCGTTCGAACGCGATCTGGAGGGGATAGAGAACCTGGTGCAACAGGGAGCCGCTGCGGAAACGCGAGGGCGCGAACTGTCTGCCCGCCTCGCTGAGGCGCGTGCCGAACTCGCAACCATCAATTCCCAGATCGAGAAGGCGACCCTGACGGCTCCGATCTCCGGCATCGTCGAAAACGTCCACCTCAATGAAGGGCAGTTCGCCGCGACTGGCACGGAGATGGCGACGATCGTCAACAATTCGCCTCTTCGCGTGACCTTTCGGATATCGCAGCAGAACTACGGGAAAGTCGATCTCGGGAGCATCGTGCTGGTCAATTTTGCCACCGGCGGATCAGCCAAGGGGCGTGTGTGCTTCCTGTCGCGAACTGCCGATCCGCAAACCCGCACCTTTCGGGCCGAGGCGCGAGTGCCCAACCCGGAAGGCATGGTCCCATCCCATGTAAGTGCGGAGCTTCGGGTAGAGACGGATGAGCTCGCGGCACATTTCGTTTCACCCGCCATACTCTCCCTGAACGACGAGGGCATCCTGGGCGTGAAGTCGGTGAACGAAGGCAGTGTGGTGCTCTTCAGACAAGCCGGGATCGTTCGCACTGAAGCCGATGGGGTCTGGATCGCCGACTTGCCGGAGGCCATTCGCCTGATTTCGGTCGGGCAAGGTTTTGTGCGCGATGGCGAAAAGGTCCGCATTGTCGAGGAAGGAGAAGCGACCAGCGGCGAAATGAAGGGAGATGCGCCGCTTCCCACAGCTTCCGTCCAGAGCGACCCGTTTTCCGATGCCGTTGCATTGCCTGATCCGCCAACTGCCAACACACTCTGCGCGGCACAGGGCACACCGGATCCGCTGGAAAGCTCTTTTCGCGCCACTGCCCCTGCCACTGGCCCCAAAACTGAATTGCCGTCCGGCGAGACACCGAGCGCCACCCGCCTCGGCGGAAGCGGTGGCCAAGTCTCCGGGGAGGCTGGACAGGAATGAAAGGACTGATCGACCTCGCCTTCCGCCGCAGTCGCGTCGTGACGATGATCTTCTTTCTTACGCTGGTCGCCGGCGTCTACGCCTATGTCAGCATACCCAAGGAATCGGCGCCGGATGTCCCCATCCCGATCATCTACGTTTCCGTCGTCTATCCGGGCATTTCGCCGGAGGATTCTGAACGGCTTCTGGTCCGTCCTTTGGAACAAGAGCTACAATCGATCGAGGGTATCGATGAGATGCGAGCAATCGCGGCGCAGGGTTACGCCTCGATGACTCTCGAATTCGCCGCCGGTTTCGATGCCGACCAGGCCGAAGAGGACGTCCGGCAGGCGGTGGAGACCGCCAAGGCTGAACTGCCCGCCGAGGCCGAAGAACCCGTCGTGCAGGAAGTCAATGTCGCCCTTTTCCCGGTTCTGACCGTTACCCTTTCCGGCCCGATATCCGAGCGCGCACTTATCGAGATCGCAAAGACGTTCCAGGACAGGATAGAGGCACTGCCTTCGGTGCTGGAGGCGGAAATCGGCGGGGCGCGGTCCGATGTTCTGGAGGTCCTGGTGGATCCCTCGACGCTCCAGAGTTACGATGTATCCTTCAGCGATCTGCTGACACAGATTCAGCGCAACAACCAGTTGATCGCGGCAGGCAGCATCGAAGGCAATGCTGGCAGGCTGACGCTGAAGGTACCAGGGGTAATCGAGAACCTGCAGGATGTCCGGTCCATTCCCGTCAAGGTTTCAGGCGACACTGTCGTGACCCTGGCCGATGTCGCGACCCTGCGCAGCGGGTTCAACGACCCGGAGGGCTTTGCCCGTATCGACGGGCAGCCAGCCCTATCCCTGGAGATTCGCAAACGCATCGGGGCAAACATCATCAAAACCGTTGAAGCGGTAAGAGCGGTGATGGACGAGGGGGCATCGCTTCTCCCCGAAGGCGTCGCCGTCACCTACCTTCAAGATCAGTCGAAGGAGGTTCGCGACACGCTCGGCGATCTTGAAAACAACGTCTTGACGGCGGTCATACTGGTGATGATCGTCACCGTGGCCATGCTGGGCTGGCGAAATGCCCTTTTGGTTTGCCTGTCCATTCCGGCCTCTTTCTTCGCCGGGATCATCGCCTTGTGGGGGATGGGCTATACGCTCAACATCATCGTCCTCTTCAGCCTGATCCTGGTGCTCGGTATGCTCGTCGACGCGGCTGTCGTCACCACGGAGCTGGCAGACCGCTGGATGTCGAGTGGCAAACCTCCGGTCGAGGCCTATCGCGAGGCCTCGAAACGCATGGCCTGGCCCATCACTTCATCGACGCTCACGACGCTCTGTGTCTTCTTTCCACTACTGTTCTGGCAGGGGGTCGTGGGGGAATTCATGAAATTCCTGCCGATCACCGTGATCATCATCTTGATCGCATCGCTTGCGGTGGGGCTGATATTCATCCCTGTTCTCGGCGGCCTCTTTGGCCGTCGCAATCCCCGCAGCCAGAAGGAAGAGGAGGCGTTAACGGCTGCCGAAAGCGGCAACCTGGATCAACTCGACCCTGTCTCGAGCCGCTATGCTTCGCTGCTGCGGCATCTGTTGCACCGGCCCGGCGTCACTCTCTTCATAGCTTTTCTGCTGCTTGCCGGAGCAACTGGCAGCTATGTGATGTTCGGACGAGGTGTTGAGTTCTTTCCCCAGATCGAGCCGCGCATCTTGCAGGTGACTATCAAGGCGCGAGACAATCTCTCAATCTATGAAAGTGACCAACTCGTGCGCCGGGTCGGCGACACGCTCTCGGGTATCAGCGGCATCGAGCACATCTACACCCGGACCACTGGACGCCAGACGCGACCGGGGCAAGAAGCGGCCGACACGATCGGCGTTCTCCAGCTGGATCTGGTTGCATGGGATCAACGCCGGCGTGCAGCCGAGATCGTCGAAGAAGTTCGGGACAAGACGACCAACCTGCCCGGTATTGCCATATCGGTAGAAGAGCAACAGTCCGGCCCAGGACAGGGAAAGCCGATCCAGTTGCGTCTCGCGGGCCAGAACGTCGAGCAACTCGAAGGCGCGGCCATCCGTGTCCGCGAATTGATGGCCGAGGTCGGCGGCTTCACCGACATCGAAGACACGAGCAATGTGGAAGCTGTGGAATGGCTGCTCGAAGTTGATCGCGAGAAGGCGGCACGCTTCGGTGCGGACGTCGCCACCTTAGGCCAGGGCGTGCAGCTTCTGACGCGAGGCTTGAAGCTGGCCGAGTATCGGCCGGCGACCAGCGATGAACCCGTCGATATCGTCGTTCGCTTCCCGTCACACGAGCGCAATCTCGACGGTGTCATGGAGCTTCGCATCCCGACCGCCTATGGCGACACGCCGATCCGCAATTTTGTCGAGATCGAGCCATCTCCGACAACGGGGGTGATCCGTCGCGTGAACGCCGAGCGTGTCGTGACGATCGAAAGCGACATTGCAGGCGGTGCTCTTGCGGCCACGAAAACCGATGGCCTAAGAGCTGCGATAGAACGCGCCAAGCTTCCCGAAGACGTTGCCTACGAGTTCTTGGGGCAGCAGGAGGACATTCAGGAGGCGTCGCGATTCCTGCTGCAGGCCTTCATCGCTGCAATCGCGCTGATGCTGCTTGTGCTCGTGGCCCAGCTCAACAGTCTGTATCAGGCCTTTCTTGTGATGACGGCCATCCTCTTTTCGATCACCGGCGTCTTTCTCGGACTTCTCATCACCGACCGCCCCTTCGGCATTGTGATGGGCGGCCTCGGCATGATTTCATTGGCAGGCATCGTTGTTAACAACAACATTGTCTTGATCGACACCTATAACGAGATGCGCAAGAAGGGCCATGAGCCGGAGGAAGCGGCGCTTAGAACGGGCGTACAACGCTTGCGACCGGTGTTCCTGACTTCGATCAACGACATTCTCGGCCTGCTTCCCCTCGTCTTGGGGCTGAACATCGACCTGATCTCTCGCCAGATCCAATACGGCGCCCCCTCGACACAATACTGGATTGAACTGTCCACGACCGTGGCAGGCGGTCTTGCCTTCGCGACGGTCATGACACTGATCCTCACACCCTGCATGCTGCTTTTGGGCCATCAAGCGTCGCAATTTTCTGTGCCTAGGTTTATCCGACGGGTATCGTAAACTCAACGTGTGAGAAGCGATGAGGTCGCTTGCTGTTTAGCTTGGTGATTATGTCCGAGCGATTTCGGCCCACATGCTTGTGGCGGGAGCGCGTAGTTCGCGAGGGTGACTGGCGGAAATGTCGCGGCGTGGGATGTGGAGGAGGTTGGCGATCGGACCGTGAATGGAAACGAAGCGCTGCAATTGTCGCCGTGATTTGCAGCGCTTCATGATCCGTTCTTGCCTTCGGACCAATCGGTGGGAATTCTCCGCCCGATTGTTCAGGCCTTGATGGGATCGGTGCTCGACACCGGACATGACTTCTCGTTTTGGGGCGTCTTGGGAGCGAAGCTGGTCGGTGATCATCACACGTGGCGCATCAACCTGACCCCTGAGCAGCTTGGGCAACAGGCGTCTGGCGGCCTTGGCATTGCGGCGGCTCTGCACCAGAACGTCCAGAACGGAACCGTCCTGATCGACCGCACGCCATAGCGTTGATGTTTCTCGCCCCGGATCGACATGACAGCTTCGTCAAGATGCCACTTGTCGCCGAGCCGGCCCGACGACCGTCGACGGATCTGTTTGGCAAACTGCGTCCGAATTTTTCCGCTCACAGCCGGACCGTCTGATGCGAAACGATGATCCCACCGGCCGCCAGCATATCCTCGACCATCCGCAGGCTCAGCGGAAATCGGGAATAAAGCCACACGGCGTGGGCGATGATTTCGGCCGGAAAGCGATGGCGACGATAGAGAGGATCTCCGTCGGTCATGCCAAAGCATCGTACAGCGAAGTCCAGGCTTCGTTAAGTTGACGATGCCTTCGGACCTGAGACCTGCTCTTCTGATCCTCAAAACAACTGGAAGTTCATCCGGAAAAGATCATGTGTGAGGCATATGATCGAACTGAGGAAGAATGAGAATGGCTCGGAAATCGTTGACGTTGGTCAGGGTCGGTCCTGTGACAACCTGGCTGTCGACGGCTGCGAAAAAGGAATGGGCGTCGTTACGACGGAGCGCCAGATGGGGATCGATGCCGCGTTCGGCCGCGATCTTCAGCACGTCAGGCCCGAAAACGGCGCCCGCTACTTCGGCGGCGCCGTCCACGCCATCGGTGTCGCAGGCCAGGGCATGTATCCCTTCGGCGCCGTCAAGCGCGAGCGCAAGCGCGAGGCAGAACTCCGCATTCGGCCCGCCTACACCGTTACCACGGCGGGTGACCGTCAATTCCCCACCTGAGAGCAGAAGCTTCGGTGCGTCGCCCGGTTTCATGTCGCGTTGCAACGCCAAAGCCTCTTTCGCCTGTTCCGTAGCTGCCTCGCGCGCCTCACCTTCGAGCGCATCTCCCAGCAGGCGCACGTCGCATCCGGCTGCCGAGGCAAGCGCCGCGGCAGCCTTCAGCGACTGGCGTGGCGCGGCATAGATAAGGTTTCGGGTTCTGGACAGGCGGCGATCGCCAGGCTGCACCACACCGGAGCCATGGGACAAGGCGTCCCGTACAGACCGCGGTACATCGACCTTCCATTGATCGATTACCGCAATGGCATCCTGCGGCGTCGTTTTATCAGCGACAGTCGGGCCGGAGCCGATGAAGGCCGGATCGTCACCGGGCACATCAGAGATAATCAGCGCCAGCAGTCGTGACGGCCAGGCAGACGCCGCCAGTTGACCACCCTTGACCCGGCTGAGATGCTTGCGCACCGTATTGATCCGGTCGATCGGCGCACCGGAGGCGAGAAGAGCCTGGTTGACGGCCTGTTTTTCGGCCAGCGACACGCCCGGTACCGGTTGAACCAGCAAGGACGAGGCGCCGCCTGATATCAGCGCCAGAACAAAATCGCCCTCACCCGCACCTTCGACGAGGGAAAGCATGCGGGTGGTAGCCTCCAGCCCGGCCTGGTCCGGCACCGGGTGTGCCGCCTCGACGATCTCTATCCCGCGACACGGACGTGAATAGCCATAACGGGTTATGACGAGCCCCTCGCACGGACCCCAGGCAGCTTCGACGGCTTCGGCCATACGGGCGCTTGCCTTGCCGGCACCGATGACAAGCACGCGTCCCTTTGGTTTTTCCGGAAGAAAGTCTTTGAGCGAGCGCATGGGGTCGGCGACTTCGACAGCCCGATCGAAGAGGTTCCTGAGAAAGCGGTCCGGGCGATCTATCAAGGAGTATCCCCCAGGTCGCTGGTGTCGCGGATGACGAGTTCTACCGCTGTCAGGGTCTCCGGGTCGGGGCGCCTTCCCTCCTCCAGCCAGACAAGGATTGTAGCGGCGACACTTCGCCCAAACTCGGCAATGCCGCAATGGATGGTGGAGAGGGCCGGAAAGACCTGACTACATTCTTCGATGTCGTCGAAGCCGATCATACGGAAATCCTCGCCGACCTTCCGGTTGAGTCTGGCAAAGCCCGAAAGCATCCCCAGTGCGACCAGATCGTTGAAGCAGATTGCAGCATCGATGTCGGGATGCCTTAGCACCAGTTCCTCCGCAGCCTCACGGCCAAAGCTGCGACTTGCCCTTCCCGACAGGACGAAAGGCTCCATGCCCGTTTCGGCAAGTATGTCGAAGTAACCTATCATGCGTTCGCGCGTGACGGCTCGGTCTGCCAGACCTCCGACAAAGGCAATGCGGCGCGGAGAGAAGGAAAGAATGTGCCGCGCAGCAAGCTGACTGCCCTGTCGATAGTCAGGAGCCGCGAACGGAAACTGTTCGACACGTGGATCGACCTTGCGCAGCACCTGCATGGCCGGAATAGCGCCCCGCGCGATGGCGTCAAAAGTTCCACCATCATCGCCATAGGCAGGAGAGATGACCAGCGCTGAGACGCCGTGCTCGATCATCGCGCCAACAACCTGGGCCTGGACAACCGGATCCTCGTCGGTGTTGGCGACAACAGTCGCATAACCTCTCGCGGAAAGAGCCATTTGCAGCGAGGTTGCAAATTCCGTGAAGAACGGGTTTCGCAGGTCGTTGATGACAAGGCCGATGAGCCCGACATTCGACGACCGGAGATTGGCGGCAGCGCGGTTATAGACATAGCCGACCTTGTCCATTGCCTCGCGGACCAGAAGTCGCGTTTCCTCCTTGACCAGCGGACTGTTCTGCAGGACGAGGCTGACGGTGGACTTGGAAATCCCCGCCACCCGCGCCACGTCGATGATCGTCGGCCGACGCTCCATGCCTCTCAGTATACCCCGTGTAGTTCCAACAAGATCCGCATCCTTCTCACGGCAAGCTCCGGATCGGCAAGCAGATTTGCCTGATCGGCCAGCCGGAAGACCTCTGCATAATGGACGATGTCACGGCTCGACTGAAAACCTGCCGGCATGATGAAATGGCGCTGATGACCATTCAGCCAGGCAAGGAATGCAATGCCGGCCTTGTAGAACCTTGTGGGCGCGCGGAAGATCTCGCGGCTGAGCGGCACGGTGGGTTTCAGCAGGCGGTGATAGGTGTCGAGGTCACCGGCCGCGAGCGCATCAAGCGCCTGCGAGGCTGCGGGCGCGATAGCGGCAAAGATGCCGAGCAGCGCATGGGAATAGTGCTCGCCATCGCCGGCGATCAGGTCGGCATAGTTGAAGTCGTCGCCCGTGTAGAGACGCACACCCTCCGGCAGGCGCGCGCGAAACGCCTCTTCATGCGCCTGGTCGAGCAGCGAGATCTTGATGCCGTCAACCTTGACCGGGTTCTCCCCGATCAGGTCGAGCACGAAGTCGCTTGCGACCGCCACATCCTCGCAGCCCCAGTAGCCCTTCAGCGCCGGATCGAACATATCTCCCAGCCAGTGCAGGATGACAGGCTCGCGCGCGCCGTCGATCAGCCGACGATAGACGGAGCGATAGGTGTCGGGGCCGGCACCCGTGGCAGGGAAGGCGCGCGATGCCATCAGGATCAGCTGCCCGCCGGCGGACTCGATGGCTTCCGCCTGCGTCTGATAGGCGGCTGCGATCTTGTCAGGCGTGGCCAGGTCTGAGAGCGCCAGGTGATCCGTGCCGGCACCGCAGGCGACGCGCGGCTTCATCTTGTGCACCTTGGCGGCCGCCATCGTGCGCTGGATCAGTTCAAGCGCCGTCGGCCAGTCGACCCCCATGCCCCGTTGGGCCGTGTCCATGGCTTCGGCGAGACCAAGGCCCTGATCCCAGAGCGAGGTGCGGAAGGCCAGCGTGCCGTCCCAGTCGACGGCAGGTCGCGTATCCCAGGGATTGCGGTCGCGCAGCGGGTCGGAGACGACATGGGCGGCGGCAAATGCGGTGCGGGTCAGCGTCCGCGTTGGAGCGCGCGGTGTGAGCGGCGTTCCGGTGAGACGATGGTTTTCGATGCGGCCATCGGCGGTCGGCAAGGCAATCATGTTAAAGATCCCTGAGTTTGGACGGGAAGGTCGAAGACGAGGATGCCGTCGAGACCACCCTCGGCATGGGCAACCAGACGGGCGCCGAAGCGCCTGTGATCGGGATGGACCTGATAGGCTTCGAGGGCGGACCAATCGGCGAAATCGGCGACGAAGCCGTGCAGATAGCCGCGTTCGATGCGCTCCGGGCTCTCGCTGCGCCCCGAGGAGATCGACAGCAGGCCCGGGACCTTGCCTTCGATCCGATGCAGCTCGGTGAAAAGGTCGTCGATGGCGGCAGCGGAAACCGTCGGCTGGAAACGAACAAGCACGATGTGGCGGATCATGACATGGCTCCGTGATCGGCCTTGATCATGTCGGCCGCCTTTTCGGCGATCATGATGGTCGGCGCATTGGTGTTGGACGAGACCACGGTCGGCATGATCGAGGCGTCGATGACGCGCAGACCATCGATGCCGTTGAAGCGCAGACGGGGATCTACGACGGCCCCAGGGTCGGACCCCATGCGGCAGGTGCCGGCCGGGTGGTGGTCGGTCTTGGAGTGGCGGCAGGCATAGTCGAAATAATCCCTGTCGCTCTGCACGTCCGGGCCTGGCAGGCGCTCTGCCTTGACATAGGACTTGAGCGCATCCTGGCGCATGATCTCTCTTGCGATCTTCAGACCCCGGATCGACATTTCTCGATCATGCGGATCTGCCCAGTAGTTCGGATCAATCAGGGGGGCTGCCAGCGGATCGGCCGAGCCAAGGCGGACAGTGCCGCGTGAACGCGGTCTGAGATAGGCGGAATTCAACGTCACGCCGCCGTTTGCCATGGCGGCGACACCGGCTTCGATGCCGGAGCCAAGCCCAAGATGAAACTGGATATCAGGCGACCGGGCTTCCGGATCGGCGTACCAGAAGCCTCCGGTCTCGAACAGGCTGGAGGCCACCGGACCGGTTTTCGTCAGAAGATATTGCAGGCCGGCCAGCGCCGAGAGATGTGGCTTTGCATAGCGATCATAGGTATGGGGTCCCGTGCACTCGGCGATGACGAAGAGATCGAGGTGGTCCTGGAGGTTGGAGCCGACGCCGGGCTGGTCGAAGACGATGGGCACGCCGACCGAAGCCAGATGGTCGGCAGGGCCGATGCCCGACAGCATCAGGAGCCGCGGGCTTCCGATCGCCCCCGATGAGAGCAGCACTTCCCTCTCGGCCCAGACCACGCCTTCGCCAGCAAGCTCGACACCAACTGCGCGGCCGTTTTCGACCACGAGCTTGAGCACCTGTGCATTGGTACGGATGGTGAGGTTGGAGCGTTTGCGTGCCGGGTTGAGATAGGCAATCGATGCAGAGGAGCGGCGGACATTGCGCTGGGTGAGCTGGTAATAGCCGACACCATCCTGCTTCTCGCCGGTCATATCGCCGTTAAAGGGAATGCCGAGTTCGGCCGCCGCCCTGAAATAGGCCTCGCAGATCGGCAGCGGCGCCGATGGCTTGCTGACCCCAAGCGGACCGCCCTTGCCGTGATAGCGGTTGTCAAAGCTGTCATTGTCCTCGGCCTTTCGGAAATAAGGCAGGACATCCTCGTAGGACCAGCCTTTGCAACCCATCTGGCGCCAGTCGTCGTAGTCGAGTGCATTGCCTCGGGTGTAGATCTGCGCGTTGATGCTGGAGCCGCCGCCGATGACTTTCGCCTGGGTGTAGCGGATTACCATATTGTTCATGTGCCGCTGCGGCACCGTGCTCCAGCCCCAGCTGCCGATGCCCTTGGTCATCTTCGCAAAGCCTGCCGGCAGATGGTAGAAGGGGTGCCAGTCGCGCCCCCCTGCCTCGAGCAGAAGCACCTTGAAGTCTGGATTTTCTGAAAGCCGCGCCGCGAGCACCGAGCCCGCGGAGCCGCCCCCGACAATAATGAAATCATAAGCTTGCCGCATTGAAATCTCCTAGAGGCGCGCGAGCGACAGACCGCCGTCAACGGGAATGACTGCACCATTGGCGAAGGCAAAACGTCCTTCGGCAAGCGGCACGACCACGCTGCCGATGTCGACCGGCTGGCCCCAGCGCTGCGCCGGAACGAGCCCCCCCTCGATCCGCGCCGTGTATTTGTCCTTCACGCCCGCCGTCATCTCGGTCTCGATGATGCCGGGCCTCAGTTCGAAAACACCGATTCCATGCGGTGCCAGGCGCAGTGCGAAAAGCTCCGCCATCATGCCGGCACCGGCCTTGGAGATGCAGTATTCCGCCCGCTCGATCGAGCCCATCCTGGCACTTACCGAGGTCACGAAAATGATCGAGCGATAGCTGTCGGAGGACATCGCCAGCATGCGGCGCGCGACCTCCTGTGCGAGGAAGAAGGCGCCACGCAGATTGACGCCAAGCACGAAATCGAAGCTGTCGGGTGTCATAGCGAGCATGTCGCCGCGCACCTTGGCAGGCACGCCGGCATTCGACACGAAGGTGTCGACAGGCCCGAGGCGTGCCTCGACCGTATTAAGCACCGATGCCGCGTTGTCGATATCCTGCAGGTCATGGCGAACGTAGATCGCGGCCTGGCCCAGTTCCCTGAGAGCCATCTGGACCTGGGGCGCATCTTCCTCGGACCTCGACGCCAGCGCGAGCCTGTAGCCGGCGCCGGCCAGTTCGCGGGCGATGCCGAGGCCGATGCCCTGCTGGCCTCCGGTGATGAGTGCGACCTTGCTCACTGCTTGAACTCCGTTTCGATGATGTGCTGGCCCGACCGCAAGGCAAGCGCTGCGATGGTCAGGGCCGGGTTGACGGCGGCCGAGGTCGGCAAAATGGATGCGTCGACGACGAAGAGATTGCGATGATCGTGACTGCGGCCGAAACTGTCGACCACGCTCGTCATCGGATCCGAGCCCATGCGAACCGTGCCACATTGATGGGAGGGCGTGCGCCTGTCAAAGGGACGCGACAGCACGACCGGGTAGCCTGCCTTCCGAACCAGTGATTTCAGTCTGTCGACAAGAGCAAGATGCGCCTCCCAGTTCGACCGTTTCCAGTCGAGCATGATCCGACCGTTCCGGACCGTGATGCGGCTTTCGGGATTGGGCAGATCCTCGGACATGGCATAGAAATCAACCGATCGATTTGCGATCCATTGCGCAAGCGGACGGGGCAGCGGTGAGCTCGCAGCGAGGATCGGGCCGGTGATCTTGCCGAGCAGCTGGATATTGCCGAGCGGCTCGCCGTTCGGTCCGCCCGCCAGGTAGAAGTCATTGACCAGCAGGGTCTTCTGGTAGATCGACGGATTGCGCCTTAGGGGATGGAGCGCCAGAACCGCCGAACAATTGTGGTTCATGAAGTTGCGGCCGACCTGGTCGGAGCGGTTTGCCAGACCCTTGGGATGGTTTTCATTCGCCGATGACAAGAGAATGGCAGCACTTCTGACAGCGCCGGCCGCGAGAACCACGAGCGGTGTGGTCAGGATCTTTCTCTCACCTTGGGTCAAAACCTCGACACCGGTGATCTTTCCGCCCTCTCCCGCCATGAGGCGCGTCACCTCGCATCCTGTCACGAGCGACACGTTGGAATGACGCAGCGCGTGCTTGAGGCTCACCGTCTCTGCATCCTTCTTGCCGCCACAGGTATCCGGGAAGGCATCCCAGGTTGTCTTCCCATTCGCGAGCCATGTGTCGATGTCGACAGCAAGTGGCAGCGAGGCCGGGTGAAGACCAACGGACTTCAGCCGACGGCGCAGATCGGCGATCATTGGCTCGTCCGGCACGGGGCGGTGGCCGTAGCTTCCCGAATGCGGCGGTTCGGTCGGGTCCTCACCGACCACGCCACGAACCTCGAACAGGTCTTCGGCCCGCTGGTACCAGGGCTCCAGAATGTCGTAACCGATCGGCCAGCCGGTCGTTGTTCCACCCATATGGCGCAGCGGCGAAAAATCCTCGCGGCGATAGCGCAGCAATACCGCGCCGTAGAATTTCGAATTTCCGCCGACATTGTAGTAGTTGCCGGGGTTGAACGGCTGGTCGTTACCGTCGAGCCATTCTTCATTCGGCCTGAAATGGGCCCTGGCGAAAATGGCCTCTGCATCGCGATCGGCCGGGGACGGCTGCAACCTTTCGCCCTTCTCGACGATCAGAATGCGTCGACCGCTCGGCGCGAGCTGGACGGCAAGCGTTGCACCCCCCATGCCCGAACCGATGATGATGACATCTGCGTCGTTCATGACCGGATGCGCTCTTCCGTCTTCGGATCGAAGGCCACGGCCTTTTCCATGTTGACCGCGAATTCGAAGTCGATGCCACCGGCAATATCGACATCGGCGCGCATACGCGCGATCACGTCCTTGTCCCCGAGGCTCATGGTGACGAATGTGTCGGAGCCGGCGGGCTCGGTGACAATCACCCGGTTCTTCAGACTGACGATGTTCTGCGACTTGCGGTCGGCACCGTCAGGATCGGTGATCGCCTCGGGGCGAATGCCGAGCAGGATGTCCTGTCCGTCCCAGGCGGCAAGGCTCGGCTGGCTGAAGGCGAGCAGGCTTTTCGAGCCGTCCCCCAGCGCGACTTCGGCATGAGGCGTGCCCTCGCGAAGGACGACGCGCGCAGGCACGACATTCATCGCCGGGCTTCCCATGAAGGTGGCGACGAAGACATTTGCCGGAGTGTCATAGATCTCCTTCGGCGTGCCAAGCTGCTGGATGTAGCCCTTGTTCATGACAGCGATGCGGGTCGAGAGCGTCATCGCCTCGATCTGGTCGTGGGTCACGTAGACGATGGTACGTTTGAGCTTGGCATGCAGCTTCTTGATCTCCGTGCGCATGTCGACACGCAGCTTGGCGTCGAGGTTCGACAGCGGCTCGTCGAAGAGGAAGACGTCGGGATCGCGCACCAAAGCGCGGCCCATGGCGACACGCTGGCGCTGACCGCCGGACAGCTGGCCCGGCTTGCGGTCGGTCAGGTGATCGATCTGCAGGAGCCTGGCGACATCGAGCAATGCCTTGTCCCTTTCGGGCTTCGGTATGCCATGCATCTCGAGGCCAAAGGTGATGTTCTGCCCGACAGTCATGTTCGGGTAGAGCGCGTAGGACTGGAAGACCATGGCGATGTTGCGCTTCGACGGATGGACCCCGTTGATGACGCGGTCCTTGATCGCTATTTCCCCCGACGAGATGCCCTCAAGTCCCGCGATCATCCCGAGCAGGGTCGACTTGCCGCAGCCGGAAGGGCCGACGAGCACGAGGAATTCGCCCTCCTCCACAGAAATGTCCACGCGATGCAGGACTTCGAGCTGTCCGTAGGACTTGGTGACGTTCCGGATGTCGAGAAAGCCCATGATCTTATCCTTTGACTGAACCGGCCATCAGTCCGCGCACGAAATAGCGCCCGGCGACGACGTAAACGAGAAGTGTGGGAAGGGCTGCAATGATCGCGCCCGCGAAGTGTACGTTGTATTCCTTCACGCCCGTGGAGGACTGAACAAGGTTGTTCAGCGCCGCAGTCATCGGCTGGCTGGTGCCGCCGAAGGAGACGCCGAACAGGAAGTCATTCCAGATGTTGGTGAACTGCCAGATGACGGACACGACGGTAATCGGGCCTGAGACCGGCAACAGGATGCGCCAGAAGATGCGGAAGAAGCCGGCACCATCGATCTGGGCCGCCTTGACCAGTTCGGTCGGGAAGGTGGCATAGTAGTTGCGGTAGTAGAGCGTGGTGAAGCCGATGCCGTAAACCACATGCACGAGAACCAGTCCCGGAACAGAGCCGGCGAGCCCGAGCTTGCCGAGCACCAGCGCCATCGGGATGAGCACGATCTGGAACGGAATGAAGCAGGAAAAAAGCATCAGTCCGAAGATGATCGTGTCACCGCGAAAGCGCCATTTGGTGAGGACATAGCCGTTGAGCGCCCCGAGGATCGTCGAGATGGCGACGGCCGGCACGACCATCAGGATCGAATTGAGGAAATAGGGCTTGAGGCCGGTGGGCGAAACACCGATCTGGGCCGTCGACCAGGCAGAGCGCCAGGCGTCCAGAGTCCAGGTTTGAGGCAGCGCCATCATGTTCCCGCCGGTGATTTCCGGCAGCGGCTTCAGCGAGTTGATGCCCATCACATAGAGCGGCAACAGGTAGAACAGAGCGAAGAGAAGAAGCACCAGGTAGATGAACATGCGGGTGACGCGACCCGTCCTGACGGCGGGGTCCTGACTGACGGCAGACATCAGTTCTTCTCCTTCAGTTCGGCGTAGAGATAGGGAACCATGATGGCCGCTATGGTCATCAGCATGATCACGGCAGAGGCGGAGCCGACGCCCATCTGATTGCGGGTAAAGGTGTAGGAATACATGAAGGTCGCCGGCATTTCGGTGGCACGGCCCGGGCCCCCGCCGGTAAGCGCGATGACGAGGTCATAAGACTTGATCGCGAGGTGGCTCAAGATGACGAAAGCGGAGAGAAAGGCAGGCCGCAGCATGGGGATCACGATACGCCGGTAAAGCTGGAAACTTGAGGCACCGTCGATCTGGGCGGCCTTCAGGATCTCGTTGTCAATGCCGCGCAGACCGGCGAGAAACATTGCCATGACAAAGCCGCTGGTCTGCCAGACAGCTGCGATGACGATGGTATAGATCGCCATGTCGTTGTCCTTGATCCAGTTGAAGGAGAAGCTTTCCCAGCCCCAGAGGCGCATGATGCGTTCAAGACCGATGCCCGGATCGAGAAACCACTTCCATGCCGTGCCCGTGACGATGAAAGAGAGTGCCATCGGATAGAGATAGATGGGGCGCAGCAGTCCCTCGCCCCTTATCTTCTGGTCCAGGAAGATCGCCAGCATCAAACCGAGTGCCGTGCAAATGATGATGTAAAGGCTTGCGAAGACCGCGATATTGCTGATCGCGATGTGCCAGTTCTCCTGGGCCCAGAGCCGGCTGTAATTGGTGAAGCCGACGAAGGTGTAGAGCGGCAGCATCTTGGAGCCGGTAAACGACAGGAAGATGGTGAACAGGATGAAGCCGTAAACAAACAGCAGGGTAACGGCAAAGGACGGTGCGAGTACCACCTTCGGCAGCCAGTCCTGGATGCGCGTGCGCAAGTCAGCCCCAGTCGAGCTTGTCATGAGGGTTCTCCCTGTATTTGAGGATAGACCGACGCCGCCTCTCAGTTCCAGACGGCGTCGGAGGGGCCGCGAGTGACGAGGAGGCCACTCGCGACGGGAGGTTACTTTGCAGCGGCGACGGCTTCCCCGAGCGCCTTGGCTGCCTCGGCACCATCCGCGAAGCCACCGTTGAAGGCCTTGGTCACGACGTCATAGACGGCGTTCTTCACGGCAGCGGGTGCTGCATGGCCATGGGCCATCGAGCCGAAGAGGGAACCGGCAGAACTTGCTTCTGCCAGATCCTTCATGCCCTTCTTGCCACAATCGTCAAAATCGGTATCCGGCACATCCGTGCGGGCCGGGACGGATCCTTTCACGACGTTGAAGGCTGACTGGAATTTCGGGCTTTCGATCGCAGACGCCATGGCCATCTGCGCCTTGATTTTCTCCTCACCCTCGACGTTGAACATGGCGAATTGGTCCGAGTTGAACGTCACCGACCCTTGCGTTCCGGGGAAGCGAATGCAGACGAAATCTTCGCCCGGCTTCTTGCCGGCTTTCAGGAATTCGCCCTTCGCCCAGTCGCCCATCATCTGCATGCCGGCCTTGCCCTCGATGACCATAGCGGAGGCGAGATTCCAGTCGCGACCCGAGAAGTTGTCATCGGCATAGCTACGCAGCTTGATCAGGCGATCAAAGGCATCGGCCATGTCGGGACCGGTGAGCGTGGCTTCGTCGAGATCGATGAAGGCCTTCTTGTAGAAGTCGTTGCCCTTGGACAGAACGACGCCATCAAAGACGGTTGCGTCCTGCCAGGGCTGACCGCCGTGGGCGAGCGGCGTGATGCCGTTCGCCTTCATCTTGTCGAGGACGGCGACGAGTTCGTCCCAGCTCTCCGGCGCCTTGCCACCGGCTGCATCGAGGGCTGCCTTGTTGATCCAGACCCAGTTTGTCGAGTGAACATTCACGGGCGCTGCGATCCAGCGACCGTCGTATTTCGAGAATTTCTGCAGCGCTTCCGGCACCACCTTGTCCCAGCCTTCGGCGTTTGCAACTTCGTCGAGATTGCCAAGCGCGCCCTGCTCTGCCCAGTCGAGGATATCGAACCCGAGCATCTGTACAGCAGTCGGCGGATCGCCTGCCGTGACGCGGGCGCGAAGCGCGGTCATGGCGGCTTCGCCGCCGCCGCCGGCAACCGGCATGTCGACCCAGCCGATGCCCTTGCTGTTCAGATCTTCCTTCAGAACGTTGAGCGCTGCAGCTTCACCGCCTGAGGTCCACCAATGGAGCACCTCGACATCGGTGGCATGAGAGATGCCGGCGGTCCCCGCCAGCATCGTACCGGTAATCAGCATGGTCTTGAAAAGGCTACGCATGTTGTTCCTCCTGTTTGATGCGCTGTTTTCAATCGTTCCGGAAGTCAGTCGCGCACCCAGTTCGGCCTCGTCTTGCCGATGCGCATCACGACCGATTTGATCTCCAGGAATTCATCAAGGCCGTAGCGGCCATTCTCGCGGCCCTGCCCGCTCTGCTTGAAGCCTCCAAAGGCGACTTCCGGAAAGCCATCCATCCAGGTATTGGTCCAGACGGTGCCGGCTTCCGCGCGTCGCGCGAAGGCAAGGCAGGTATGCATGTTCTCGCTCCAGACACCGGCGGACAGGCCATAGGACGCGTCATTGACGAGCGCGACGGCCTCTTCGAATGTCTTGACAGTCAGGACGACAAGTACCGGGCCGAAGACCTCCTCGCGGGCGATCGGCATATCCGGTCGGACATTGGTGACCACGGTCGGTCCGAAGAACTCACCGGGCAGGGCGGGATGACGGATGGCCTCCCCGCCGAGGGCAAGCGTGGCGCCTGATCCTACCGCATCGCGCACATAGGCTGCGATCTTCTGCTGATGAGCCTTTGAGATGATTGCGCCGACCTGGGTTTCGGGATTGAGCGGATCGCCGAAGGCGACCTTGCGGGAAAGCGAAACGACCTTTTCAACCAGCGCTTCCGCGACGTCTTCATGCACGATGATGCGGCTGCTGGAATTGCAGCATTCGCCCGCATTGAAATAGATCCCGAAGGTGATCGCGTCGGCTGCTGCATCGAGGTCGGCATCCGGGAAAACGACTTGCGGGTTCTTGCCACCCAGTTCGAGTGCCACCTTCTTCAGCGTCTTGGAAGCTGCGGCACTGATCGCCCTGCCGACGGCGGTGGAGCCGGTGAAGCTCACCATGTCGACATGCCGATGTTCCGCCATCAGCGCACCGACCGGCTGTCCGAAGCCCAGGACGATGTTGACAACACCGGCAGGCAATCCCGCTTCGATCAGCAGCTCGCCCAGCATCACGGTCGTTGATGGCGTCATTTCCGACGGCTTGATCACGCAGGTGCAGCCCGCCGCCAGCGCAAAGGGCAGCTTCTGGCTGAGGATCCAGAAGGGGAAATTCCAGGGCGTGATAATCGAAACGACGCCGATCGGTTGCTTCAACACGACAGCCAGCATGTCCTCGCCAAGCGAGTTATGGCTGTCGCCATGCAGCGTGCGGGCAAGCGCAGCCGCATACCGCCAAAGATCGGCGGCGCCTGCGACTTCGCCACGCGCCTGGGAGATCGGCTTGCCGCTTTCGAGTGTTTCGACGAGCGCCATGCGCTCGACATTGGCCTCGATGAGATCGGCAACTTTCAGAAGCAGCGTCGAGCGCTCCTTGCCCGTTGCACGGCTCCATGTGCCCTTGTCGAAGGCCCGCCGTGCAGCCATTATCGCGGCTTCCGTTTCCGCCGCACCGCCACGCGCGGAGCGGCTGACGACAAGGCCATGCGAGGGCGAAACCCTGTCGAAGGTCGCGCCATCGGCGCTGCCCTGCCAGATCCCGTCGATCAGGTGGCGGCCCTCGAAGGGCGCCACTGGCAGCGGATGGGCGACGGCAGTGGTCATGGTCATGTCGTTCATGTCATTCTCCCGAAAATGCGGGTTTGCGTTTCGCCCGGAAGGCGGCGACACCTTCGTCGCGATCAGTACTGGCGGCAATTGCGGCACTGCCGAGCGCCTCGATCATGGCGTCGCGGTCTTCGCCACGGCCGGCATGGATCATGAATTTTGCGACTTCCACGGCGCGCGGCGAAAGGCTGAGAACCGAGCGAGCAATCACCTGGGCCGTTTCCTCAGGCGTTGCCGAAACCTCGGCGATGAAGCCGAAAGCCTGGGCGCGCTCGGCAGTGATGCGGCGACCGAACAGGGTCATCTCCTTGAGGATCGGCTCAGGCAGCAGTCGAGCCAGGCGCTGCGTGCCGGACCAGCCGGGTACGATGCCGACATGGGCTTCCGGAAGGGCGATCGTGGCTGAGGGTGCCATGACCCTGATGTCGCAGGCGGCGGCAAGTTCCAGACCGCCACCGAAGGCATGGCCTGACATGGCCGCGATCACAGGCTTGGAAAGCCGCGCGAGGCGATCGAAGATACGGTGCCCGTCGCGCACCCAGTGCCGGGCGAATTCGGCTGGCGTCAGATCGCCCCAGGCATTGATGTCAGCCCCGGCGCAGAAGGCACGATCGCCTTGGGCCGTGACAATGACGCAGCGAATGTCCGCAATGCGATCCAGCAGAGCAAGATGGTCGGAAAACTGCTCCAGCATCTCTATCGTGAAGGCATTGAGCTTGGCCGGATTGTCCAGCCGAACCTCGGCAATGCCATCGGTGATCTTCAGGTGAACGGCGCTCATGGTGTCCATCCCATGGGAGCTTTCGACAGCAGCGCCGTGGAGATCACGCGAGCGTCAGGGGCAGCCTGAACCCTGCCCCGCGATGCCGCGACGATATCCCGTTCAAGATCAATGCCCGGCATGATCTCGGTCGCGACAAGGCCACCCTGCGTCAACCGCATGACGCAACGCTCGGTAATGTAGAGCACATCCTGTCCCTGCTCACGGGCTCTCCTGCCGGAGAAGGTGACGTGCTCGACCTTGTCGACCATCTTGGTGAACTTGCCGGGGCTGCGGACATGGATGCCGTCTTCGGTCAGGTCGACGGCGGCACCGGCCTCGAACCAGCCGGAGAAGACGATCTTCTTCGCATGGGCCGTGATATCGACAAAGCCGCCGCAGCCGGCCGTCAGATAGGGCTTCTTGCCGAGCTTCGAGACATTCACATTGCCTTCTACGTCCACCTCCAGAAAGGAGAGGAAAGACACATCGAAACCCCCTCCCTGGAAATAGATGAACTGCTGCGGCGACGGCACGAAAGCGTCGGCGTTCGAGGCGCAGCCGAAGGCAAAATCGGTAAGCGGCATGCCGCCGACGGCACCCTGCTCGATTGCCCAGGTCACAGCCTCGGGATGCCCCTCCTCCAGCAGGATGCGCGGCACCTGCGCGCTGATGCCGAAGCCGAGATTGGCCGTCATACCCGCCTTCAATTCGAGCGCTGCGCGGCGGGCGATGATCTTTTCGACACCATGCTCGGCAGTTTTAAAGCTCGACCATGGGCGCATGATCTGACCGGAGATTGCCGGATCATAGGGTGTCTCGCAGGTCTGCTTCTGCTCGGGATCAAGGACAACGAGGTCGACGAGATGGCCCGGCACGCGCACGTCATGGGGGCGAAGGCTGCCGGCTGCGGTCATGCGGCTGACCTGGGCGATGACAAGGCCGCCATTGTTGCGTGTCGCAATTGCCTGTTCGAGCCCGCCCAGATAGGCGCCCTCATGTTCATAGGTGAGATTGCCGCGCTCGTCGGCCGTGGTGGCCCGGAGAATGCAGACATCCGGATAGATATTGGGGAAGTGCAACCAGGTTTCGCCGGCAAACTCGACGCGGCTGACGATGGGGCGGGCGGCTGCCCTGTCATTCATCGCGCAGCCCTCGCGGACAGGATCGACGAAGGTGTCGAGACCGATGCGGGTCAGAACGCCGGGCCGCCGCGCAGCTGCTTCACGATGCATGTCAAACATGATGCCGGAGGGCACGTTATAGGCCTCGACCCTGTCTTCGACGACCATCTTCCAGATCTCGGGCATGGGCAGGGTCGAAGGACCCGAGGGGTAGGAGCCAGCGAGCACGCGACGGATCAACCCGTCCTTTGCGATGTGATCGATGCCCTTCACCCCGTACATGTCGCCGGCGGCGATCGGATGCAGCATGGTGAGATTGCCTGGATGGCCTTCCGTGTCGAACCTTCGACCGAGCGCGGCCAGGACGAAATCGGGGCAACCAAGCGCCGATGACGAGGACACTGTCACGACAGCGCCGTCGGGGATGCGCGCGACGGCCTCAGCGGGAGCGACGAGCTTGCTCAATGCATATCTCCATAATTGACGGCGATCCGTACACCGCGTTCTGCGGCATCACGAACAGCAAGCGCCACTGCGAGCGACTTCACACCATCGAGACCGGTAGCTGCCGGCTCGCCCTCTCCGGCAACGGCGGCCTGGAAGCGTCGGACGCCCTCCCGGTACAAGTCATGCTGTTCAAACGCGATGGTCTGGCGACCAGATCCGGTCACCAGCTCCACCGAGCCGATCGGGTTCTGTGTCATGACATCGCGGGCGAAAATGGAGCCTTGGGTACCATGCACCTCGAGCCCCGAACCGGCGAAGGGATGGGTAAAACTCTCATGGCTCATCACCATGGCACCTGACGGCATGGTCCAGACGGACATGGCCGAATCCTCGACGCCGTTGCCGAGACCGGAACTGGTCATCTGCGCCACGACCGAAACAGGGTCTTCACCCAGCAGAAAGCGGGCTACGTCGGCATCGTGGACGGTGATATCCGGGATGACGCCTCCACCGGATTCTGGCGAACTGATTCGCCAACCCTGAAGGTGGGGCGGCAAGAAGACAGCATGGTGCAAACGAAGGGAAAGCACCTTGCCGATCCGGCCAGACATGATGAGTTCGCGCACGGCGCGATGGCTGCCGGAGCAGCGCAGGTGGTGATTGGTCGCAAAGACGAGCCCGGCCTTTTTGGCGGCACGGACCATGGCAACCGCATGATCAACCGCAAGCGCGAGCGGCTTTTCGCAAAGAACGTGCTTGCCCGCATGCAGGGCGGCCAGGGCCTGCAGCAGATGCTTTTCATTCGTTGTCGATATGTAGACCGCGTCGATCTCTGGATCGGCCAGAAGTGTATCGAGATCAGTGGCTGAAGCTGAAATGTGGTGCTCAGCCGCAAAGGCACGAGCGCGCTCCGCTGATGCGCTCAGAACATGCGAGATCTCGCCGTGCTCGGCCCGGATGGCGCCGATCATGTACTGACGCGCGATTGTGCTGGCTCCGATCAGGGCCCACCGCATATATGTATCCTCCCGAGACAATCATTTTGGATCGTTCCAATGTTTATGGAACGATCCAAAACTGGTGTCAACTGCTTTGTTTGGCATTCCGGATATCAACTCGATGGAGCGCGCTTCCAACATTGAATGAATGACACCCGCGAGAGTATCAAACACGGTCCGGCACCAGGCAGGGCTGTGTTGCAGAACTTTCGTCAACCGGTTGCCGATTGTCACTTCTCGATGTTTTCGAGGACGACCATGTCCGAAGGCCGCATGTTTGTCCCGTTGATCATCTTGCTCTTCGTTCCCTGGTATCTGGCACGGGGCCTGAGCCTTGGCGACTTGACGGAAATGATCGCCGAACGAGGCCTCAGCCTGGATCTTTCGACGATCCATGGGTGGATCCTGGGCTTCTCGCCCTTGATTCTTAATCGCTTCAACCGCAGAAAGCGGGCTGTGACTGGCAAATCGACGGCAGACGAGACCCGCATCAAGGTCCGGGGTCGACGGATGTATCCTTATCGGGCCATCGATAGCGTCGCAGACACCGTTGATTTCTGGTTTGGCCAGCTTCGGGCCCTCGCGGCAGCCAGACGAACAGGCAAGCCATCATTTCCTGCGATAAGCAGCGGATGGCCGGAACGGCGACGTCTTCACCCCAGGCCAACCCACATCCGCCAAAGCCGGCACCTGTAAAATCTGATCGAGCAGGATCACCGTGGGATCAAACGACGTGCCGGATCAATCTTCGGCTTCACGCCATTTTTGCGCGACAGTAACGCTTGCCGGCATCGGGATGGTGCCGCTTCTTCGTGGCGATCCATTCGCCCGCGATCAAATGCTTGCCGGTGATCTTTGCCTGATCGGCTCAGATCAGGTTGCGTCGGGCGAGATTTCGCATCAGAGCCGAGGTTCCGAAGGTCCATTCGGGCGCTTCGGTTGACAGCCGAACGGTGTTGCTGAGGGTCCCAAGATCATCGGAATGGATTTCGACCACGTCACCGAGCTTGTGTGTGAAGCCTTCGCCCGGCACGTCCCTGTCATCGGTCGGAGCAAACAGCGTTCCGAGGAAGAGCATCATTCCGTCTGGATACTGGTGGTGACGGCCCATCGCCTGAGCGACGAGATCGGCGGGATCACGGCTGATCTCTGACATGGAGGAGCTGCCCTTCAGCACGTAGCCATCCGGTCCCGTAACCGTGAGATCGAGTTTGGCATTGCGCACCTGGTCCAGGGAATAAGTCGCGTCGAACAACCGGATGAAGGGGCCGATGGAACAGGCAGCATTGTTGTCCTTTGCCTTGCCGAGAAGCAGCGCGGAACGTCCCTCGACATCGCGCAGGTTGACATCATTGCCAAGTGTCGCGCCGACAATGACGCCCGTGGGTGAAACGGCAAGCACCACCTCCGGTTCGGGATTGTTCCAAGATGATACCGGATGCAGGCCCACAGCGGCGCCGGAGCCGACCGACGACATCGGCTGGGCCTTGGAAAACACCTCCGCGTCCATGCCGATGCCGACTTCCAGATATTGCGACCAGACCCCGTCGGCGATCAGCGCGGCCTTGAGCGCAAGCGCTTTCTCCGATCCCGGAACAACGCTGCGGAGGCTGTCGCCAAGGATCGACGAGCAGCGCTCGCGGATGCCTTCGGCTTTCCTGGGATCGCCCTTCGCCTTTTCCTCGATCACCCGTTCCAGCATCGAGGAAACGAAAGTGACGCCGCAGGCCTTGACCGCCTGCAGATCACAAGGGGCGAGAAGTCGTGGCTCGCCGGGACGCGGCTCCTCCACCGCGTTTGCCGCAAGGTCTTCAAGCCTGCAAAGCCGGCTTCCCTGCGCGCGATGGGCGGTCTGTGCCACGTCCGGCTGTTCGAGAAGGGACTGCATCGTCGGCAGGTGGCGCGACGTGATGTCGATCACATCCGCACCGTCAAGACGGACGACCACAGGTCCATCCGCCTCCGGCGACCAGACGCGACCGACGAACAGACCTTCGTCGGGAAGATTGAAAGCTCGGGTCATGGTTGTCTCACCTCGATTGATCCGGGAAGGGTCTCGCCCGCCAGCCAGTTCCGGATGAGCGGCAGCAAGGGCGCGTCTCCCGTGAGGCTGTTGTGGAGGACGTTCATATGATGGCTTCTGGAGACCGAAACTGCACAGGCGGCAGCGGACGTCGAGGCCAGATGCTCGGCCTGCATCGGGAACGGCGTGGTCTCTTCGGATCCGAATGCAAACAGGGCCGGGACCTGCGGCGCGGTCTTTATGGAGAAGCGTTCGACTTCATGGCCCGTCAAGACGAGTTCCGTTTGCAGGAATGATCTGGAAACGAGTTCCAGATCAAACGCGCCCGAGACGCTCACCACACCGGCGAGGCGCGTCTCCAGCTCCCGTCTCGCGCCAAGGGCGGCCAGCGCCAGATGTGCCCCTGCGGAATGGCCGAGCGGCAGCAGCCGTGCATCCGGAAATCGGCGGGAAAGAGCTTCGAAGGCGTCGACGACATCGGCAACGAGGCCTTCCATCCGCGTCTCCGGCATGAGGCGGTATTCTATGTTTGCGACGCCGACGCCGAGTTTCGAGAGTGCGGGCAGGACGAATCGGTGATCGGCTGCGTGCAGCGCCCGCCAGTAGCCGCCATGGACCATCACGGGAACAACCGGCAGAGTGCCTGAACCGTGACCCCATTCGAACCATTGCCGGTCATCGCGTCCATAGGCTTCACGCTGTAGCCGCAGCGCGTTTGCGACGGGCTTGCTGTCACTGGCCATCCGCTGCAGCCACAACTGGAAATCGGGAATGATTGCCGAAAACTTGAGCCAGCCATCCGGTTTCTGAAGCGACATGTCATTCATCCCTGAGCCTTGTTGCTGTCCGCCAGCCGCGAGCGCGCAACCTCCAGAACGTCGAACGTCTCTTCGCTCGAGCGTTCAAACCCGTGCGCGGCGACCACGCCGACTATCCCGGCGTGAGCGCCGGCCACATGGAACGCCAGCGCACGAAGCGTCAGACCGGGCTTGCCCCCGGCGAGCGGATGGAGCACGCATTCGACTTGTGCATTGGCGAGGTCTGTCGGATCAGTGCCGTAGAGCTGATCGGGGCAGGTGTAATCGCGCCCGCGCCCCATGGAGAACGGACCGACGAAAAGACGATCACCGTCGATGACCCCGATGATCGACGACCGTCGAGTCCGTTCCCGAACGTCGATGAGGATGGGCTCGACAATGTCGGAAACCTGACCGAAGCCGAATGCGGAAAAGCCGATACGGCGGGCCACAGCGCCCTTCAGGTAGTGCTTTCGCAGATCGCGCTTGATCAGGCCGGCGGCTTCCGCCTCGGCGATAGCCCGGAAATTGGTCGAGCTGGACCGATCCAATGCCCGCGCAAGGTCGGCCGGCCTGGTGCACAGTTCGGTGTTCGGCGCGTTCATGATCTTTGCAAACAGGGCGACCGCTTTCTCATAGGCAGTGTGCGAACCACTCATCGAACAGGTCTCCTTGTGACATTCGCCGGCTTGACATCGCGCAGACTGGGTCCTTGCGAGAGGATGGCCTCATCGGGCAGGTCCCAGCGCACATGGGCTTCCGCCCAGATGTCGGCCCGTATCGTTGGAGTTTCCATGCCCCGGGGCATGACAACGGGCGCGGCTACCTCCACCCGCCGACGGACTGGTCGACCGGACAGGACGTCAAGTGCCACTTCAATGGCGCGGGCACCCATGGCAGCAGGATAGTCAACGGCGACAAAGGGCAGCTTATGGTGGAGCACCAGCTTGTACATGCCGTTCAGGTCACCGCCGGTATGAGCGGGAATCGTTCCACCATGCTTGAGAAACCGGCGCAGCGAACCGACACCCTGCAGACCACTGTCGCACCAGACACCATCCGGCAAACGCCCATCCGATTGTTCGAGCAGCCGATCCACGGCCTTGTAACCGCCAGCTTCCGTCCAGTCCGTTGATGAAACGGCTTCCACAATCACGCCCGGCGAATTGGAAAAGACAGTCAGCGCCGCGGATTGCCTCCGGATCGCCGGGCTTGCTCCCTCGATGCCCGACAGCATCCAGATGCGACTGCCCGGTTTCAGTTTCTCGACCATCCATTGCGCCGTCATACGCCCGATCCGACTGTCGGATGCCGTCACAAACGATATCAGGCTTGACGGATCTTTCGGGCGCCGGTCCAGAGCGACAATTGGAAGCCCCTGTTTCGAAAGAGCCAGCAATTGATCGTTGAGCGCCGGATTGTTGATGTTCGGGCAGCTGACAATCAGGAGGTCGATCCCGGATGCGACCAGTGTATCGATCTGGGCCGTCTGCCGACTTGCGTCGTCGTCTGCGGACAGTTTGATAAAATCCGCAATCCGCTTATCGTTCAGGCGGCGGGCATATTCCATGCTCGCGAGCAGCCCAAGCCGCCATGAATTCGAGAGCGACGCGTTGGCAAATCCGATGCGCACCGGGCGGGAGAGCGCAAAATGGCTCGTTTCGACCACCTCGGTCAGGTCAGGCCGCCAGGTTTCTCCAATCTGGGTCTGCTCATCACTTTCCCGGACTTTGCGCTCCTTGAAGGCAATCACGGCAGGTGCATCGCTCAGGGCGGCTGCCGGTTCAAGCGGTCCGTACATGAGCTCCCTCGCGCGCGGCCCGATGGCAATCCAGCCATGATCGACCCGCACCAGCCAACCCGTCTTCACGAGAGCGCGGATCAGTCCGTAGCCGGTGCCGATACTCATCCCGACTTCCGCCACGATCTCGGCACTGCGCCGCGGTGAATTGTGCGCATCGAACGATCCGAGGATGGCGGCGATCCTTGAGAGGTTTGTCGGGACATGGTGCGGCATCGAACAATCCGGCGGTCAATTGTCTCTCCGCTTCATATACACTGCCGCCGCCAAAATGATCAGCGTCCCCTTGATCACCAGTTGCAGTTCAATGGACATGCCCAGGATCACGACAATGTTGAAGAGCGAAACGAGGATCAACGCCGCAAGGAGGGCACCGGGCACAGACCCCTTGCCACCTGTCAATGCAGCGCCCCCGATGACCGCCGCCGCTATGCTGTCCAGTTCATAGCCGCGACCGGTCCAGTTGTCGACGATGCCGACATAGCCGACCAGGACCAGACCACCGATCGCGGCCATCAAGCCCGAGATCGTGAACGCCAGGACCACCAGAAACCGAACCGGTGCGCCCGTCATGCGGGCTGCTTGCGGATTGACGCCGTAAAGTTTGAAACGGCGACCGAGGATTGTCCGTTCAAGCATCCAGTGTGCGCAGAACGCGACGGCGAGGAGAAGGAGAAGAGACACTGGCACACCAGCAATCGTACCGGTGGAGAGGAAGCGGAGGCCGTCCGGCAAGGTGCCCGACGGCGCACCACCCGTATAGGCGAACCGAACGCCCTGAAGCACGATCATCGTCGCAAGCGTGGCGAGAAACGGTGTGACGTTCCGGTAGGCCACCAGATAGCCGTTGAACGCTCCCATCGCCGCCCCGAGCATCAGCCCGAGCGCCATGATGACAAAGACATTGTCTCCGAGTCCAATCGCGAGAACGGCCACCGTCGCCATGATCGAGGCGACCGACAGATCGAGGCCGCGCACGATGATGACGATCATCTGACCGATGACTACAAACCCGAGCGGGGCGGCCAGAACCAGAATGTCTCGCAGGTTCGCAGGATTGAGAAATCGCGGACTGAGCAAGGCGGTCACGGCCCAGATGGCGAGAAGGAACGCCAGCAGCATCCAGACTTCGCGGCGGTTGCGTGCGCGGACCGTGTCCTTGTTCCTGCGGGCGGAGGACGTCACGGGTTTCAACGCAATGTCGCTCACTTTCCGGTCCTCCGTGCAAAGAACGAAACGGCGGCCACGATGATCAGTCCTTCGACGATCCACTGGAACGCGCTTGAGACGTTGAGAAAATTGAGAACATTTCCGAGAAATGCGAGAAGAATGACGGCAAGGAAGGTACCGAGCACACCGCCGCGCCCACCGGCGAGCAGCGTCCCGCCGACAATCACCGGAGTGATCGACCTGAGGTCGAAACCGACGCCCGCCCGCGGATCACCGACGCCGAAGCGGCCGGTCATGTAGATTGCGGCGATTGCGCAGATAACACCACTCAGCACATAGACAAAGACCTTGGTCCGTCGCACCGGCAGACCTGAGATGGAGGCTGCATGTTCGTTGTCGCCGATGGCATAGATGCGCGTGCCGAAACGGGTCTTCCAGAGCATTGTGCCAATCAGAACGTAGAGCGCCATGACGAAGATCATGCCGTAGGGGACCGAGCCTGCGCGCCCATAGACGAAATCCTCGAAAAAGACCGGAACCGATCCGGTCGGCTGATTGGTCAGCAGGAGCGCCGCGCCTGCCAGAATGGTCGAGGTCCCCAGCGTCACGATCAGCGGATGGATGCCGACATGGGCGGTGATGCCGCCATTGATGAGGCCGATTCCGACGCCGAGGGCGAGAACCGTGACCACGGCGAGCGAAAAGCTCGCCGGGTCGTCTCCGGCGAGCATGGCGAAGACCACGCACATGGCACTCAGCGCACCCGCATAGCTCAAATCGATGCCACCCGAGAGGATCACGATCGTCTGTGCCAAGGCGACGATGGCAAGCGCCACCATCTGATCCTGAACATTGGCAAGGTTGAGCGGTGTCGCAAACCGGTCGGAAGAATAGACGCCGATGGCAAAGACCAGAACGGTCAGCGCGAGGACGACAAGGTGAACCGGACCGGCCCGCGTCGCGCGAATGAGATCAGACATGGTCACGCACTCCATGGTGGCTTTCGGTTTCGGCGGTCGCCACGCTGATGATTGCTTCTTCGGTGATGTCGTCACCGCCGAGTTCGCACGCGAATTCGCCGTCGCGCATCACGAACACGCGATCGCAAAGGCCGACGATCTCGATGAGTTCCGACGAGATGACGAGAATGGCCATACCATCGGCGGCAAGCTGCCTCAGGATCTTGTAGATTTCGGCTTTTGCACCGACATCGACGCCGCGCGTCGGCTCGTCGAGGATCAGAAGCTTGGGGCGGTTTTCCAGAAGCCGCGCAATCAGCACCTTTTGCTGATTGCCGCCTGACAATGCGCTGATCGGTAGCCCGACATGATCGACGACGACGCCGAACCGATCCTTCATCGCAAGCGCACGGCGCTCCTCGAAGCCGGGCGGAATGTTGGCATGATGCGCTCCAAGCCCTGGAGTGGTGGCCGTAAAGTTCCGTGCAACGGAGCTTTCAAGAAACAGGCCGTCGTCCTTGCGGCTCTCGGTCAGCATCAGGAGCCCGGCTTCGATGGAACCGGCGGGTGACCGGTTCTCCAGCGGCTCGCCCATGAGTTCGACCGTGCCGGTTCCCTGGTCGGCGCCATAGATCGCGCGGGCGAGTTCGGTGCGACCCGATCCGACCAGACCCGCCAGACCGAGGATCTCGCCCGCATCGACATGAAAACTGACCGGAGGGCTTGCAGGCGCCACCACGAAGTCGCGAACGAGGAGCACGCGAGCGGCTGCTGACATGGCCCGGTTCTTCGGCGGGAACATGTCACCAAGCTCACGTCCGACCATGGCCTTGACCACGCTGCCATGGGTATAGTCCGAGACGGGACCGCGGGTCGTCACGGCGCCATCCTTGATGACGGTGATGTCGGTGCAGATTTCGAAGATCTCGTCGAGCCGGTGAGAAACATAGACCAGCCCGAGGCCCTTGCGCTTCAGGCCTTCGATCAATCGGAAGAGGTGCCGCGTCTCGTTCTGGCTGAGCACGGCTGTCGGCTCGTCGAGGATCAGCACTCTGGCTTCCGAGCGCAGCGCCTTTGCGATTTCGACCATCTGCTTGTCTGCAACAGACAGTTGATCGACCAGCGTTCTCGGGTCGAGAGAAATGCCGAGCCCATCGAGCAGTGCCTGGGTGTGCCCGTTGAGCCTCTGCCGATCGATCAAGCCAAGACTCGTTTTCGGTTCTGCGCCAAGCAGCACGTTTTCGGCTATCGAAAGCGCGCCGATCGTGGAGAATTCCTGATGGACGACCGCAATCCCGGCTTCAAGGCTTTCGCGGGGACCAGACCACACGCGCTTCTGACCGAGATATTCCACGTGACCCTCGCTCGGCTCGTAAAGCCCGGTCAACAGCTTGATCAGTGTGGATTTGCCGGCGCCGTTCTCTCCGCAGAGCGCGACACAAGACCCTTCATGGACTTCGAATTCCAACCCTTTGAGAACTGCGTTCGGACCGAAATTCTTCGACAGGCTGCGCGCGGCGAGAAGTGCCTCAGCCATGGTCATCCCCCTTTTGGTTTTCCTGGCGACGGGCTGCCTGCGGGGGCGACCCGTCGTGCTGCAATCCCTGGGGGCTCAGCGCGGATAATCCGCCGTGAAGGTCTCCGGGTTGTAGTCGGCACCCACGCCCGAAGACATGATGACCGACCCGGGCATGTCCATCAGGGCGTATTCGTCAACGAAGACGTCGGCGGAGACCGATGGTGTCTCGTGTCCGCGGCTGACGACAACCTGCTGGTTGACCTCTATGCGACGCGGAATACCCTTTCCATCAAGGACATCGAAGAGCGTATCGAAGGCGACCGCACCCATGGCCGGCGGATAGTCGATCCCGATCATGGGCACGTCATGTTGAACGGAAAGCTGGTACATGGCGTTGAAGTCGCCTCCGGTGTGGGGTGGAATGCTGCCGGCGGCATATCCCGCAGCAAGGAAGGCCTCGATCGAGCCCGAACCCTGAAGACCGGAGTCAGACCAGACGCCGTCGATCCCGTCACCGAAACGCTGGATGAGCGCCTGCATGATCGTCTTGCCATTTGCGGGCGACCATGACGTGTATTGCGTGTCGAGCACGTTGATGCCCGGATACTGGTTGAAGACTTCAAGCGCCGCCTGAATGCGTGCCTCTGCGGGGGAGGCTCCGGCCAAACCGCCAAGCATAACGACATCTCCCTCGAAGTTCAGCTTTTCGGCGAGCCATTGTGCGGAGATACGGCCAAGCGCCTGATCGGACGCCGTGACGAAAGTGATGAAGTTCTCGGGGTCCGTAACCGCACGATCGACGAGCACAACGGGCACGCCCTGGCGGGTGGCGCGCCGGATCACCGGGTCGAGCGCTTCCGCGGTCACGGGGCTGACGAGCAGGATGTCGACGCCCTGCGCGATCAGGTCCTGGATGTCGGCGGCCTGCGTTGACGGGTCGTCGCTGGCATCGGTGACGATGAAGCGTGCGAGTTTGTCCTTGTGGCGCTCGGCGGCTGCCTCGATGCCGTGAAGCATGGCGACGCGCCACGGGTTGGAGATGGAGGCATTGGAAAAGCCGATCGTGTAGGGACCATCCTTCTTGTGCTCCGCCGCATCGTAGATTGCGACCGAGCCCGGGTTCCAGAGGAATGTTCTCGGCACACCCTGATAGCCGTCTTGCGCCTGGGCGTAGGGAGTGGCTGCGAACAGGCCGAGGGTCACGGCTGTCGCCGCATTCTTTAGAATACGCATGATTTGCCTCCAGATGGCGTATTGGATTTCATATGAATTTTCAGGGGCTTGCGTTCGATGCACGCCCGACCGGTCATTCCGCAGCGCGGATCAGACCGAGATCATGGAAGCCGTGGCGCGGATCCTTGAACATTTTCCCGTCCTTCATGATCATCAGGAGGTTGTCCTGATGCTGAAGAAGGCCGACGTCCCTGGTCACATCACCGCGCACGATCAGAAGGTCGGCGAGATAGCCTTCCCTGACCTGACCAAGATCGTGGCTGCGACGCATCAGCGACTGGCCGACCGACGTCGCGCAGCGCAGCGCCTCCACCGGCGAGTAGCCAAAATACCGGACGAAATGCTCGATATCGCGGGCATTCTGACCCATAGGCGTGACGGCGAAGCCATAGTCGCCACCGACGACAACGCGGATGCCGCGCTTGCGGATTTCGTGATAGGCCGCGCAGGTATGTTCGAACTTGCGGAAAAGGCCGAGTTCCTGCGCCAATTCCTTCGTGATGCCGGCGGGCTCGCCTTCCTTTGTCGAATTGTGAACAAGGCCGAAGGCCGGACCGACCCAGATACGATGCTTCGCCTCTTCGAGCATGTCGAGCGCTTCCTCATCGGCGAAGTCGCAATGATAGATGCAGTCGACACCGCCGCGGACGGCGCGCTTGACCGATTCCGGACTGCGGGCATGTGCGGCAACCGTCTTGCCGAAGGCGTGAGCGACCTTGACGAAAGCGTCGATCTCTTCCTGCTCGGTCGGCGTGATCTCGGCCTTGGCGAAGGAGACGAATTCGTCGCCGGAAATGTTCATCTTCAGGACGTCGGCGCCGTCGCGGCAGCACTCCCTCGCCACGCGGCGGAATTCGTCCGGACCATCGGCGATCATCCCGAAGCTTTCCTGATGCATCCAGCGCATGCGCTCGTCGCCAAGGCCCGCCGTGGTCGTCACCTCGGGACTGCCCGCCATCATGCGCGGACCGTCGAGAAGACCTTCATTGATCGCATCGCGTATGACCACGCCGATCGTCGGCTTCGCAGAAGCCGCTTCGAAGATCGAGGTAAAGCCGTGGCTGAGCAGCAGCTTGACGTTCTTGGCCGTCAGCAATGTGTGACGTTCCGGGGAGATCCGCCCCAGTTCGGCTGGCTCATTGATGCCGACAAAGCTCGGGTGGCAGTGACCCTCGACCATGCCCGGCATCAGGCTGTTGCCTCCGGCATCAATGGTCTCCGGAGGCGTCTCGCCCTCGGGCTCCCCGCGCTTGATGACCTTCGTGATCATGTTGCCGTCGATGACGACCGTGGCTGGATAATTGTTGTCTGAAACGCCGTCCCAGACCATGGCGTTGCGGATTGTCAGGCCCGACATGTTGTTTCCTCCCTTTCAGATCGCGGGCTCTCCCAAGCCGCGTGTGAGGAGGCAAGCTACGTGTTTTGGCGTGGCGGTCAGCCCGCAACAAGCGCACCATGTGTCATATTCTGTAATATTCTGATTTATGGCAGCTCGAGACATCGAGCCGGGCCGATGCCCTGCCTGTTTCCACATCGACACGGCATCCAGTTCTTCATCTGGCGATCGCATTTGCATTTCGACCACGTATGGTCGCTCTTCCAAGGTCAGCCCATTTCGGACAGACCCCGTGCCATCCAGCTCACATGCACCAGCCTTGGGCTCGTTTTCGCATTCCTCCGGTTTGAAGCGCGACATCAATCTGTTGACTGCACCCCAGAAAACGTCGATCTCTCTCCACCCCAGCCCGCAATACGGGCTCCAATGTCAAGTGTCCGCTACCGGTTTTTCGGACACCGAGCCAGGCCAGTGCGACCTTGTTTTCAAGTTCCGTCGGGCTGAGATAGGCCAAAGTCGATTGCCGAGGCTTTGGATCGTAGAAACGCTCGATATTGTCGACCATGTCTGCCTTCAGCCTCGCCTCTGGTTCTGGAGAGCTTGCGGGCCGTCCGTTCCGCCTTGAGCAACGAGAAGAAGCGTCCATCGTGGCATTCTCGCAAACATTGCCCGACCGGCTCATCGGACAGATAACGGCATGGCATCGCAGTACTCTGCGATCATCGCATCCCATCGCCAGCCAGTCGGCAGGCCGTTCCGCCAGTTCGACGCCCAGGGAGCCGCCATCGCTGCGCCGCGTGGTGGAAAGCTGTCAACACGCAATACCGCTTAATGCGAGGCGACGCGCGTGGAAACCGTAAATCCGTGGGTGACGGGATCTGAGCGCTGACAAGCAAGATCGAGATCTCAGACATGAACCTGCGGCAAACAGCCAAAGCGGATGCAGTCGACAGGGAAGTCTGAGGGCCAGCGGATCACCCCGTCTGCGACGACACTGGCACCACATTCAAAAGGCCAGCCTTTTGCGCCTCAGACTAATCGGACTGCCAGACAGACACGCTGTCAGTGATGATCCGGCAATTGCCGCCACCGCCCAGGGCCTGCTGCGCGATTCCCGGCAGATTGATCTGCATGGTATGGGACATGGTGATTTCTGTTTCGGATTTAAGTGTCATGACCATCGTGCTTCTGGCAAACTGTCGCCCCTCGAAGCTGGGGAGCCCGGCTGCATCCAGCAACGACGTTGTCCAGCGGTTTTCACCAGCGGGCTTCCATGTATGACCTGGATTGTAGTCGCGAGGCAGATTGTTCGGATCGAAGGGACGGGGCCACTTCATGCTGCGCGAGTCGGATTCCGGGCCCGGTAGATTGCCCGCCAGGCCCTGGCGAATTGCGGTCGGGCAATCTTCTGCCCGGGTGGAAATGTCTGTTCGCCAAACGCCATCGCGTGGTTGGGTGCCGGCAAAGAGCTCGATCTCGTCTTGTCCCTCACCACCGCAGTCTTGATCGATCTGCTTGCGGCTCCTGGTGGACCAGAAGGGCTCCTTCCCGGCCGCAATGACGATGATGGCATTGTCAGGCATCGGCCCGTCGGTTCCCATCAGGACATTGGCCTCCTGTTGCGTCACCTCCGAGAGAAAGAAGCGCGCGCCCTTGCCATGACACTCGGCGACGAGGACCTTCTGTTCAGCTTGCGCCGATGACATTCCAAATGTGGAACCAACAGCAGCTGCAATCAGGAAAAGGGAGTTTTTCATGGTCGGTTTCCTTGTCATTGCTGCTCAGGGGCGGGAATGCGATTTGGCACCAGCTTGTCAAGCAGGGCTCTTGCCTCTGCGGCGCTGAGTGCTTTTGTCGTGCTTGCAGGCGGTGTTGGCGAACCGACAAGCTGCAATGTCGACCTGATCAGTTCCATCTCATCGGTGGAGATATACGGCGTGAACTCGCAGAGCATCTGCGCCTTCTCGACTTCGAGGCAATTGTCTCCACCTGGCTGATTGAGACCGATGAGCTTGAAATTGCCGGCGGGATCGCGATCCCAGAACCAGGTTGAGATACGCCCGTCTGGGAGCCTGCGCCCGACCTCGACCGACCAGAGGGCCGGCAGCTTTCCGGAGAGTGCGGGATTGGGGTGAGCAAAGGTGCAATCCTCGTCGCCGCAGCGACGCAGAACCTCACCTGTCGTCAGTGTGAACTGCAGGGTCGGGGGTGCGGACAAAAACTTGGACTGTTTCAAAAAATCAGACCGAGGCTCTTTCGATATTCGACTGGGCTGAGCGATCCCAGGGATATCTTGATGCGCTTTTCGTTATACCATCGAATGTAGGCATCCACTTCGGTGACGAACTGTTCGATCGTGATGGCCTTCCAGTCTCCTGGATAGAAGAGTTCGGTTTTCAACCGGCCGAAGAAGCCTTCGCACGCAGCGTTGTCTTGCGAGCAGCCCTTTCGGGACATCGAACGAACCAGCTGCGCATTGCTGATCCTGTTGAGCCAGCCAGGCCAGCGATAATGAGCGCCGCGATCGGAATGAACGATTGGCCGTTCCTCCCTGTTGGTTACGGTCTCAATGGCGGCATCCAGCATGGTATTGACGAGACCCGCATCAGGTTGCGTTCCAATCGACCAACTGATGACCATGCCGTCGAAGCAGTCGATGATGGGCGAGAGGTACACCTTCCCAGCTGGGATCTGGAACTCGGTGATATCCGTCAGCCATTTTACGTTCGGTGCTTTTGCATGGAAGTCGCGATTGATCAGGTTCTCGGGCGCCGGGCTGATTTCTCCCAGATAAGATCCAAAACGCCGTCGACGGGGCCTTGCGACAACCAACTGCTCCTGCTTCATCAAACGCTGCACAACCTTCTCCGAGATTGTCACGCTTTGCCTGGCAAGCGACGCCTGCAATCGGCGATAGCCGTAGCAGCGACGGTTTGCTTCGAAGATTTCCGCAAGGCTGTGCCGGATGGCGGCATACTTGTCTGCCAGACATAGGCGGGAGCGATGGTAGAAGTACGAACTGCGCGCAATTCGAAGCTGGGCGAGCAGCTCTGGCAAGCGATAGGCTTCCTTCAGGGCGTCAATCAGCTGTGTCTTCTCCCGATTACTCAGGATTTGCAGATCGACGCCCAGGTCTTTTTTTAGGAGTTCGGTAGCCTTCTTCAGGAGATCATGCTCGAGTTGCAACTGGCGGACATCACGCTGGAGGGCTTCAAGCTGTCGCTCAAGCTCTTCACGTTCAGGCACCTTGGGGTTGGCTTTGCGGCGTTTCATGGATGAGGGAGCCTCGTGACCGAGTAGCTGATCTTTCCAGCTGTACAATGTCGGCCTTGAGACGCCCAGCCGGTCCGCAACCTGTTGAGCAGTTTCATCTCCACTGCATAGTCCGATGACGCCTGCTTGCCGGACCTCCTCGCAATGGCCAGGATGCCACGATCGACCGACCATCGATGTTCGCGCCTCCGGAAACGCCTCACGGACCCATGCGGTCAGTGTCCCTCGACCGGGATAGCCAAGTGCCCTCATCGTCGCTGCGATGCAACGATCATGGGTGCGAAAGTGCTCAAGGGCGGCCTGTTTTTGGGCCTCGGTGTATTTTGGCGCCCGCGCCACCGGCTGAGGGCGCAGGTCGAGGTTATGCTGATACTCACGGTACCATCCCCTCAGCGCATTCTTTGTGGGATAACCCAGCTGGCGAATGGTCGCGTTCAGCCGCTTGCCAAGCCGGATATAGAGTTCAACCGCTCGAAGTCTGTCTGCGTAGGAATACATGAACTACCTCCTTGGTGGTCCAAGTTTTCGTCCGCACCCCCGTCTGTCGCACCGCATCAAGCGCTTCGTCTGCACTGTCCGGATCCAAGCACAATTGTCCGACCCGTGTCAGGAAACAGCCACGATCGCCAAGCGGCCAGTCCTTCGGATTGAGCCAGATCGAATGAGCTGAACCTGCCTGCTCAGCAAATTCCGCACGCGGAAATGGGGACGAGGCCTCCACCTCAGCCACCCAGTTTTCCGGAAGATGAAAGAAGAGATTGGTCGCCCCATCGCGCATGTCGCAGTTTGAAACCGTCCGGTCACCCGGAAGGCATCGATGGGGGTATTCCGAAAATGCTTTGCCGCCGGCCTCCGCGCCGTTTTCGCAGGCGTCAGGACCATGTCCGTCATCGTCAGTGCAGTCGCGGTTGAGGGAGGCCTGATCCTGCGGCGGATCCCATTTCAAGGTTGCCTTGACAAGCTGATAGGCGGCCAGAACCTGGGGATGCGCGCTCTCAAACATGCAGAACTGACCGAGCGCGCCCACCTCTTCACATGGGCCATTAATCGCAACCCATTGGCGTGGGCCAAGGACCAGCGCGTCGTCTGTATCCTTGCGGAAGAAATTGACCCGCGGGGGAAAAACATCGCCTGCCGCCTGAGCACCGCTCGTGTATCCCTCGGTCGTGGGGTGATCCGTCCACCAGCCTGCGGGCAGCATGAAGGAAAGACCACTCCCAGCATCGGTGATGGAGCAAGGCGCGGGCCCGTCGCAAGAATAGGCAACATCCTCGCTCACAGTGGTGGCTGCGCCGGGGCCGGCATCAGCCTTTTTCTGCGGCAGATTACGTGTCGGTCGCGTCGCATCTGGCGTCCCGACATCGAGGGAGATGCGCGCCTTCTCCCTCCTCTCACCAGACGCATCGTAACCTTTGTAGACGAGATCGTAAGTGCCTGGTTCGCCAGGTGCAGTCAGAGGCTGGCCGGCAGCAAGTTCGCTGAGTGTTCGGCCCCAGTCGATCTGGTTTTCGCCTTGCCAGATCTCGATCCCGTCGCTGCGCAACTGACTGCCGCTGGTTTCAATCACGATCGGGGCGCCCGGCGCGACGACAGATGGAGACTTGAGCGTTACGGCAGGGTCCGTCTCGACAAGGATTTCCATTTCGTCGAGCTTGTCACCGCCCCAGGTTTCCAGTCTGAGAAGATAGGAACCGGGCGCCGCAAGCTCGATTGCAGCGTCCTTGGCGCCTTCGGTTCCTTCAACCGTGCTATAGGTGATAGCAGCGCCCGGACTGACGTTCCCGATCGGGTAGAGCCTCAAGGCCAGCGCTGCGCCGCCCGTCTCGCTTCCCTCCGCAAGTACACCGAGCTCAATCTGTGCAACGCCGACCGCATACGGTCCCCGGTTCACCATACCGGCCTTGCCGGGCTCAATTGCCGCCTCCTCTAGAGGACGCACAAAAAGGATTGCATCCGTCTTGAAACCGGAAACCCAGCCGTCTTCAGGCGGCAATTTTGCCCAATCCAATTCCGTCGAATAGCTGAAAAGACGGCATCGGGGTTCCTCGACGAAATAACTTCCGGGGGGCTCGAACATCCAGGCTGCAGTTGCCGCATCAGCTTCGGCCAAGGACCGGCAGTCTTGGGCTGTACCGTCGCGGGGGAAATCGGGTTGCTGCGGGAATGCAACTTCAGGCCCAATCGACCGCCCTGTCGGCTGAAGCTGGATTCTGGGCATCAGCGGGCGGCCTGGGAAATGTGTCGTGTCTCGCGGCGGTGCCATGGTAATCGTTTCACTCAGTGCGTCGCTGAGCGCGCCGGCATTTGCCGCTTCAATGTATCGCCCTCCCGTGTTTTCGGCGAGGCAAGCCACCTGGGCGCCTTCTTCCTTTGACAGCCCGAAACCGACCACATGGGCGGTGAAATTGACACCTGCCGCCTCCAGTTCCGAAGCCAGCGCACAAGGGTCCGCCTCGCAGGTCTCCAGTCCGTCAGTCACAAGCACGACGGTTGCACTTTCCTCACCATAGCGCAGAGCCTCAGCGGCCTGCCGCACGGCAGCCGAGAGAGGGGTTTTGCCGAGAAAGCGCATGGCGTTGACCGCGCCGACGACCGTTTGTCCGGTGTTTTTCCCCGGCGGCACCAGAAGCTCGATATCGCCACAATTGCCCTTGGAGCGGTGACCATAGGCGATCAGCCCGAGTTCCTGCTCCACCGGCAGATGGGTGACAACCTCTGCCACCGCCTCGCGGGCGATTTCGAGTTTCGGCCGACCGTCGATCTGCCCCCACATGGAGCCTGATCCATCCATGACGATGATCGTGCGTGGCGCTTCCTCGGCCTGCCCGGTCGGGATCTGAAGAAGCAAGAGCCCTGCGAGAAGAATACCAGATTTCAGCAAAGCGTTTTTCATGAATTCGCTCCTTTCAAGCCGATGCCACGAAGGGCCGGACCGGTGTCTGCCCACCCGATGCCCAGTTTGCAGCCTTGCTGCCGATGTCTCTGAATTTTCCCGACAGGTCCTGCAGGCGCGCTCGCCATTGCGGATCCGGCGCCTGTCCTTCCGTCGTCCTGAAGAAGACCTGCAGCATGCAGGTGATGGCGAGCGGTTCGAGCAGGGCTGACTTGAAGGCCCAGGCGAACAGCAGGGCAAAGACGAAGCCGCCCGCGCCAAGTGCGCCAGGCATCAGATGGACTAGGGCGGCTGCAGGCGCGAGCGCCAGCAGGAAGACGACGAAGGAAAGGCCGTAGATGATCACCGTGAGCCAGGCCGCGTTGCGCAACATGGTCTTGTAGTTCTGGCCATAAAGAACGAGAGCCTCTTCCGCCGAAGCCCAGGGATTGGCCGCACGGGTTCGCAGGGCATGGGCAAGGATGACCTCATCGGTGAAGCCGACAGCGATCTTCAGGAAACTTCTGAAGAAACGGGCTGCCGTCTCGAGACCGGGAATGGGCAGGAGCGACGCAATCCCCTCGATCAGCCCTGCAATGGCGGCGATCACCCCCTTGACGAGCTGGTCGATGCCGAAAAGCACGCTGGCCTCTGTGAAGCGTTCGCGGACCATGCGGCTGCCATAGGTGACCTGTCCTTCGCCCGCAGGCAGCGCTCGACCGTCCATCAGTTCGACGAGCACGGCGATATGCCCCGCCTTGACAAGATAGAGCAGATATTCCCGCAGAAGATAGAGGATCGCCGCCACGAGACCAAAGCCAATCAGCCCTCCAAGTGCCGTGCTGGATCCCAGGAAATCCGAATCTCCGAACTGGCCGACGCCATAACCGATCGCGGCCCCTGTTCCTGTCGCGATCAGATAGGCGCAAGCCATGGCAAAATAGACGGCCATCCGGAAGAGAAGAAAGGGAGCCGTCCGCGCCATGAGCGCCAGAGCTCGGGATAAATTGAAATTCCACATGAAACTGGATCCTCAAAAGGTCACGATGGGGCATGTCCTGGCAAGGGAATGCCTGCCAGAATCGACAGTAGGTTTCGATGAAGCTCTGGTCTTGGGCCTGGTGGCACCCATTTGCGGGGGCAATGGCACAAGGGCATACGGAAGGTAAGGGGCTGTTTCGCCCGACAGTGTCGCGCCGTTATGCGAAACCAGCCCGCACATCCCTTGGTGTCATGCCGTAGGTCTGCTTGAAGCGGGTGTTGAACCAGGACAGATCCCCGAACCCCGCCTCCATGGCAATCTGGGCGATGTTGAGATGTTGCAAGGCCGGATCGCTCAGCATGCGAAAGGCACGCGCGAGACGCCGGCTCGCCACATAGTCGCGGAATGATGTCCCCTCGCGCTCGAAGAGGACGCGGATATAGCGCGAAGAAAGTCCGAGCCGGCTCGCGACGCTGTCGGCGCTCAATCCGGACGAGAGGAGGTTCTGTTCGATCTCCCTTTTGACTTCCTTCAATCGTGCGGCGCGCACCCCGCGACCGGCGGCAATCTCGCTGGCCTCCCGCGTGGCCCCGAGCGCCATCAAGGCGAGATCCTGCACATGCGCCACGCATTGCGCCGCCTCCTCGGGTGCAAGTAGAGGCAGTTCGGTGTGCAAATTGCGGACGTAGCTCAGAAAGAGCCGCCATTGCGGCGTGAGCGGTGCTGCGCGCCTGAGCACGGCGTCAAGACCCGCGGCGGCTTTGGTGAAATGTGCCCGTGGAATGGAGACGTAAATGCCTTCCATGTGATGACCACCAAATCGCACGGTTCCCGGCACATCGCCCGGATCGGCATAGACACATCCCGGACGCAAGACCTGCTGCTCGCCACCGGTCTGCGAGATCGTGCCACCGCCAGAAAGCGGAATGTGGAACATGACATCGTCGCTGCATTCGGCGGCATGGTTTCGTGTCCGGATTGCGGTCGATGCCGAATGCCGACCATGTCCGATGATCACACCGGGCAGGACGGCGATCGATGTCTCCGAGATAAATTGCTCCTGGTCGTCGGGGATGAAATCGACCCTGGTCATGTTAGCGACCACATCACGAAACGCATCGACGCGGCTTGCCCGGTCGAAATCCTGCGACCGAATGGATAGCAATGGCATGACGGCATCCCCCTCTGGCTCTTCTCCTTTCTCTTTTAGTGATGTCCGTTATTGGGCGCATACACCATTTGGCGTATCATCCCGATCAAGGGTTCTGGCGGAGATGGGCGATGGACAGAGATGAGGGGAGTTCGAAGCATCCTCTGAAGGCAGCCAACAATGACCCGATGGCGCCGGATAATTCCGGGGTGATCGACCCGGACGTGGACCTCGATATCATTTCGAACACCTATCGCGCCATTGTCGACCAGGAAGCATTCGATGCCATGATCGAGAGTTGGCAGGCGAAACTCGGTCGCATTCCGGATGACGAGAAAGCATCAAAGCAATTGTCGAGCGCGCTTCTGGCACAGCTTGCGCTTGCACGCAAAACGCTCGACGGTCTCGACATTCCTGCCGAGAACGACCCCTTGGCGCGTGCCGTGCAGGATGTGCCCGGCCCGGCACTCGTTCTGTCTCCCGAAGGACGCGTCGTCGTCACCAACACCGAAGGGGCATCCATTCTCGGGGCACGACAGGGGAGTTTCCTTGATCTGGACAGAATAGACGCTCGGTCGCTGGACACCTTCCGAACCATGATGCGTGCGGCCAACAAGCGCGCCAACCGCTCCCAGGCCATCCTGCGGATGTCTCCGCTGGATGACGGTGACCCCATTTTCGCCGAGGCGTGGCTTCTTGCCCCGAAGAACGACGGAGCCGCCTTCGTCGTCATCCGGTCCCTGGAAATCGAGTGGACCGATCGCGCTTCAGAAATGCTCGCGCAAGCCTTCGGGCTCTCGGCCGCCGAAGTGGAAATCGCGCGTATTTTCTTCCGTGTCCGTGACGTTGCCGCCACTGCCGCCGCTCGCAATGTTTCATTGCTGACGGTGCGCACCCAGCTCAAGAGCATCATGGCAAAGACTGAGGCACCCTCCCAGGTCGAGCTCATGCGGCTTCTCGCGATGACCGCCGGGCGGGCCATTCAGGACCGCCAGGGCAAGACCGATACATGGCGGGACCCGCTTGGCCGCGAAGAGATGCTGAGCCTGCCTGACGGGCGCTCCATCGCCTGGACCTGGCTCGGTGACCCGAATGGTCGACCCGTCGTGCTCTGTCGCGGCCTGCCAATGTGCTATCTGCTACCACCCGACAGCGAAGGCCAATTGCGCGATGCCGGCATCAAGCTTCTGGCCCTTTCACGACCGGGCTTCGGCAATTCCAGCCAGCATTCCAACCTATCGCCACTGGAAGACAATCTCACGGCGCTTCGTGGCTTTCTCGACCATGTGGTCAAGGCACCCTGCATTGCGATCGGGCTCAGCAATGGCGTCTTGCCGCTGCTTGCTGAAGCAAGCCTGCGGCCCGACCGCTTCCAGGCCCTTATCGCCATTGGCTATACGGGCGTGCTTGACCGCAGCGGTATCCGGCGATTGCAGCCGATACAACAGGCGATGATGCGGCTCGTCGGCATGTTACCATGGCTCGTTGACCTGATGGCCAAGCAGGCGCATCGCATGATCCTGACCTATGGCGTCGACTGGTATATCGAGCGCGCCTACCGTACCCGGCCCCTCGATTACTCCACCTGTACCGATCCCAATCTTGCGCCCTTCATTCGAAACGCCTGTTCGCATCTGCTTGCCCAGGGACATCAGACCTTTGTCCGGGAGCTTGTCCTCGCCCGGTCCGACATCGATCCTGTGATCGACACCTTGTCGGTTCCGTTGACATGGGTCGCGCCGGAACAGGACGGTGTCTTCGACGAGATGAGCTTCCGGCGAATAGAGAGAAGAAATCCTCGTATCCGTGTCCAACCTCTCGCGAAAGCCGGCGAGCTGGCGCTCTACCAGCAGACCTCCCGCATTGTCGACCTGATCATCGATACCGCGAGAAGCAATTGATGGCTTGGATCGACAGTGTTCGGCGTCACCGTGAATCCCTCCGCGCACCTCGTTTCCGTGCGACATGATCGTCTGCTTTCGCTCAAGGCCAGGTCAATTGGCGCGTCCTGGAAGCGATGACTGCTCAATGCTAAGCCGAAGACTGTCCGCCTTCGCCAGCTCAGACACCGAAACCGAAGGTGCCATCTTTAGAGATCGGTGGGGTTATGTGGCGGCAGTCCGGTCGGAGCTCCCGCCGGCTTTTTACTGCGCCTTCTGCCGCAGACGGTCGGTCGCGAGTTCCATCACAAGCACTATCGCGAAGATCACCAGGATGATGGTCGAGGCATTGCGATATTGGAAAAGGTCGAAGGCGACTTTCAGCTCCTGGCCGATGCCGCCGGCGCCGACGAGGCCGAGCACGACCGACGAGCGGACAGCCTTTTCCAACGCGAACTGCGAAGTGTTGATCAACGACGGCATGATATCGGGCAGGACGGCGCCGGAGAGTACGGAAAAGCGTCCGGCTCCAGCCGAAAACAGAGCCTCCTGTGGCTCCTTCTCCGCATCCTCGATCGCTTCGGCGAAGAAGCGACCGCAAAAGCCGATCGTGTCGATGATGATGGTCATGGTGCCGGCGACGGCACCAAGCCCGATTGAGGCGACGAAGAGCAGGGCCCAGACCATGTCAGGCACGGTGCGGAACAGGGAGATCATCACCTTGAAGACGTGTCGGAAGGGACCGATCGGCGAGAGTGTGCGCGAGGCAAGCCAAGCGATGGGTAAACTCAGCATAACACCGATGACGGTGCCGACAAATGCGATCTGCAGCGTCTCGATGGTGCGCCAGGTGACGCGCATCAGGAAACCGGGTTCCAGGCTCGGCGGCAGCATGCGCTCGATCAGGTTTACCATTCTCGGAGCGCCGTTGATCAACTGGTTCGGTGTCGGCGCGACCTGTGTGGCCGAGACAATCAAGAGCGCACCAAGAGCGACCAGAACGGCAAAGGAAAAGGGCGAGGCACGGAAGAAGCGGTCGGGCACAGCATCACGCATGGAAGACACCGTCCAGGCGTTCGCGGTCGACGTCGGCGACCGGCAGGTCGAAATGCACGCTGCCTGCCTTCAGCGCGACGATCCGGTCGGCAAAGCTCAACGCGTGATCCATGTCGTGGGTGGTGTAGACGAGTGTAATGCCCTTTTCACGGACGAGGTCCGAGAACAGTGCCATGACGTCGCGGCCGGCGGTGGGATCGAGGCTGGCAGCCGGTTCGTCGGCGATCATCAGCTTGGGCTTGCGCACCAGCGCGCGTGCGATGGCGACGCGCTGCGCCTGGCCGCCAGAGAGTTCGTCGGCGCGCGACATTGCCTTGTGACACAGCTTCACCTGTTCCAGCGCGTCCATGGCCTCCTCGCGGGCTTCGCGCTTTGCGATCGCCTGATGCCAGGCGCGCCAACTGCCCGGCAGGCCAAGCTTGCCGTGCACGACATTTGTCAGCACCGACTGCCGACGCACGAGGCCGTGATTTTGGAAGACGAAGCCTATCTGCTGGCGCATCCGCTTCAGCTGCGTCCCGTTCGGTGCGCGGCAAAAGGCTTCGCCAAGCGTCGAGATCTCGCCGTCGCAGAACGGCGTATGGCCGATCAGGCATTTGAGCAGTGTCGACTTGCCGACCCCGTTGGCACCAACCAGCGCGACACGCTCGCCACCGCGAATGCGGATATCGACCCCGGAAAACACCGGTTTGCCATTGGGATAACCCTTCTTCAGGCGCTGCGTGCTGATGACGTCCATCTTGGTCTTCTTTCTGCAGATGTAGCGAGAGGCCGGCGCTGGTGGCGCCGACCCATTGGCGGGATCGGATGTGATCAGCTTAGTTGACGAAGTCGTTGAAAGTGTCGACACCGATCGTGCGGTACATCGAGCGGACATAGTCGTAGTCGCTGTCCTTGACCTCGGTCAGGAAGAAGCCACCCTTGAATTTCTGGTTGTCCTCGCCCTGGAGAACGGCGGCCATCAGGTCGCTGCCCTTTTCGGCAAAAGCGGTGCGGACCTTGGCTACTATCTCTTCGGAGAGATTCTTGCGGGCGACGAGAATGTCGTTCGGCAGGTCGCGACCACGGGCGAGAACGGCGAAGGCGACGTCCGGGAAGGCCTCGCGGATGGAATTCAGGTGGCCGAAATTGAGGCCGATGGCCGCGATGTCACCGCGGATCAGCGCTTCGGCCGCGACGTTGCGGGCGAGAATGACCGGCTCATAGTCCTGATTATATCTGATCCCGAAATCGGTAAGGGCCTGGGCCGGGCCGAGATGCTGCGAGGTGGAGCCGACCGAGCCGAAGGAAACCTTCTTGCCCTTCAGGTCTTCGAGCGAACGGATCGGGCCGTTGGCGAGAACCGCGATCTGGGCGAAATAGTCCGGGCGCTGCCAGGCAACGACGATCTTTGGCTGGGCGAGTTCCTTCATGACGACGTATTCTGCAGGACCCGTCAGCACGAGGTCGACCTGTCCGGAATTCAGAGCCTCGACCGCCGAGGTGCGCGAGCTGACCGGGAAGAGCTCGACTTCGAGGCCGGTCGCTGCTTCGAGCGCCTTTTCGAACCCGCCGAACTCCTGCTGGAGCGCTTCCAGGCCTTCAATGTCGGTGACGGCGAACTTGACGCTATCGGCTGCTGCCGGGGCGATGGAAAGGAGGGAGAATGCGCAGGCTGCGAGAAGGGAGCGGATCATGAAATTTTCCTTTGCTGTATAGACAGGAACATCTTCCGCGACTATCCCTAGCGGCGACACGTGACGGGCACGTGACAGTTCGCGGGCCCGAGACCGAAAAACGGAAACGGGAGACGAGCATGAACTGGATCATCCGCAACGGCGCCGTTCTCGGCGCCGAAGGGCTCAACCGCGCCGACATTTTCATTCAGGAAGGCAAGGTGTCGGGACAGGCGTCCGGCGGACGCGAGATCGATGCCAGGGACCTACTTGTCCTGCCCGGCATCGTCGACATCCACGGCGACGGCTTCGAGCGGCAGATTATGCCCCGCCCTGGCGTGCGCTTCGACGTCGGGCTGGCGCTGCGCGACACGGACCGGCAGCTGGTGGCGAACGGCATCACGACTGCCTTTCATGGCGTCACCGTCTCCTGGGAGCCGGGGCTGCGGTCGCTCAAGGCGGCAGGAGATTTCGTGACGGCCCTTCTTGCCGCCCGCCCGCATCTTTCCTGCGACACCCGCCTGCACCTGCGCTGGGAAACCTTCGCGCTCGACGCCCTCGGCCAGGTGATCGAGTGGCTGGCGCTTGATCCGAAGCCGGTCGTGGCGCTCAACGACCACACCACGGGTTCGGTGCTAAAGGGCACGATCGCCCGCAAGATCGGCCAGATGGCAGAGCGCTCCGGCCTGTCGCGCGACGATTACATGGGGCTGCTCGATCAGGTCTGGGCACGCCGCAAGGATGTGGCCGGAGCTGTCGAAAAGCTCGCTCTGGCGGCGCGCGAAAACGGTAACGTGCTGCTTGCGCACGACGAGGCCTCACCCGACGAGCGCCGACATTTTCGGGCTCTGGGGGCCGTGTCCTCGGAGTTTCCGCTGACGCTGGAGACGGCTGCCGAAGCTCGTGCTTTCGGCGAGCATGTGATCCTCGGTGCCCCCAACGTCGTGCGCGGTGGCAGCCACAATGGTGCGCTTGATGCAACGACAGCGGTCCGGGACGGGCTCTGCAGCGTGCTCGCCTCCGATTACCACTATCCCTCTCCGCTTCATGCAGCCTTCCGGCTGGCATCCCCCGGGGATGCGAACTTCGCCAAGATCTGGGAGCTCGTGTCCGCCAATGCCGCCGCGGCGGCCGGGCTTGTCGACCGGGGACGGCTTGGGGAAGGAGAACGCGCTGATGTCATCCTTGTCGATGCGAAGGACATCCGGCACCCGAGGGTGATGGCAACCTTTGTCAACGGTCGGCTCGTCTATTCGGCACAGAATCTGATAGAGGCAGATCCCATGATCGCCTCGGCTGCTGCCTGAACCGGACACCATCATGCTACAAACGCCTGAAATCCCGATCGCCACCTTCGAGGGGTTGGTCTTTGGGCCACGCAGCGACATGCCGATCTGGCAGCAGATCCGCGACCATATCCTCGGCCTTATCGAAAACGGAACCTTGAGATCAGGCAGCCAATTGCCGGGCGAAACGCATCTGGCCGCACGCCTCGGTGTCACTCGCATAACGCTTCGCCAGGCCCTGCAGCATTTGCAGAACGAAGGGCACCTCACGGCACGCAAGGGTGTTGGCATCTTCGTGCGCAGCCCGCCGGCCATCTTCACTGTGCGCGACGGCCATCCGTTCCATGAAAACATCGAGACCCACAGCGAACCCATCACCACCGATACACGCTTTGTCCGGCGCGAGCCGGCAAGTACCCAACTGGCAGCACGGTTGCGCATCCCGGGAGGGGCAAACATCATCCACCTGCGGCGTCTGCGACTGCTCGGCGAGCAGCCGGTCTATGTGAACGACAAGTACTTTCCCGCCGATCGCTTTCCCGATTTCGAGGCACTCTACGCCGAACGCCAGTCGGTGACGGATGTCTTCCGCGCCGCTGGTATTGCAGCCTTCCGGAGGGTCGAGACACGGATAAGCGGCGGCTTTTCGTCGGCGGACGAGGCAGACAACCTGCGACTGACGCCAGGAACGCCGGTGTTCCACCTGAACGCCCGCAACGAGGACGGCAATGGCCGCACGATCGAGTGGACCTCTGGCTGCTGGCCACTGACGTCGGTTGAGTTTGTTTTTGGAGCCCCGGAAAAGTAGCGCGTCAGATCGGTCGTCGGGGACAGAGTTAGCCTGAACCGGTCGTGAAAAGACGAACGGCGTTTACCACAGCAGGCGCATGTTGCGTAAATTCGAGCTGAAGGCGCACATGGAACTTTGTCTCCGCAAGGGAGCCGTCACCGAGCAATCCGGTTTACAGCGTGTGATCACCCGAAGCCACCCCCGTGCCCCCGCTGGACATGGAAGCAAGGGACCGGTTTGTCGCAAATATCGCTTTTCGCCTTTCCTATCCGTCGCCCTCAAGCTCGCCGGAGAACAAGCCGCCAGCATCGCTGACCAAGATCAGTCCGGCGGCCACATCCCAAGGCTGCATCAGTCCTCCCGGAAAGCGTCCGTTCGGCAGGCGGCGCAAGAGGCGAGCGCCGGAATTCTGCAACCAACGAAGCTATGGAGACAGACCCCTCTTGTCCATCAGGCGCCTTAAGGCGGCGTGATGCCGCTCAGGGTCAGACTTGAAACTGAAGCCTTTGCCAAGGATGGCAGAATCGGCGATTTCGGTCTGCGAAACAGCAATCCGACTGCCGTTGAGGGTCGCGCCGCGTTTCAGTATCGCAATGAACATTTGGTCTGCATTCCGGGCTTAGAACGCGCCGATAACTTGTCATCCGTTTCCATTGGTCGAACAGAGAGACACGATAGCCGAATTCCTCGCACGAAATTGCCCGCTCCGTTCAACGGATCAATCACCCGGCAACGCAACAACTGGCCTCTCACAAGGAAGGCAGGTCTGACCCTTTGGGCATATGTCGGATCTCCATTGTCCCCCGATCTCTGTTCAGCCGCAAGGTTGGAAAACCACAAGAGTTCTTTGGCCATACATCGCGCCAGGCTGCAACTAACCCTCATAGTCCTTGATATTGCGTATAAAGACCACCAAACCGTGCACGACTGAAGTGACCGTAAATAGTGCATCGGATTCATGTCGGCGATCCGGAACCTGCAAAGGGACCAACCGCGTCGCACCTGCTTCATCGATGGCAATGATCCGATGGCAGGTTCCGGGCGGACTCGGCTATCCGTCCAGATTCGCAAGCAAGCGCCCTGCTCGACCTCACGCTGCTGCATGCCGGGTATCCCGCGCTCATGGTCCGGAACAGCCATGCAGCAGGCCAGCCGCCCGAAGCGGCAGGACGCCAAACTGGAGCCTTTTCCACCACAGGCCGAAGCGGATATGAAACAAAACGGCTCTGTTTGCGGCACCAGGTTCAGTTATGGACCAATCAAGAAGTCAATTCCGACCCCTCACGTCAACCGCCCCCTGTCGTGCTCTATGGCAGCATTCATGGCCTCTCGAGCGGCAACTTCATCGCCTTGTTCAATGGCACTTGCCAGGGTCCGATGACACTCGAAAGTCTTGACAAGGGCTTCGGGGTCGACGGCCTCGCCTAGCGATCGGTAGGCAAGCGCGTGAGAAAGCTCGATGGCGCCGCTCAAGGCCCGGATGAAAGGGTTTCTTGCGGCATCCACAATGATGCGGTGCAGTTCGAAATCCGCCAGGGCAAAGTTTTGCAGCTGATCAAGAGACGTTTCCATCTGCCTGATCCAATAATACATCAGACGGGTTTGATCGGCTGTCCGGCGTCTGGCCATCTCCGCCGCCGCCTGCGGTTCAAGGGAATACCGCACCTCGAAGAGACCATTGATGAAGTCTGGATCCGGAGCAGCTTCAAGATGCCAGCCCAGGACCATGGGATCATAGAGACCCCATCGGCTCCTCCTGGAGACCTTTGTTCCGACTTTTGGCCTTGCTTCAAGAAGACCCTTGGCCTCAAGCGTCTTGAGTGCCTCCCGCAAGACGGTGCGCGACACGTCGAACTCGGCCATGAGTTCGGCATCATTGGGCAGTGTGGACCCGACCGGATAGCGCCCCGAAATCACATCCACGCCGATCTGGTTTATCACGTGGGAGTGGAAGTTGCGCGCTGCCGATCGCCCGAAAAGGGAGCGAAGCAGGCTCCCTGGTTCGCTCATATGGAGGCCTTCGAACTTCGCCGCGAGCCATTCTGCGCCGTGAAGACAAGCCGTTGCAGCAAGATGAACATAAACAAGAGGAAACCTATCGCGATCTTCGTCCACCAGCTGGACAGGGTACCGTCGAAGACAATATAGGTCTGGACAAGCCCTTGCAGCATAACGCCAATCAGGGTTCCGAAGACAAACCCATAGCCTCCTGTCAACAGTGTTCCGCCTATCACCACGGCCGCAATTGAGTCAAGTTCAATGCCGATTGCCGCAAGCGGATAGCCAGCGGACGTGTAAAGGGAATAGACGATACCCGCCATGCCGCCGAGGAAAGACGACAAGGCATAGATACCGATCGTGACCGGTCCGGTTGGCACGCCCATAAGAGCAGCCGAATTGGCGTTTCCACCAATCGCATAGACATAGGAACCGAACCGCGTCTTGTGCGCCACAAGCCCGAAGACGATGAAGGTTGCAACCATCAGGAGACCGATCGCACTCAGGCGACCGCCACCGGGCAATCTGATGTAGAGGGCCGAAATCGTGCGGTAGAAGTCATGATCGATCGGAATGGAATCCTGGCTGAGGACGGATGCAAGGCCGCGTGCCAGGAACATGCCGGCTAGTGTCACGATAAAGGGCGGAACCCGCAGGAAGTGGATGACCACGCCCATGGTGGCGCCGAAAACCGCTGCGAGTGCAAGGACGATGGCGAAGACGGCAAGCGGATGCATGCCGATCCAGGTGATCAGGATGGCTGTGATCACACCTGTCAGACCAATGACGGCACCGACAGACAGATCGATTCCACCGGAAATGATGACAAAGGTTGCGCCAACGGCAGCGATGCCGAGAAAGGCATTGTCGGTCAGCAGATTGCCCAAGACGCGGGTCGACCACATGGCTGGAAATTGAAAGACGCAGACGGCATAGGCCACGATGAAGATGAAGGTGGTGGCTGCCAAAGGTCGGTAACGCGGATTCATGGTCTCTGCCCCATAGTCTCTTGCCCGGTGGTGGCCTTGCCATCCCGATGAGTTGCCGCAGCTGGCGGCTGCTTCCTCAGCTGAAGCCGTCTCTTGATGCCAAAGACCAGGCGGTCGGATTGCAGCACGAGAATGATGATGATCATGCAGGCTTTGACGATCAGATTGAATTCGGGCGGAAAGCCCGAAACAAGAACGCCTGTGTTCATCGCCTGAATGATCATCGCACCGATGACCGACATCGGAATGGAGAAGCGCCCACCCATCAGCGAGGTGCCACCAATGACCACGGCAAGGATCGCATCCAGTTCCAGCCAGAGGCCGGCATTGTTGGCGTCGGCGCCTCGAATGTCTGCCGCCGCGATGATGCCGGCGGTGGCAGCGCAAAAGCCACCAAAGGCATAGGCACTCAGCACGACAAGCCTGCTGCGAAGACCGGCATATCCGGCGGCCGAAAGATTTGTGCCGACGGCTTCAATGAAGAGGCCGATCGCCGTTCGGCGCATGATCAGGTGGGCCGATAGCATCAGAAGGATCGCGATGACTGCCGGCATCGGAAGACCAAGAACGGATCCGGTTCCGACGAAAATGAGCGCCTGATCGGAAAACGTGACGATGGAACCCTCTGTGATCAACTGGGCTATTCCGCGGCCTGCAACCATAAGGACCAGCGTCGCGACGAAGGGCTGTATCCCCAGATAGGCCACGAGGAAGCCATTCCAGATACCGAAGGCAAGTCCGACGGAAAGCGCCAGCCCCAATGTGACAACAAGGGGTTGGCCATCCACGGCACAGGTCGCAGCGACAGCCCCGGCGACCGCCATGACGGCGCCGACGGACAGGTCGACACCCCGCGTGGCAATGATTGCGGTCATGCCGATTGCAAGGATGGCAACCGGCGCACCACGATTGATCACGTCGATCAGGCTGCCGAACAGGCGCCCATCCTGCCAGGTGATGTTGAAGAAGCCCGGGAAAACCAGCCAGTTGAAAAACAGAACCCCGACCAGCGCCAGCAATTGGGGAGAAAGAAGACGCGAGATGACCGGTTTTTTCATGCGACCACCTCTGGCTGCTGGGCGGCAATGGTCTGGACGATGACGCCCGGCGCTATGTCGGCACCATGCAGCTCTGCAACCATTTCCCTGTCGCGCATGACGATCACCCGAGACGAGTAGCTGACGATCTCGTCCAGTTCCGATGAGATGACGACGAGCGAGAGGCCATCTTCCCTCAGGCGGCTGATCATTCTGACGATTTCGGCATGGGCACCAACATCGATACCTCGCGTCGGCTCATCGAGAATCAGAAAACGCGGATCCGTTGCAAGCCACCTCGCCAGGATGACCTTTTGCTGATTTCCACCCGACAAGAGCTTGACCGGAAGCTCGATCGATGCCGTCCGGATATCGAGCGCCTCGACAAAACTTCCGGCGATCTCAAGCTGTTCGTCGCGGTTCAATGTCCGGAACCATCCAAGTCTCGCCTGCATGGCTATGACGATGTTCTCGCGCACCGACAGATCGCCGAAGATGCCGTCAACCTTGCGGTCTTCCGGACAGAAGCCGAAGCCCAGGCTCACGGCATCACGCGGATTGCGAACCGTCCTGGTTTGACCATCGATTTTGAGCGAACCGCTGTCCGCCTGATCGATGCCAAACATCAAGCGTGCCATCTCGGTACGTCCGGAACCAAGCAGGCCCGCTACACCGACGACTTCCCCACGATGGATCTTGAGATTGAAGGGTTTGACGCTGTTTTCAAGACCGAAGCCGGCAAACTCCATCAATGTGTCGCCCGGCTCACTCTCATCCGCAAGAATGTCAGGATGGTGGAAGGCCAGATCCTTTCCCAGCATCATGCGCACCAGAGATGTCCGGTCGACGGATGCGATGGTCTGTGTGCCCACAAGCAAGCCATTGCGAAGCACCGTAACCCTGTCGCAAAGCTCGAAAACCTGATCCAGAAAATGGGTGATGAAAACGATGGCAAGGCCACGTTCACGAAGCCTTCGAATGATCTCGAACAGTTTGTCGACCTCCGAGCGATCGAGACTGGCTGTGGGCTCGTCGAGGATGAGCACCTTGCCGGAAAGCTCGACAGCGCGCGCAATCGCAATGATCTGCTGAACGGCCACGGAAAATGTCGACAGTTCGGCTCTCGGATCGATTGCAAGACCGTAGCTGGACAGGATGTCTTCTGCCTCGCGCTCCATGCGCTTCCTGTCGACAAGACCAAGACGGTTTCTCGGCTGCCGCCCGATGAACAGGTTGTCCATGACGGTCATGTTGGGCAGAAGATTGACTTCCTGGTAGACGGTGCCGATTCCGGCAGCCTGTGCCTGTTGAGGGGTCGCAAAGCCTTGCCGATTGCCGTCGACGAGGATCGTGCCACCGTCAGGGCTGTAGGCGCCTGTCAGGATTTTGATCAGCGTCGATTTTCCGGCTCCGTTTTCTCCAAGCAGGGCGTGGACTTCGCCGCGATGGAAGGCAATATCGACACCATCCAGTGCAGTATGATTTCCGAATATCTTCGTGATGCCCGCAGCGGCCAGCACGATTGAGTTCTGCTCGAGCATCTTGCCTCCCCCTCGCCTAGAATCCGCCCTGGCCACCAGACCGGTACGGCCAAGGAATGCGACCCCGCCACCAGTAAATGGCGGGGTCGCACCCGGAAAGCTGGCTCAATAGCCGAGCCCCTTGCGGCTGTCATACTCACCCTGCGGATTGTCAGCGGGTGTGTAAAGCTTGGACTCGGTAATGATGAACTTCTCCGGTTGCGTGCCGTCCTTGAGATAGGCCTCGAGCGCATCAAATGCCGGACCTGCCATATTGGGGGTCAGTTCGACGGTTGCGTTTGCTTCGCCGGCGACCATGGCAGCGAAAATGTCAGGCACGGCATCGATCGACACGACCAGAATGTCGGAGCCTGGCTTCAGGCCCGCATCCTTGATCGCCTGTATTGCGCCGACAGCCATGTCATCATTATGCGCATACATGGCGCAGATATCCTTGCCGCCATTTTCCGCCTTGAGAAAACCTTCCATCACTTCCTTGCCCTTGGCGCGGGTGAAATCACCGGTCTGGCTGCGGATGATCGTGATGTTGGCGTGATCTGCAATGGCCTCCTCAAAGCCCTTCTTGCGATTGATCGCGGGCGTCGAGCCAACCGTGCCCTGTAGTTCGACAACCTTGCAGGGCTTGTCACCAACCGTATCGACCAGCCACTGGCCGGCAACGCGGCCTTCCTTGACCTGATCAGAAGCGACAGAGGTCAGATAAAGATCTTGCGGCGCGTCGACCCCGCGGTCGAGAAGGATGACCGGGATCTCGGCCTCTTTCGCTTCAGCCAGGACGTCGTCCCAACCGGTCGCGACCACCGGAGCGACGAGTATGGCGTCGACGCCCTGGGCAATGAAACCGCGAAGAGCCTTGATCTGGTTTTCCTGCTTCTGCTGGGCATCGGCAAATTTCAGGTCGATGCCACGTTTTTCAGCTTCCTGTTTGGTGACCGATGTTTCGGCGGCCCGCCAGCCGGATTCAGAACCGATCTGCGAAAAGCCAACCGTCAGATCGGCGGCATAGGCAGAAGTGCAGGCGAGTGCAATCACGCTCGCGCCAAGCGCGAGCCTGCGAAGAAATGTCATGATGTCCTCCCTTGATGAAGGCATCGCCTCCACGATGCCTTCACTATCGATACTGAAAAGATGGGGGCCTGTAAACAGATAAAGTACTATTATATGTTGTGCAGTGCAGCAATTTCCTGACTCAAGGCCCGGGCAATAGTCAGCACAACTTCACCCAGCCGCCATTCTGCTTCGACGAGGCAATGCAGGCCTCGACGAAAGCCACGCCCTTCACGCCATCATCGACTGTCGGATAGACCACCGCCGCATCGACCGCAGTTCCGGCCTTGGCCGCATTGATGGCCGCCGCCGCTTCCGTGTAGATCGTCGCAAAGGCTTCGAGATAGCCTTCCGGATGACCGGAGGGGATGCGGGTGACGCGGGCTGCTGCCGCATTGGCGCCTGCCCCGCCGCGGGTGATCAGCTGTTTCGGCTCGCCGAGGCGGGTGAACCAGAGATAGTTCGGATCGGCCTGCGTCCATTCGATGCCGGCCCTGGTGCCATAGATGCGAACCTTCAAGCCATTCTCGTTGCCGGTCGCCACCTGGCTGCACCAGAGCAATCCCTTGGCGCCACCTTTGAAGCGCAGCATGACATGGGCATTGTCATCAAGCCGGCGGCCCTCGACGAAGGTGTGCACGTCGGCGGCCAGTTCATCGAGTTCGAGACCCGAGATGAAGGAGCCGAGATTATAGGCATGCGTGCCGATATCGCCGGTCGAGCCACCCGCCCCCGACTGCTTCGGGTCGGTGCGCCATTGAGCCTGCTTCTGGCCGGTCTGCTCGATCGGCTCGGCCAGCCAATCCTGCGGATATTCCATCTGCACCAGCCTGATATCGCCAAGCTCGCCGGAGCGCACCAGTTCGCGCGCATGCCGCACCATCGGATAGCCGGTGTAATTGTGGGTCAGAATGAAGAGCGCCTTCGCCTTGTCGGCAACCGCCTTCAGCGCCCTGGCATCTTCGAGATTGGAGGTCAGCGGTTTGTCGCAGATGACGTGAATGCCACGCTCCAGAAAGGCCTTGGCCGCCGGGAAATGCACATGGTTCGGCGTCACGATCGACACCGCCTCGATGCCATCGGGACGCGCCGCTTCCTTCTTAGCCATCTCCTCATAGGAGCCGTAGCAACGCTCCGGGTCGAGCCCGAGTTCGCGGCCCGAGGCCACCGACTTTTCCGGCGTCGAGGACAGCGCACCGGCGACAAGATCATACTGGTCATCAAGCCGCGCGGCCATGCGATGCACCGCACCGATGAAGGCGCCGGCCCCGCCGCCAACCATGCCCAGACGGATCTTCGGGGTCCGCTCGCCCGACTTGCTCGCTTCGATCGCCATATGCTTCCTCCTTGAAATGCTGTGTCTGGAGTTCGCTCTCCAGATCCGTTAAACTGACATCCGTAAAGAAGGATGCCCTGACAGTGAACATCTGAGATCCGCCTCGTCTGAGGCAAAGCATTTCAAACCGGCGTCAGCGATCAACGCGACGCTTGAAGCCTGCTTTTGCAAGGATCTCGACCATGCCTTTTCTCGACCGGAGACAACCCTATCCCATCACACTTGCCGACGGCACGCCCTATCGCGAGACCGTCCAGCTTGCTGCCGTCATCGACCATCCGCGCATGGAGATAGGCGACTACAGCTACTTCACCCATTCCGGCAGAACGGAAGAAACGGCGACGATTCTTGCGCCCTATCTCTATCCCTTCAGCCAGGAGCGTCTGGTGATCGGCCGCTTCGTGCAGATTGCCCGCGAGGCAATCGTCATCACCAGCTCGGCCAATCATGCCATGTCCGGCGTGACGACCTATCCCTTCCGTGTCTTCAGCCCTCAGACCATCGACGGCTACCGGGATCTGCCCTACCGGGACACCGTGATCGGCCACGACGTCTGGATCGGCCATGGTGCCACGATCATGCCGGGGGTTACGATCGGCCCGGGGGCCATCGTCGCCGCACGCGCCGTGGTCACCCGCGATATACCGCCCTACGCCATGGTTGGAGGCAATCCCGCAACCCTGATCCGCAAACGCTTCACGGATGCTGAAATCGGGGATCTCCTGACGCTTGCCTGGTGGGACTGGTCGCTCGACAGGATCGAGCGCGCCCTGCCTCACCTCGAGAGTGGCGATATCGCCGCCCTCAAGGCCGTTTAGTCTTAGAGGCCCAGCATCCGGCGGTTCGCCGCATCGTCGGTCCCGCCGGATGCGAAGTCGTCAAACGCCTTTTCGGTCACGCGGATGATATGCGCCCGGACGAAGTCTGCGCCTTCACGCGCGCCGTCTTCCGGATGCTTCAGCGCGCATTCCCATTCGACAACGGCCCAGCCATCGAAATCATTCGCGGCCATCTTCGAGAAAATCGCGCCGAAATCGACCTGGCCGTCGCCGAGCGAGCGGAAGCGGCCGGCCCGCTGTACCCAGCCCTGGTAGCCGCCATAGACGCCCTGCCGGCCTGTCGGATTGAACTCCGCGTCCTTGACGTGGAACATCTTGATCCGCTCCTTGTAGATGTCGATGTGGTCGAGATAGTCGAGGCATTGCAGCACGTAATGCGAGGGGTCATAGAGCATGTTGGCGCGGGAATGGTTCTTCACCCGCTCGAGGAACATCTCGAAGGTGACGCCATCATGCAGGTCCTCGCCCGGATGGATCTCGTAAGCGACGTCGACACCCTGCTCCTCGGCATAATCGAGGATCGGCAGCCAGCGGCGCGCCAGTTCGTCGAAAGCGGTCTCTATCAGGCCGGCCGGACGCTGCGGCCAGGGATAGATATAGGGCCAGGCCAGCGCGCCGGAAAAGGTGGCATGCGCCTTGATGCCGAGATGCTTGGAAGCCTTGAGCGCATACTTGACCTGTTGCACCGCCCATTCCTGGCGCGCCTTGGGATTCCCGCGCACTTCCGGTGCCGCAAAGCCGTCGAAGGCCTCGTCATAGGCCGGATGCACGGCCACCAGCTGACCCTGCAAATGGGTGGATAGCTCGGTGATCTCGACACCGTTCTGGCGAGCGACACCGGCAAGCTCGTCGCAATAATCCTTGGAATCTGCCGCCTTTTTCAGGTCCATCAGCTGGCCGGCCCAGGTCGGAACCTGCACGCCGACATAGCCCTTGTCCGCCGCCCATTTGGTAATTCCATCCCACGAATTGAACGGCGCGGCATCGCCCGCAAACTGACCGAGAAAGATCGCCGGACCCTTGATCGTCTTCATGAATTCTCCTCCCTGAGACTTCCTGCAACGTTTCCGTAACGGTTACAGGAGATGGAATTTCGACACAACGGCAATGATGCCGGAGACAGAAATCTGCCCAGAAAAATCCCGGGCAGATTGCGATCGCTCGCTTTTCCGGATCAGAAGGGTGAGTCCGGGAAGTAGTAGTTTTCAGCGTTGTCGGGCGTGATCAGCGTCGCGTCGAGCGTATAGGTGCCGTGGACCGGAACCGCGTCATAGATCGCGGCAGCCGTCAGTTCCATGGCAGTCCCCACCATCGACGGCGGATAGAGAACATTGACCGGAACCATCTTGTCGCCATCCATGACCTTCTTGATCATGTCCTTGGAACCGGCACCGCCAATGATGTACTGAATGTCCGTGCGGCCAGCCTGTTCGATCGCCTGGAGCACGCCAACGGCCATGTCGTCATCCTGGCACCAGACCACGTCGATCTTCGGATATTTGGTCAGATAGTCCTGCATCACCTTGAAGGCATCGTCGCGGTTCCAGTTGCCGAACTGGCGGTCGAGAACCTTGACGTTCGAGCCTTCAATGCCCTTGTCGAAACCGTCCTGGCGCTGCTGGTCGATCGGGATCGGCATGCCGCGGATGATGACGACTTCCGCGTCCGGATTGTTTTCCGCAATGTATTTGCCGGCCACTTCGCCGAGCGCCGGATTGTTGCCGGCCACATAGAGATCGCGCACCGTATTGTCATTGACCGACGGCGCGCGGTCGACGAGGGCAACGAACTTGCCGCTGTCCTTGAACTGGCGGATGGCGTTGACCAGCGGATCGGGATCGGTCGGCAGGATGACGAGCGCATCGATGCCCTGGGTCGCCAGATCCTGCACGGCATTGGCCTGGCTGGACGGATCGGCAGAGGTCTTGACGACGACGGTGAGGCCCGGGTGACGCTCCATCAGCTGCTTTGCGATACGTTCGGCATGATAGATAACGCCCGATGTCCAGCCATGCGTGGCAGCCGGGATGGAGACGCCGATTGTCTTGCTATCCTGAGCCTGTGCCGTGCCGAAGATCGACACGAGCGCGGTCATGGCAACAGCCATACCCAATAGTTTGTTGTGCATTGGTTTCCTCCCAAAGTAACCAGGGTCGAGTTTGAACGGACCGGGCGACCCTCCTGCCCGGTCGCGCGTCACGCCTTGCGCGCCAGCGACCGCTGGACGAGCATCGCGATGATGATGATCGTGCCCTGGATGGCGCCGATCAGATATTCGGAGATGAAGTTCGACAAGAGCATGATGTTGCCGACGAGTTCGAGGATGAAGGCGCCGCAGATCGTGCCCCAGACGCGCCCTGCCCCGCCCTTCAGCGCCGTGCCGCCGATGACGACGGCGGTGATCGCCTGCAGCTCCCAAAGAATGCCCGTGGTCGCGGAAGTCGAACCGAGACGCGGCACGTAGAGCAGCACAGCAATCGCCACGCACAGCCCCTGGATGACGAAGGCAATGGTGCGCACCCGGTCGACGGCGATGCCGGAATAGCGCGCGACATCGCGGTTCGAGCCGACGGCCACGACATGGCGGCCATAGCGCGTGCGATAGAGGATGACTGCGGCAATGGCGGTGACCACCAGAATGACGACAATCGGCACGGGCACACCCAGAATCGAGCCGAAATAGACCGGACGGTAGATCTCCTGCTGCACCGGATCGCGCAGCGTGATTGCGCCGCCCTGGGAAAGCCAGGTGGTCAGGCCGCGATAGATGCCCATCGTGCCAAGCGTCGCGATGAAGGGCTCGATCTTGCCGATGGTGGTGATCAGGCCATTGGCGAGACCACAGAGCGAACCGATGATCACGGCAAGCGCCATGGCGGCTGCAATCATCAGGCCGGGATCGGCAATCGCGCCGGAATTCATGAACAGGATCATCAGGCTCGCGACAAAGGCCACCATCGAACCGACCGAGAGATCAAGATCGCCTGAGGAGATGACGAAAGTTGCCCCGACGGCAATGATCGCAATGAAAGCGGAGCGGGTCGCGACATTGGCGAGGTTCGTGAGGCCGATGAAATTCGGGTTCACCAGCGCCCCGACGATCAAAAGGATCAGCAGCGCCGCAAACGGTGCGACCGCCCGCAGGTCAATATCGCGCCAGATGCGGCGGCCATGGACAGGGGCAGCTTTGTCAATTTCGGCAGTCATGGTCGTCCGTCTCCTCCCGCGCGCCTGCTGTTGAAGGTCGCGCACCCCAAAGTCTTCGTTTTCAAGCCAGGTCTTGCCGCCAGGCTTTGCACTGGATCAGCTCGCCATCTGCCGCCTCAAACCGGCGGCGTAGCGCATGATCACCTGTTCGTTGATCTCGTCGCCCTCGAGCAGACCGACCATCCGGCCCTCGCGCATCACGGCCACCCGCGTGCAGAGCCCGATCACCTCGGGCATTTCCGAGGAAATCACGATGATCGAGCGTCCCTCGCGGGCGAGTGCTGCAATGAAGTGATAGATCTGCTGCTTGGTCCCGACATCGATACCGCGCGTCGGCTCGTCGATGATGATCACGTCGGGCTCGACTTCCATGATCTTGGCGAGCAGGAGCTTCTGCTGGTTGCCGCCGGACATGCGCCCGACCCGCACCTTGTCGTCGCGCACGCGGATGTCGAAACGCCGCCTGGCACGCGCCATGGCCTTGGCCTCGCTTGCGGGATCGAGGTAACCGTGACGCACGTGATTGTCCATCGACTGCAGCGTCAGGTTCGCGGTCATGCCTTCGCCGAGCAGCAAGCCCTTGCCCTTGCGATCCTTGGTCATATAGGCGAGCCCGCGCCGGTTCGCCTCGCGAAAATCCTGCTGGTCCAGCAGGGCACCTTTCAGCCAGACCTCCCCGGACAGGCGCGGACGAAGCCCCGCCACCGCCTCCATCAACTCCGTTCGTCCAGAACCGATCAGCCCGGAAAAGCCCAGCACCTCGCCGCGCTTCAGATCGAAACTGGCATTCCTGACGAAGCCGGTTGTGAGATCTTTGACCGACAGCACGATCTCTTCATCGACATCGGGCTCGTGCTTGTTGGGATAGAGGCTCGACAATTCGCGACCGACCATCAGCTGGGCAATCGCCTCGCTGTCGAGTGCCGATGTCGGTGCGGTCTTGACCCACTGACCGTCGCGCAGAACCGTGACCCGGTCGGTGAGCTCCATGACTTCGTCGAGCTTGTGGGAAACAAAGACGAAACTTGTTCCGCCGGCCCGCAGCTTGCGCACCTGATCGAACAGCACTTCCGTTTCATCGCGCGAGAGCACCGCCGTCGGCTCGTCCATGAAGACGATGCGCGCCTTGCGGCTGATCGCCTTGGCGATCTCCACCATCTGCTTGTCGGCGACGGCGAGCGAACTGATCAGCGCATTCTCGTCGATCCTGGAACCCAGCTGATCCAGCACCCGCCGCGCCTCGGTGCGCATCACCTTGCGGTCGAGCATGCCGAAGCGTGTGACCTCGCGACCGAGAAACAGGCTCTCGGTAACGGTCAGATGGTCGGCAAGATTGAATTCCTGGTGGATCAAGACGATGCCGAGCGCTTCGGCAGCGCCATTGGCCGGCAGCGTCACCGGCTCGCCGTCGAGCAGGATGCGGCCCGCCGTCGCCTGCTCGAAGCCCGAGAGGATCTTGACCAGCGTCGATTTGCCCGCGCCGTTTTCGCCCATCAGCGCGTGCACTTCGCCCGGCAGCACGTCAAAATCCACGCTGAACAGTACCTGCACGTCGCCAAATGATTTGGAGATACGCTCCGCCACGAGCACGGGTATCCGTGCCTCGCCACCAACCGATGTCATGCTACCCTCCCGGCGGCTCCTCAACCGCTTATGTCACCCCGTGTAAACCTTTACATGAGCAATGTAAAGGTTTACATCGCCATTCACACGAGAGATTTTGTTCCATCTCCGCTTTCGCAGACGCAGCAGGAAATGTAAGGTCGCAACGATTCCAGTCGGATAGGGGATAAGGCCGCGTGCCGGAGCAAGCACCAGCGACGATCGAGGACGTGGCGCGCATCGCGGAAGTGTCGATCGCGACGGTGAGCCGAGCAATCCACACCCCGGACAAGGTGGCGCAATCCACCCGCCAGCGGGTAAACCAGGCAATTGCCATCACCGGCTATACGACCAATGCCATGGCGCGCTCGCTGCGCATGGGCCGGTCGAACATGATCCTGATCCTGGCCCCCGATATCGGCGACCCCAACTTCTCCTCGACGCTGATCGGGCTGGAAAACGAGGCGCGTGCCCATGGCTTCGGCGTCCTGATCGGCCACACCCAGAACGACCCCGAACGCGGCCTGGAATATCTGAAATTCTTGAATTCGGGCCAGGCCACTGGGCTGGTGCTCTTCACCGGCCACGAGCCCTTCGGCCATCAGGTGGTCGGCCAGCGCCTGCCGCCGTCCGTCGCCGTCTTCGAACCTGTCTTCGGCTCGAAGATCTCCTATGTCGGTGTCGATGATGTCGCGGGTGCTCGGAAAGCTGCGGAGCACCTGCTCTCTGCCGGCCACCGTTCCATCGCCTTTGTCGGCGACAGCAAGACAAGGCTCGGCCACCAGCGCCGCCGCCAGGGTTTTGACATCGCGCTTGACGCCGCCCGCATCCCGCCGGGGAGCCGCTTTATCCTCGAAGGCGAAGGCACGATCGAAAGCGGACGCCTCGCCGTCGAGCAGCTCTTCATGCGCGACACCCTGCCCACCGCCTTCATGTGCGTCAACGACGCCACCGCCGTCGGCGTGATCAACGGCCTCAACGCGCGCGGCTATGACCTGCCGCAAGACTTCTCCGTCATCGGTTTCGACGACGTACCCCAGGCCACCTATGTCAATCCGGCGCTGACCACCATCCGCCAGCCCCGCACGGCGATCGGCCGCCAGGCCATGTCGCTCTTGATCAAGTCCCTCTCCGACCGTCCCGTCGAGCCCCGGGAAATCCTGCTGATGCCGGACCTGATCGTGCGCGGCTCGGTCACGGGGCCGCAAAGGCGCTAGGGAAGGGTTGTCTAATTGCATGTCATTAGTCAAGGCCGTTGATCAGCCGGCGACCTCACGTGTTGCAGGGTATGCAACGCGATATTTATATGACCGAGTCGGGCCTCTGCGTCATTGTTTGCTACTAAGCTATCCGCGCCGGGAGCAGGGTTGTCTCCGCGGTCAACACTTGGTCGCCGCATAATGGGCCTTCGCAGGGTGGATCTTCCTATGTTTAAGGCGCAGTCTCGTTCGAGCTGCGGCCAAACTGGCGGAATGACCCAACCCACGTCCACAGCAGGGACGCTCAGCGTCTCAATCAGGTTTGACGCGCTGAGGTGAGTCGGCTGGCTTCGCTTATGCGGGAGCGCCAGCCGATGGATTAAATACTTCCCCCGTTTTGAGCATGCTGTGCATGATGACTGCGAGCTTTCTCGCGACAGCGACCGCAGCGCGCTTGAAGCCTAACCGCTCACGCAGTTTGAGCCCCCAATCTCTCAGACTGCACTCGATCGAAGTTGTGGCTCTCGTCAGGAGCACGGTTGCCGCTTCGTAAAGAAGTCCCCGCAGGTGATTGTCTCCTCGCCGTGAGATACGGCTGTTATAGTCAACCTCGCCCGACTGATAGCGCCGTGTTGTCAGCCCAAGCCAAGCGCCAACGGAGCGTGACGTTCGGAAGTTTTCTGGATTTTCGATCGCGGCAACGTAAGACACGGCCGTGACGGCACCAACGCCCGGGATCGTCATCAAAAGCTTGGTAGCCTCGCTCTCTCTCGCCGCTGCGAGCAACTGATGACCAAGATCGGCCGCGCGCTTGCGTATGTCGCGCCACGCATCGAGCAGAGGCAGTAGGATCTGTGCCAGGCTGTAATTTCCATCCAACAGTTTCCGCACATTACCATCAAATACACGACCTGTTCCCTTTGGGACAATAAGACCGAACGTCTTCATCAGGCCGCGGATTTGGTTGCTGAGCTGAGTTGTGATTCCCAAAAGTTGATTTCGCGCCGCCACCAGTGTGCGCGTCAGCATGCTGTCGAAAGACTTTACCCGAACGACCTTGTAAAAGTTCGCTTCTGCCAACTGAGCTAGACCATCCGCATCATTGGCATCAGTCTTGTTGAGCGTCTCGTTCAGGACCTTTTGCGCGTGTCGAGCTTCTATGCAGATCGCAGGAAGCCCTTCGGCTGTCAGCGCATGATAGAACCACGTCGACAATGGCCCCGTCTCGAATACAACGCGCTTTGGGTGCGGGGCGTGCTTACGGATCATCTGCGCCAGAAGTTTTGGATCCGAAGGGCACTTCCCGCGCCAGACCCGCCTACCGCCTTGTCGGATTGAGATTGCGGTATCTTTCAATGAAACATCAAGCCCAATATACTGGTTCATGGTTGCCTCCATTCGATGTGTGGGCCCGGTTCCAATCGTGAGCCCGTATTTCCATCTTATCGGGGGCAACCACCTCTGCTAGCCATTGCTGAGAAAATGGCCATGGAGTGAACCGCTCCGCGATTACCCCATGTTTAAGGAACGCAGGTTCATGGGTGGATGGTTGAGCATGCAGAAATTCAAGATGAGACCAGAGCCACCCTCCCGGCAGCACATTGTGGACTGATGAAGCGTGATCGCCACTTCAGCGATCGCTTTCCGTCCGGATCAATGGCTGATCATCCAGGGTCTGGCCGAGGGAAATGTCTTTGCACCATCGGCGCGAAACACTGTTTTGGATTTTTTGGACACGCCACTGCAGCAACCGCAGCCCGGGCCGTGGCCTAGCGACTTCGACGTCTTCGGCGCATGGGCAGCCTTTTCGTTGGTGCCGATCGCAGTGCGGGTTGCATTGTCCATGAGGGCAAAGAAGGGCGTCGAGAAGAAAGCCCTTGGGGATGCCGTTCCACAGTGCGGACAATCACAGGGTTCGGCCGAGATGGCCATTGGACGGCTCTCAGTGAAACCGCCACAATCAGGGCAGTTGTAATCGTAATTCGGCATGGTCTGTTGTCCCTAAGGTCAGCTTTGCTTTCTGGAGGACGCGGACCAGCCGCGCCCTCCCCTCATCCTCAAAGGTCGGGCGCAAGCGGCACGTCGATCTTGCCGTCGAGGAACTTCTTCGGCCCGTCCGCGCCGGGCTTCATGTCGAATTCGAAGATGTCGAGCGGCAGCCAGAGCGTGGCGCAGGCATTCGGAATATCGACCACGCCCGAGATATGCCCCTGGACCGGGGCCGTGCCGAGGATCGCATAGGCCTGCGCCCGGGTGTAGCCAAACTTGGTCATGTATTCGATCGCGTTCAGGCAGGCCTGGCGATAGGCGATGTGGACGTCGAGATAATGCTGCTTGCCACTCTCGTCGACGGAGATCCCTTCAAAGATCAGGTAGTCGTCATATTTCGGCGTGATCGGCGACGGCCGGAAGATCGGGTTCTTGATCCCGTATTTGGCCATGCCGTCCTTGATCAGCGACACCTTGATATGCAGCCAGCCGGCCATTTCGATCGCGCCGCAGAAGGTGATCTCGCCGTCGCCCTGGCTGAAATGCAGGTCGCCCATCGAAAGACCGGCACCGTCGACATAAACAGGGAAATAGATCTTGGAACCGCGCGACAGGTCCTTGATGTCGCAATTGCCGCCATGTTCACGCGGCGGCACGGTGCGCGCACCTTCGGCGGCAGCCTTGTCGCGCGCCTCGCCCTTTAGGCTGCCCATATGGGCGGTATCTCCGCCATCCGGCAGGGCAGCGAGCGGGGGAACGCGGGCCGGATCAGTGTCGAACAGTGCCTTCTCGCGGCTGTTCCACATGTCGAGCATCTTGTGATCCGGCAGGCAACCGATCAGGCCTGGATGGATGAGGCCTGCATATTTGACACCTGGCACATGGCGCGAGGAGGTAAACATGCCGTGGAAGTCCCAGATCGATTTCTGTGCCTCGGGGAAATGCTCGGTCAGGAAGCCGCCGCCATTCTTCTTGGAGAAGAAGCCGTTGAAGCCCCAGAGAGAGTTGTCGAAGGCGCCGATATCGAGGATGTCGACGACCAGCAGGTCGCCCGGTTGAGCCCCCTTGACCCCAATCGGCCCGGACAGGAAATGCACCTGGCTGAGATCGACATCGCGCACATCGGCGGCATCGTCGTCATTCTTGATCTGGCCGCCGGTCCAGTCATAGGTCTCGACCAAGAAATCATCCCCCGGCTCTACCCAGCAGGCCATTGGAATGTCTGGGTGCCAGCGGTTGTGGATCTTCTCGTTGGTGTAGGGCGATTGGCTGAGATCGACCTTGATCAGGGTATCAGGCATGGCTTGCTCCTTCCTTGGATGTGAAGCGGCTGGGTTTCGTTTGATCAGACGGAGAGGAAGCTGGAGACGCGCGCCTCGTCGATGCCGGCGCGCGGGGCCTCATGGACGAATTCGCCCTTTTCGATGACCAGCACCCGGTCGGCCATGTCGAGGGCAAAGCTCAACACCTGTTCGGAGACGACGATGGAAAGGCCGATCTCGTCGCGGATCCGGCACAGCGTTCGCGCCATCTCCTTGATGATCGATGGCTGGATGCCTTCGGTCGGCTCGTCGAGCAGCAGGACCTTCGGCTTTGATGCCAGTGCGCGGGCAATCGCCAGTTGCTGCTGCTGACCGCCGGAGAGATTGCCGCCGCGCCGCCCCTTCATCTCCAGCAATACGGGAAAGAGTTCGTAGATCTGGCCGGGTACGGACCTTTCGCCGGTCACGGACAGCCCGGTTTCGATGTTCTCCTGGACGGTGAGCGTTGAGAAGATCATCCGCCCCTGCGGTACATAAGCGAGGCCTTTGGCCACGCGTTCGTAGCTTTCAAGCCGCTCGACCGGGGTCTCGCCGATCCGGATCGATCCGGCTGCAGAAGGGACAACTCCCATCAAGGACTTCATCAGTGTCGTCTTGCCCATTCCGTTGCGGCCCATGATGGCGACGATCTCGGCGGGTTTGACGTCGAAGGACAGGCCGTGAATGACTTCGCTCTGGCCGTAGCTGACCTTCAGTTTTTCGACACACAGCATGACGTTCTCCTAGTGCCCCAGATAGACTTCGATGACCTTAGGGTCGTTCTTGACCCGCTCCATGCTGCCTTCCGACAGGACCTTGCCCTGGTGCAGCACTGTGACACGGTGGGCGATGTCCTCGACGAATTTCATGTCGTGCTCGATGACGATGACCGACTGGTTCTTTGTGATCGTGTTGAGGAGTTCCGCCGTCTTGATGCGCTCGGCAACGCTCATGCCGGCGACAGGCTCATCCAGCATCAGCAGCCGCGGCTTCTGGATGAGCAACATGCCGATTTCGAGCCACTGCTTCTGTCCATGGCTGAGGATCGCCGCGTCGGTGTTCAGATGATCCTTGAGGAAAATCAGCTCGGCCACTTCCTCGACCCGCTCGATCACCTCGCGGTCGCGTCGGAATGTGAGCGCGCCGAAGACCGACCGGCCCTGCGGAAAGGAGAGTTCGAGGTTCTCGAAGACGGTCAGGTCCTCGTAGATGGACGGGTTCTGAAACTTGCGGCCGACACCCGCATGCACGATCTCGTGCTCGCGCATGCGGGTGAGCTCGCGCCCATCGAACCTTATGGAGCCGGATGTCGCCTTTGTGCGTCCGCAGATGAGGTCGAGCACTGTGGTCTTGCCGGCCCCGTTTGGGCCGATAATCACACGGATCTCGTTCTCATCGACGTAAAGGGAGAGATCATTGACTGCCTTGAAACCGTCGAATGAGACCGTAAGTGCGTCGATGCTGAGAATGAAGTCGTTGGCTGTTTGAGCACTGGCTTGCATGATCGCCTCCCTCATTCTGCCGCTTGTGGCTGTGCGAGAGGGCGCCGCTTGCGCAGGCTTGCAAAGAGGCGAGCAAAGAAGGGTTCCACATGCTCCTTGACCAGACCGGCAAGGCCATAGGGAAAGGCCATGACAACAGCGATGAACAGACCGCCCATGGCAAACAGCCAGAGTTCTGGGAAGCTCTCGGAAAAGGTCGTCTTGGCAGCATTGACGAGCAGCGCGCCATAGATCGCCCCGAACAGCGACAGGCGTCCGCCAACGGCCGCAAAGATCACCATCTCGATCGAGGGTACGATGCCGACAAAGGAGGGTGACATGAAGCCGACCTGGAGCGTGAACATGGCACCACCGATGGCAGAGATGGCAGCCGCCAGGCAGAAAATGAAAATCTTGAAATTGGCGACGTCATAACCGGAGAAGCGGACGCGATCCTCGCGGTCACGCATGGCGATCAGCAACCGACCGAATTTCGAGATGCGAACCGCCTGGGCCAGAATGAGAACCCCGATCAAAAGCACGGCATTGACGAAGTAGAGGATCAGCTTGGCCTCGTCGGTACGGATGTCCCAACCGAGCAGGGTTCTGAGATCGGTGATTCCGTTGACACCACCGGTATAGCCCTGTTGTCCGATGATCAGGATCGTCAGGATGGCCGCAACCGCCTGGGTGATGATGGCAAAATAGACCCCCCCGACGCGCCGCTTGAACATGGCGGTACCGATGATGAAGGCAAAGATCGAGGGAACCAGAATGATGGCGAGGATCGTGAATGGGAAGGAATAGAAAGGTTCCCACCAGGACGGCAGAGCCGTGATCTGGTTCCAGTCCATGAAATCCGGGATTCCAGGTGTGGATTGAATGCTCGTCGCTTCCGGCGTCGATGCTTCAAGCTTGAGGAACATGGCCATGCAGTAGCCACCAAGGCCAAAGAAGATCCCCTGGCCAAGGCTCAAGATTCCGCCATTGCCCCAGAGGAGGACCAGTCCGATCGCCACGAACGCGTATGTCAGATATTTGCCGATCAGGTTCAGCCGGAAGATATCAAAGGCCAGGGGGAGAATGAGAAGAAGCAGCGTCGAGAGAATGGCGAAATAGAACCATTCCTTGCGCGAGAAGAGAAAGCCGACAACGGGCATGGGAGGTCTCCTTAGCGGCGTATGTTGAGGGAGAAGAGGCCTTGCGGGCGCAACATCAGGATGCCGACCACAGTCAGAAGCGTCAGGACCTTGGCCATGGAGCCGCTGAGGAAGAACTCCAGTGTCGACTGGGCCTGCGAGATGGTGAAGGCCGATGCGATCGTACCGATCAGGCTGCCCGCACCGCCGAACACGACCACCAGGAAAGTGTCGACAATATAGAGCTGTCCTGCGGTGGGTCCGGTCGAGCCGATCATGGTAAAGGCAGATCCCGCTATACCGGCGATCCCGCAGCCAAGGCCGAAGGTCATGCGGTCTACCTTCTTGGTATTGATGCCGACAGCACCCGCCATGACCCGGTTCTGGACGACAGCGCGCACACGCTTGCCCCAGGATGAGCGATACATGAGGAAATAGACACCAATGGAAATGACAATTGTCAGCGCCATCACGAATAGTCCGTTGATGGGGACTTCGATCATGTCGCTGACCGCGACAGATCCCATCATCCAGTCTGGCAAGGTGACGCCGACTTCGCGGGCGCCAAAGACAGAACGATAGAGCTGCTGGAGAACGAGCGACAGGCCCCATGTGGCCAGCAGGGTATCAAGTGGACGCCTGTAGAGATGACGGATCAGGGCCCATTCGACGAAAACGCCGAGGAGAAACGAGGCGACAAAGGCAAGCGCCATGGCGAGGAAGAAATAGATCGGGAATATGCCGGGCAGATAGGCCGTCACCAGAGTGGAGGTCAGATAGGTGACATAGGCACCGAGGATCATGAATTCCCCATGTGCCATGTTGATGACGCCCATCTGGCCGAAAATGATGGCCAGGCCGAGTGCCATCAGGACGAAGACGGAAAACAGGATCAGGCCAGCGAAACCTTGCATGGCCAGGATCGAAAAGAACTCGCTATAGGTAAAGTCGCCGATCATCGTGTCACCTCGCAGACCCTGAAGGAAATGGGAAAAAGGGGCCGACCGAAGCCGGCCCACAGGCGGGGATAACCGGTTATTGGTAGCCCTCAGGGAAGGGGTTCGGCTCCATCAACTCCGTTGTCTCGTAGACGACGTCATACTGACCGTCGGCGCGGGCGTGACCGATGCGGGTCTTCGACCAGAGGTGATGGTTTTCGTGGATCTTGACATAGCCTTCCGGCGCCGTTGTCAGTTCGATGCCGGGCGAGGCTTCCCGTACCTTGTCGATGTCGAAGGATCCGGCCTTTTCAACGGCCGCCTTCCAGAGCCATGGACCGAGATAAGCGGCCTGGGTGACATCGCCGATGACGATGTCGTCGCCCCACATCTTCTTGAATTCGGCAACAAAGGTCTGGTTGTTCTCGTTCGGCAGGCTCTGGAAATATTTCATGGCGGCATAGGCGCCGACCATGTTTTCCCCACCGATGCCGAGGATCTCGTCTTCGGTGACGGAAATCGTCAACAGCAGCGGCTTCTCCTTGGTCATATCGATGCCGGCAGCCTTCAGTTGCTTGTAGAAGGCGACATTCGAGCCGCCAACAACGATCGCATAGATCACATCAGGCTTGCGCAGCTTGATCTTGTTGATCACGGAATTGAACTGCGTATGGCCAAGCGGATAATACTCTTCGCCAACGACTTCGAGCCCGAGCTTTTCAATGTGCTTGCGGGCGATCTTGTTCGAGGTCCGCGGCCAGATATAGTCGGAGCCGAGCAGATAGAAACTCTTTGCGCCCTTCTCCTTCACCACCCAGTCAATGCCGGCAAGGATCTGCTGGGTTGCTTCCTGTCCCGTATAGATCACGTTTGGTGACTGCTCGAGCCCTTCGTAGAAGGTCGGATAGTAAAGCATCCCGTTATACTGCTCGAAGACCGGTAGAACGGCTTTTCGCGAAGCCGACGTCCAGCAGCCGAACACGGCTGCAACCTTGTCTTCAACCAAAAGCTTCTTGGCTTTTTCGGCAAAGGTCGGCCAGTCGGATGCACCGTCTTCCTGGATCACCTCGATCTGCCGCCCAAGAATACCGCCGCTGGCATTGATCTGCGCGATCGCCAGCTTCTCGGCCTGGACAGAACCGGTTTCGGAAATGGCCATGGTGCCCGTGACCGAGTGCAGGATACCGACCTTGACCGTGTCATCGGTGACGGCAAGTCCTGTCGTGTTGACGGCAGCCGTGGGGAAATCCTGTGCCATCAGCGGCGTGTTCAAGGCTGCAAGCAGCGGTATGGATGCTACGCCTGCAAGAAGTGCTCGACGGCTCAGGTTCATGGTGGGAAGTTTTCGATCGTCAGACATTGCGGTGCCTCCTGATGGCTGGAGTGGTTGACGCTTGAGCCGGGATCGACCCGACCAACTGGCGCTAACCTCGCCGCAGATTGTGCGACGCAACAATGGAGCATTTGACGTATGTCCACCCGGGTCTTTGTCCCGTAGTCTCCCCAACATGTGCAGCAGAGCAGGCAGGAAATCCAACAACACCAATAGCTTGAAAGAACAGTTCGTTTGCCCCGCATGATGGAAAACACAGCAGCGGAATTGTTACTTCAAGAAATGGTACGGGATTTGCTTCTTTACTCACCTGACCCGACAGGACCTTGACTTGCCGGGTCAGGACACAAGGGGGACGAATTGAATCAGGCCGAGCGGATTCCCAGAATTCGGCGGACCTACAACAAATGGGTCGCCAACCAGACTTTGGAGGATTACGCCCTCAGGTTCACCGCCCATGAGGTGCGGCGGTTTTCGCCGGGCCGGATCGCCAATACGGCACTGGGCGCGATTTCCTTTCTGGCGCTCGAAGCCATTGGCGGGGCCATTACGCTCAGCTACGGCTTCACCAATGCGACCCTTGCCATCCTGGCCGCCTGCTCGGTCATGCTGATTATCGGCATTCCGATTGCCTATAACGCAGCCCGATATGGCGTCGACATAGACCTTCTGACGCGAGGCGCCGGCTTCGGCTATCTCGGTTCCACCGTCACCTCCCTGATCTATGCCTGCTTCACCTTTCTCTTCTTTGCCATCGAGGCGGCCATTATTGCCAAGGCACTGGAGCTCATAACTGGACTGCCGCTGACCATCGGCTATATCGTCAGCGCCGTTGCCATTATTCCGCTCGTCACCCATGGCGTTACCTTCATCAGCCGCTTCCAGGCCTGGACGCAGCCTTTCTGGATCGTCCTGCAACTGGCCCCTTTCGTCTTCATTGCGGCTCAGGGCCTGGAACCGGTCCGCGCCTGGACCGGCTATACGGGCCTGTTCGGACCTGTCGACCATAGCTTCGACATTCATCTCTTCGGACTGTGCTCGGCTGTGGTCTTTTCCCTGGCGGCCCAGATCGGCGAACAGGTGGATTACCTGCGCTTTCTGCCGAAGAGCACAGCGGAAAACCGGATCCGTTGGTGGATTGCGCTCCTGAGTGCCGGGCCCGGCTGGATCGTGATTGGCGGCCTGAAGATCCTCGCCGGCTCCTTCCTCGCCTATTACGCATTCCGCAACGGTGTCCCCTTCGAGGACGCGGCAGATCCAACGCGGATGTATCTGACCGTTTTTGAACAGATGCTGTCCTCACCAGAGTTTGCACTGGGGGTAACGGGCGTCTTTGTGGTGATCTGCCAGGTGAAGATCAATGTGACCAATACCTACGCCGGCTCCATAGCCTGGTCGAATTTCTTCTCGCGCCTGACCCACAGTCATCCGGGCCGCGTGGTCTGGCTGGTGTTCAATGTCATGATCGGGCTGCTCCTCATGGAATTCGGCATCTACAAGGCGCTCGAGACCGTGCTTGGGCTCTATTCGATCGTGGCCATTGCCTGGACAGCCTCGATTGCCGCCGATCTTATGATTGCCAAACCGCTTGGGCTGTCACCGTCGATCATCGAGTTCAAGCGCGCCCATCTCTACGACATCAACCCTGTCGGCTTCGGTTCGATGATTATCTCGGCCCTTGCCGGATTTGCTGCCTATGGCGGCCTGATGGGTGAGCTTGCGACGAAGATCTATATCTATGTCGCTCTCGCGCTTCCCTTCCTGCTTGTGCCACTCATCGCCAGAGCTACGAAAGGTCGCTATTACATCGCCAGGACCAGCAATATCCATGGAGATGCGCGGGGTCGAAGCGGATGCGCGATCTGCGAGCACAATTTCGACAACGAGGACATGGCCCATTGCCCGGCCTATTCGGGTCCGATCTGCTCTCTGTGCTGCTCGCTCGATGCCCGCTGTCACGACATGTGCAAGACGGATGCACGGATCAGTCAGCAGGTGAGATCCCTTGCTGAAGCCTGGCTGCCTGAACGGGCTGCAAATGCGGTCCATGGCAGCGTCATGCGCTATCTTGCTCTTTTCACAATCGTCAACGCCTTCATGGGCAGCGTGTTCTGGCTCATCCACTTCCAGAGCACGATAGAGAACCCGGCCACCGCGCATCTGATCGGTTTCGAACTCTGGAAGCTTTACATCATCCTCTTCATTCTGGCTGGCATCGTGACCTGGCTCTTTGTCCTGGCACAGGAAAGTCGTGAATTTGCGGAGGAAGAGGCCTCGCGCCATACGCGGCTGCTCATGGATGAGATCAAGGCGCATGAGGAAACCGACCGGCAATTGCAAAAGGCCAAGGAGGCAGCGGAATCGGCCAATCTGGCCAAGAGCAAATATGTGGTGGGGCTTAGTCACGAGCTTCGGACACCGCTGACGGCGATCCTCGGCTATGCCCAGGTGCTCGAACGTCAGCAGGGCATGCCGAACTTCGTGCACAACGCCGCACGCACCATCAAGCGCAGTGGCGAGCATCTGGCCGATATGATCGAGGGTCTTCTCGACATATCCAAGATCGAGGCCGGTCGGTTCGAAATCTACCGTCACAAGATAGCGCTCGGCCCCTTCCTCGATCAGATCGTCGACATGTTCAGCCTTCAGGCCCAGGCCAAGGGCATCTCATTTGAATTTCATGCGACCTCTACCCTGCCCGACTATGTCTACACGGATGAGAAGCGGCTTCGGCAGGTGCTGATCAATCTCCTCTCGAATGCCATTAAGTTCACGCACCAGGGGCAGGTCTCCCTGTCGCTGTCCTATCGTGGACAGGTTGCAACCTTCGATATCGAGGACACGGGTGTCGGGATCAGGCGGGCTGATCTGGACAGGATCTTTCTGCCCTTTGAACGCGCAGAACAGCCCGATGACAAGGTGCAGCCACCCGGTACCGGACTGGGGCTGACAATCACCAAACTCCTGGTGGACATCATGGGCGGGGATTTGAAGCTTTCGAGCCAACCGGGCAAGGGCACACGGTTCACGATCCGTCTCATGTTGTCGGAAGCACAACGACCGGATGACATGGCGGCCCCTGCCCTGGCGATTGCAGGCTATGAGGGGCGACGCCGAACGGTGCTGATGGCAGATGACGATCCCACGCAGCGCGCGCTTATGGAAGAGGTTCTGACACCGCTCGGCTTCTCGGTCGTGACAGTCAATGACGGACCAGCCTGCCTTTCCAATCTCGCCTTGCATCGACCCGATATCGTCATTCTCGATCTCGGCATGCCAAGCATGTCCGGCTGGGAGGTCGCCCGCAGGATACGCCAGCGACACGGGCGGGAGCTGCCGATCCTGATCCTGTCGGCCGATGCGGGAAATGAGCGGACAAGGCCGGACTATGCCGAACTGTTCGATTCCTACCTGATCAAGCCGTTCAGTTTCGAAGAACTGTTCGAACGGCTCGCCACGCTCATCCCGCTGACCTGGATACTGGACGACGGCATCCATGTGGAAGCGGCCCAGCGAGCGTCTTTCGCGCCCGAAGAGCTTCCAGATCCAAAGAAGCTGCAACAACTGAAGACCCTTGGTGAGACCGGATTTGTACGATCGATCGAAGCCATGCTGAACGATCTGGAAATCTCATCACCGGACACCGAGCGGTTTTGCAGACATATGCGTCAACTGGCCACCAACTACCGCCTTCGGGAGTTTCTGGCGATCATTGAGGATAGCAAGCAAGATGCCTGACGCTTTCGACAAAAACCGGGTTCTGATCGTTGACGATTCCATTGATGCGCTCGGCATGCTGTCAGACGCGCTCAGTCTGGAGGGGCTGGAGGTTCTGACGTCGAACAGTGGGCGCCAGGCCATAACGGTGGCAACCTCCAGGGCACCCGATATCGTCTTGATGGATGCCATGATGCCAGGGCTCGACGGTTTCGAGACATGCCGGATCCTGAAGGCGGCCCGAGGTTTCGAAGACCTGCCCGTGATTTTCATGACCGGCTTTAACGAAAATGAGCATGTCGTCAGGGCATTGGCAGCAGGTGGTGTCGATTTCGTCAGCAAGCCAATCCTGCTTGACCAGCTGTTTGCTCGCATGCGGGTGCATCTCAGCAATTCGAAGCGCTCTCGCTCGGCCCGACATGCACTCGATTCCACCGGGCGATGGATTGTCGCCTGTGACCCGAACGGGATGATTGCATGGTCGACACCCCAGGCGGCAGAACTCCTGGCAAAGGTCGGTATCAGGGCCGATAGCAACAGCTATCTGCCACTTGAAATCCTCTCATGGCTGGGAGAGCCGGCACAACATGGACAGAGCGGCAATCCGAACAGTTTCCACTATGGGCGCCTCGGCCATGACATCGAGTTCAGACGGCTTTCTGATCATCAAGGAGAAGAGATCCTCCTGCGCCTGATCGACAGACATCGCGGCGCCGACGAGGAGCAGCTTGCCCGCGCGTTCGGATTGACGCTGAGGGAGGCCGAGGTGCTGCTCTGGGTTGCCCATGGCAAGTCGAACAAGGAAATTGCCGACATCCTCGAAATGTCACCGCGCACGGTGAACAAGCATATGGAGCAGATCTTCAACAAGCTGGCCGTCGAGAAGAGGACATCGGCTGCGACCCTTGCGGTCCGCGTCCTGTGGCGGGAATAGCTGACTGGCGAACGGGATCAGCTTACGCCATCAACCTTGCTGGTCCTTTTGCTGGACTGCAGGAGTGACCAGCAATTTGTCGATCCGCCGCCCATCCAGGTCGATGACCTCGAAACGCCAGTCAGCCGCTGTAAAGCTCTCGCCCAGGGCCGGCAGGCGCTTCAACCTGTCGATGACGAAACCGGCAACCGTCTCGTAATCAGGCTCCTCTTCGAGACGCAACCCGATTTCGTCCGTGAATTCATCGATGGCCATCCAACCGGCGACAAGGTAGGAACCGTCTTCCCGCTTGATGAAGGCGGGTTCTTCGGTATCGCCTTCCTGGAAAACGCCGGTGATCGCCTCAAGAATATCGCCGGACGTGATGATCCCTTCGAAATGGCCATATTCGTCATAGACGAGGACCATATGGGAGGCTGCGCGACGCAAGGCAGCAATAACGTCCAAGGCCCCTGTGCGGTCCGAAACGACGGGGGCTTCGCGCATCAGTTTGAGCAAGTCCAGCTCATCTGCGCCCAGAAGGGCGGCCAGAGCCTCCCGAACGAAGACGACGCCGAGAACTTCGTCAGAGGATCCGTTGCGGATCGGAAGCCGCGACCGCTGCGTCATGCGCAGTTGCCTGCGGATCTCGTCGAACCCATCCTCGATATCGATCACCTCGACATCGCGGCGCGGTGTCATCAATCCCCTTGCCGTGCGATCGGCAAGACGCATGACACCGGAGATCATTTCCGATTCTTCGGTTTCGATGACACCCGCGTCATGGGCCTCTGCAAGAACGCTGCGGATTTCCTCGTCTGTCATCCGCTCATCGGACTTGCCACCTTGTCCCAGGACTACAAGGACAAAATTGCCGGATGTATTGAGCAGCCAGACCAGAGGCCATGCAATCCTTGACAGGAGCATCATCGCAGGCGCCACCTTGGATGCCACCGCCTCAGGGGCCCTCAATGCGATCTGCTTGGGGACCAGCTCGCCCACAATCAAAGACAGATAGGTGATGGCCACGACAACGGCACCGACCCCAAGACCATCAGCCAAGGTTTCCGAAAGGCCCTGGAGCTCAAGCCAAGTTGCCAATCTTGCACCCAGTGTTGCACCGGAAAACGCACCTGAAAGGACACCAACCAGGGTAATGCCGATCTGCACCGTCGAGAGAAATCGTCCTGAATTCTCCGCCAGACGCAGGGCTGTGATCGCACCCTTGCTACCCTGATCCGCCAGAATTTTCAGACGGACCGGCCGGGATGAAACAATCGCCAGCTCCGACATGGCAAGTACGCCGTTGAGAAGCGTGAGCAGGATAACAATGGTGATTTCGGTTAGCACGAGAAACCTATGGGTTTTATCGAAACAACCGGAAGCGAAATACTCCGATCATCTGGAACGCCAGGAATGAGGTCGCCCCTCCGTCGCACATGGAGCGTGATGATGTCCGCAAGCGCCGGCTTCGATCCTCCCCATATAGTGAACTCGGGTCGCTCTGTGCAACGGGCTCGTGCAGGAAAAACAAATGCCGGCAGCTCCGGAAGCTTGTGTGACAACTCAGCTGCGATCCAGAGTTCGCAGAATATGCGGGATCTGCTTCTTGACCTTGAAGAAGCCGGCCGTTGCGTGAGGCCAGATCATCTCATCCCAGGGGCGGCGCCACTCTGAAAACCTGATGCCATTTGCGACAAGTAACGGACGGGCTTTCTCCAACCAGTCTTGGAATGGTCCACGAGTGACATAGGGGGTCACGATCTGATGCAAATTCTGCTTGAGCGCCACGCGCACAAGATCCTCCGGGTGACCTGCATCCATCCGTGTTGCGGTCAGGCCCAGACGGGTCACCGTATCATCAAGGGCTCCGGCTTCAAATCTCGCGACATGGTCACAGACCGGTCTTGGCGAACGCAGATGGCTTGTCGTCAGGCTGACGGTCGCGCCTATGTCGAGCGCGGCGATATTCTGGGGATCGATCATGCAGTCCTCGTCGCTCACCAATAAAAGGGAGGGCGTCGCAGGCTCCGGTTGCTCGATGGAGCGCAGGGGCTGAACCGGGGGCAGGCCATCCGGCTCTTGCACCTCGAGGCCCTCGACAACCTCGGCGAGGTCAGTGGAGCGCGGCTGAAAGCGCCGAGCCGTATAGGTCGCGATATTCTGAGCATCGGCAGCATAGGGCTTGCCGCGGGTGTGGAGGCCGGCGACCCAACGCCAACCCAGGGTGTTTGACGCAGCATCGCCATCAAGAAGGTGGCGATAGAAGAAATCGGCACCCACCCGCCAGGGCAGGTCGAGTGTGAATATCCAGATCGAGGCAAACCACATACGGGCATGATTGTGGAGATAGCCCGTGTCGACGAGTTCACGGGCCCAGGCATCGAAGCATTCGATGCCGGTTCGACCGGTCTCCGCCTGCTCCACCCTTCGAGCCAGCCGTCTGTCACGTTCCAGGGCCGCCAGATCGTCGGAAAGTCCCGTGACATAACTGGTCCAGACCGATGGCCGGCGCTCCAGCCAGCCCTTGAAATAACCGCGCCAGATCACCTCTTCGATGAGTTTCTCAGCGGCATCAGCACCATGGGCAGCCAGAGCCACGCGAACGAGTTCTTCCTCGGTCACCAATCCTCTTCGGATGTAGGGCGACAACATCGAGACGGCATGGTGCTGACCGGGGCCATGATCATAGTTTCGACCGTCGGCATAACGGCGCCCCATACGGGGGATGAAGGCCCGCATGATTTCAAGACCATGTGCTCTTGTGGCCGGAAAGGCATCTGTCATCGGAAAAGCCTCTGGAAAACAGGGTGGATCCGCTCAGTCAAGGTGAACATCAGCGATAGGGTTCGACCAGATCGCGCAATGGCACTCGGGCCTTCAGCTTTGCCGCCATCAGATACATGCCTCCGATCTTTCTATGCAGGAACAGAGTTGACGCTGGCGGGACATGCAGGAGATCCCGTTCATTCCCGATCGCCAGCCCCTTGTTGCGCAAGCGCTCGAGGAGGTCGGAACTGCCAAAATCGAAGGGTTCTGCCTGACGCAGAGGTTCCATCGCCATGACGAACATCTCCTGGATCAGATCCTGGTGCCGGCGTGTCGTCTTTGGAGAAAAATAACCGATCTCCAGCATGGCGCGGTGGATTTCTTCACCCTGCCCCTCGAGGCCGGCATTCAGAAGCCGGCGAAAGGCCGCTTGAAGGTCACCGGGAATGCTGCGCACGGCGCCGAAATCGAGAAGCACGATAGCGCCTGCCACCCGGTCCATGCGATAATTGGCGAGGTTCGGATCAGTCTGCATTGTGCCGAAGTCGAACAGTTCGCGCAGGACAAGATCGATCAGCGCCCGGGCCACCTCGTCGCGTTTCGCCTGGGTCGCGTGAACGAGGCTTTCGAGAGGGCGGCTTTCGACAAAGCCCATGGCAAGCACAGAGGGCGAGCTGAACTCTTTGTTATATGTCGGCACGCGAAAGGCGTCAGCACCCGCCAGGAGCATGCCGAAATGCTGCAGATGGCCGGCCTCCCGGCAATAATCGGCCTCATCATGCAGTTGCTGCCTGGCTTCGCTCAGAAGCGGCGTGATATCGAGCCCTCTTGGCAGCAGCCCCGGCATGCGCAACAGGGTTGCCACATTGTCGAGATCGCTGTCGATGCTTTCGCGGACCCCGGGATACTGAACCTTGATGGCAAGATGTTCACCGTCCAGCGTTTCGGCCCTGTGCACCTGCCCGATCGATGCAGCCGCGATCGGGCGGGGATCAAAGCGACGAAATCGCGATTGCCAGCCTTTGCCCCAGGCCCCGTTCAGGACTTTCTGCAATTGTGCATGAGGCATGTGGCGGGCGTCGTCGCGCAGAGCAGTCAGGATGGCCGTCAATTCGGGTGACAGCACAAGACCGGTATCCATTGACAGCATCTGGCCGACCTTCAGGGCTGCCCCGCGCATTCGCGACAGGCCTTCCGTCAGTCGGCCCGCATTGGCAGGCGTCAACAGCAGATCGGCCAGTGCGGGTCTTTTACCCTCAGCCATCTGGCGAATGCCGCCTGCAACAACACCACCGGCCATGCCGGTCGCGATGCCACCAAGTTCAAGAAGACGTGCCACGCGACTGCTCGGCACTGCTGAAGCCTGTCTCAATGGCCGATCATTCGTCATCTATTGCCCCGCACATTCCTCGCCAGAAATGGCGCAGCCTGATCCATCGTCAAGATGCCGCGACAGGAACCCTGCCATGTACGGGATGAAGACATCCCAAGGGTGTGGAAAAGCGGGGACCTTCGAGACATGATTAGAGAACGCCTATGATCCGATCGCCGGATGTCTCATTGCCCTTTCGAAGATGACACACCGGTTATATCCATGGCCGACAGGACAGCGTCCGCGTCATTCTGCGCGCGCTCGGTCAGGGTGGAAACATTCTTGCCTTCTGCGGCGACCCTGTCTCACTGACGCTGGAAGGTCCAGGTCGGCCGGTCGGGCCGGAACACTGACCCTTTCCGTCGGGTCGCGCCCTTTCGGGTCGCAGACCATTATGTTGGACGTTAGCTGACATGCTTTCAGGCTGCGGCCTGCTCGCGTCGGTACCCAGTATCGATCGTAATCTTGCCACCACAGGCACGCGAAACACAGGCACACATCTTTTGAGCCTCGTGACGCTCTTCGTCGGAGAAGAAGACATCCCGATGGTCAAGCGGGCTGTCAGCCTCGACTATGGATACGGCGCATAGCCCGCATTCCCCGCGACGACAGTCATAAATCATGTCGACACCGGCCTCCATCAGGGCATCCAGCATGGTCTGGTCGGCATTGACGGCAACCGTCTTGCCAAGCCCCGCCACGGTGACTTCGAATGGCTGCTCGACAAAGCGGCCGCTATCGCCAAAAACCTCGAAACGGAGACGACTCATCGGACGTCCGCTTTTTTGCCAGGTCGACCGTGCCGCTTCAAGAAGTCCATGGGGCCCGCAGATATAGACTTCGCCATCAAGCGGTAGAGAACTGAATTCCCTTTCCAGATCGAAAGCCTGTCCGTCATCCTGGACAAATGTCTCCAGCCGGTCGCCCAGTTCGGCTTTAAGCTCGTCCAGAAACGCCATCTGGCTGAGGCTTTTGGCACCATAGATCAGTCGGATCGACTGGCCGCGTGCTGCGAGAGATTTCGCCATGCCGTAGATCGGCGTGATGCCGATCCCGCCGGCAATCAGCAGATAATGTGATGCGCGCCAGGACAATTCGAAGCGGTTTTCCGGCTCGGTCATTTCCGTTTCATCACCGATCGAAAGCGACCAGATGAAAGCAGATCCGCCGCGACTGTTGGGGTGCAGCTTTACGGCAATCCGCAAGGTGCCGGCGTCACTCGGGATGACGGTGTAGGTGCGGATCGCCGGCTGACCCTTCACCATCACCTTGATATTGGTGTGGGAACCAGGGTCAAATGCCGACTCTAACCCCTCCACGGCAAAGGTCACGGCACGGACATCCTCTGCTGGCGTATCGATTGCGATGACGCGCGCCTTCCGCCATTCCTGTTTTGACCGCATTTCACTCCTCCTCAGTCACTGCTGCCGCATAAGGCGCCACGAAGGCTCAGACGGCCATCAAGGCCAGGGCAGCCATTCTGCTTCTCAGATCAGGTTGTTCCTCAAGAACAAAGTCGAGATTTTGCCGCGCCAGTCTTGCATGTTCACGCGCCAGAGCTTCTGCACGAGCCCCTTCGCGCATCAAAATGGCAGAAACGATTGCCCGGTGCTGCGCCTGCCCGACCAGCAAGGTTCGATGAAATGCGGGCACGTCGAGATCCGCATTGACGAAGGCATTGGGATTGGCGAAGGGAAGGCTTGCCATACGGCTCACCTCCTTGGCCACGATCTGGCTTCCGCTCAATTCCCAGAGCAGGCGGTGAAACTTGCCGTTCAAAGCCTCGTAACGGTCGAGATCCATACCATCCGGCCCCACACCGACGGCATCATCCAATGCGTCCAGGACATCGCTGATCGCCTTGATGCGTTGTGGCGGCACGCCACGCTCGGCAGCCAATCTGGCGGCTGTTCCTTCCAGCACGCCTCTCAGTTCGATCGAGTCGGTAACATCCTGACGGCTGAAGGACCGCACCGCATAGCCACCGGACGGAATGAGCTCAACCAGCCCCTCCTGCTCCAGTTTCTGAAGTGCTGCTCTGAGCGGCGTTCGCGAGACATCAAGCCTTGCGGACAGCGCCACCTCTGACAGTCGCTCTCCCGGTTGGATATCACCCTTGAGCACCAGGTCACGCAGGCCCGTCAGCGCCCTTGCCGACTGCTGCTTGGGCGCACTGTCCCGCTCATCCGTCATAGGCTACTCCGCCGCGATAGTACGAGGCGCAGAACTGGCACCGGCCTCAGCGTCAATCATGCGGTCGATCAGCTTGCGCGCCCACATCGATCCGGCATCGATATTGAGATTGTAGAACTTATGATCGGGATTGGCGTCGATCGCTTCCTGCTGGGCTTCCAGGACCAGTTCGTCCTCACAAAACACACCGGCCACGCCTTCGCGCAGCTCGTGGGTTCTGGCCTGATTGCCAAGATCATAATTGCGGGCGAAGGCCCAGAAGTAGAGACAGGTCTTGTCAGTCGACGGGGTAATCGTGTTGAGCACATAGCCGTTCACGCCCTTGGAACGATCGCCCTGTGGTGCACCGCTTCCCGCTTCCGCAACACCCACGTCAATCGTCACCGTGCAGGGCGCTTCGAACCGGATGATCTGCCACCGGTCAACCTTACCCTCCTTGCCATACTGCTTCTTCCAGAATGGCGGCGGGTCGATGTTTTCCATCCAACGGGTGATAAAGGCAAAGCGATCGGAATGGCTTGCCTCGAAAGGAGCCTCCGCGACAGCACGATTGCCGATGGACGAGCCATGGACAAAGGTCTCATGCGTCAGGTCCATCAGGTTGTCGACGACCAGTCGATAATCGCATTTCACTTCGATCATCTTGCCATCGGCCGCCCATTCCGGATCCTGGTTCCAGTGCATGTCGGGGATGAGTGCCGGATCGGCCAATGCCGGATCGCCGGGCCAGATCCAGACGAATCGATGCTTTTCCGCGATCGGATAGGATTTCACACAGGCTGACGGGTTGATGGTATCCTGGGACGGCATGTAGACGCAGCGACCCGTCTCATCGAATTCAAGACCATGATAGCCGCAAACGACATTGTCGCCTTCCAGACGCCCGAGCGAAAGCGGCACAAGGCGATGCCAACAGGCATCGGCCAGAGCAACCGGACTTCCGTCTTTTTTCCGGTAAAGCACCACGGGCTTGTTGCAGATGCGGCGCGCAAGAAGCGCATGCTTCAATTCGACATCATAGGCTGCGGCATACCACGCATTCAGCGGAAAGGTCGGTCTGGTCATGTTTGCGTCCTCCTCGATTGCCCAAGGAAAACACATTGTATACATGAAGTCAAATATCAGGAGAATGAAAGGCGTTTTTCTTCCGATAATTCCGTCATTCCACACTTTCTGTATACACTAGGTTCGCTCTTCGCTGCTTAATGACGGCTCACCGCTTGCTGCCATTGATCCGGACGGAGCGGGGTCGTCGGCTGAACTCTCCCAAATTCGGTTGCGGGGACCGGAAGGGGTGTACTGCCGGAATCGGCAAGTCGGGCGACACCGGCCACCATATCCACATCAACCCCAAGACTGCTCAGGGACTGCCGCAGGCTGAGCGCAGGCTGCTCGTGGCGAGGGTCCCCGGCCACAAGCCAAGCAACGGTACGACCGTCTCGAACAAGGTCCGTGACGATTTCCTCAAGCTTTCCGTCAGAAGGCCCCTGCTCGATCATCAGGCGTCGGGCTTCTCGCCTGGAGAGTTCGAGGACCTCTTTGGCAATCATCCTGTCATGCAAAATGACATCGGCTTGCTGCAGGGCGCGAACGGCTTTCAATGTCAAAAGCGCGGCATCGCCCGGGCCTGTGCCGACAATGATCAGACGTCCGGCCAAAGCGGATTTCGACAGATCCATGGCATCCTCGATCAGGATGTCCTTCATGTCTTCGTCTGGTGGCCCGTTCGAACTGAAGGCATAATCCACGAACCTCTCCCAGAAGGCACGTCGGCCCGGGCCGGGGTCCAGCATATCGTTGATCTGTTCGCGGAGCCGCTGGGCAAGCTCCGCCCAGCCTTTCAGCGACGGGGGCAGCAATGTCTCGATCCGTCTGCGGATTGCCTGCGCCAGGATGGGTGCTGCCCCATCCGTGGAAATCGAGACAATAACAGGCGAGCGATTGACGATAGATCCGAACTGGAACTGACAATAACGGGGCTTGTCGATCACATTGACCGGAACCCCGGCGGCGCGTGCGGCACAATAGAAGGCTTTAGCTTCTTCATCCTCCTCGCAATCGGCAAGTGCCATGGCCGATCCGGCGAAGATGCCGATATGCCAGACATGGGAATGGTGAACCAGGCTCCCACATTCCCCGCCGCGCTGGGCGATCAGTTCCGCCATGGCCTCTCCGACATCAGCATCAGGGCAATAGAGGTGGACCTCCGCACCACAGGCCATGAGGAGCTCGGCCTTCCAGGCGGCACCATCCGATCCCCCTGCGAGCACGACCCGGCGCCCTTCCAACTGCCAGAACACCGGAAGCTTGGCCAAGGGTTCAATCTTCGAACGGAGAGGCTGCCTATTCTGCGGCGATCGGCTGGTGCGCATCAATGATCCTCCTGATTTCGGGGCGACAGGAACCGCAATTGGTACCTGCCGACAGGGCCTCGCCCACCGCCTCGACAGACATGCACCCAAGTGAGGCTGCCTGGGCAATCTGATTGGCTCCAACCCCGAAGCAAGCGCAGACGATAGCGCCGGGATCGGGCCTGTTTCGCCCCGGACGCCCGGCCAGAACGTCCTGATATTCAGTGGACTTGGAGATGTCTTTCATCAACTGGCTCGCCAGCCAGTCCCGGGAGGCGGAAACGGGCCGTCTATCGACATGGATCGCCGCAACAAGGTGTCCTGCTGAAGTAAAAGCGATCCGCACCTGCCCAGTTGCCTCATCGCGATAGTTCGCGACCTGCGCATCTTGCGCAATTCCCAGAGCAGCACGCGCCCACTTTTCCCAATCCAATACGGACTGATCCAGGGCGAATTCCGTACGCCATCCATGTTCGGCCTTGCCAATTGCCCAGTAGCTGCATTCATCCAGCACTGGCTTGGCGATGCTCACTGCAAAACCATAGGCCTTGGCCTCGTATCGCGTGATGGCCACCCGGGCCTGTTTCAGTGCCGGTTGCCCGGATATCGGATCGACCAGTGGCGGGACGAGGGTATCAATACGTCCGAGAGATGACGTTTCCGCGGTCCAGTGCATGGGCACAAAAACCGAACCACGCTGCTGCCGCTCTGTGATCAAGGCACGCAGCAGCACGCCTTTGTTGCTTCCACCGCGCACATCCACCAGATCAGCATCGGCAATGCCGACCTTTTCGGCATCAAGCGGATGAAGCTCGACAAAGGGTTCACCCATATGCGCCGAAAGCCGCGCACTTTTGCCGGTGCGCGTCATCGTGTGCCAGTGGTCCCGCACGCGTCCGCTATTGAGGATGAATTCCTGCTCGTTGGCATGATGTGCCGGCATGCTGGGCTTGACCGGCACGAGGCGAGCGCGATTGTCGCCATGATAAAACACGCCATCACCGAAGAAGCGTGTCTCGGAGGGCGCTGTCCCCGCCCGCTGCGGCCATTGAAAGGGCTGCAAGGCGTCATAGGCCTCGCTTGTCACAGCCTCCCAGGCGCCAATATCGAAGTCGCGCATGCCGTTATTTTCGAAAGCGGAAAGTGCCGCATGCTCGGCGAAGATCTGATGCGGTTCGCTATAGTCGAACGCCTCGCCAAACCCCATCCGCCTTGCCACTTCCGAGATCTGCCACCAGTCGGGACGCGCCTCTTCTGGCGCTGACAAAAAGGCGCGTTGCCTCGAAATACGCCTTTCCGAATTGGTCACCGTTCCGGATTTTTCGCCCCAACCCGTCGCGGGCAAGAGCACATGGGCAAGGCGAGCCGTATCGGTATGCGCCACAATGTCGGAAACAACGACAAATGGGCAGGATCGGATTGCCTCTCGTACCCGGTCCGCATCCGGCATGGAGACGACAGGATTGGTCGACATGATCCAAAGGGACTTGATGCGGCCGTCGGCGACTGCATCAAACATGTCGACAGCCTTCAGACCTGGCCGTTGCGCTATGCTGGGAGCATTCCAGAACCGTTGAACGCGTTCGCGATCCGCTGCATTTTCGAGCGCCATATGAGCGGCCAGCATGTTGGAGAGCCCGCCGACTTCGCGCCCTCCCATCGCATTGGGCTGGCCCGTCAGCGAAAAGGGTCCCATGCCGGGGCGACCGATCCTGCCTGTTGCCAGATGGCAGTTCAGGATAGCATTGACCTTGTCGGTGCCGCAGGAGGACTGGTTGATCCCCTGACTGTAGCAGGTGACAACTTTCTCGGTCTCCGCAAACAACCGGAAGAATTCCCGGAGCTGCATGGACGGCAGACCAGTGGCTTCAATCAGGTCAGCCATTGATAAATCAACGGCGGCAAAGGCCTCGGCAAAGCCCGTCGTATGGCGTGCAATATAAGACTGGTCAATCGCTCCGGCCCGAACGAGGTGGGAAAACAATCCGGCAAAAAGCGCCACATCTGCGTCCGGACGAATGGCAAGGTGCAGGTCTGCAATATCTGTCGTTGAGGTGCGGCGAGGATCGATCACCACAACCTTCAGCCCTGGCCGACGCGCCTTTGCAGAAGCGATGCGCTGATAGAGCACCGGATGACACCAGGCCGTGTTGGAGCCAGCCAGAACGATGAGATCGGCCAATTCCAGATCCTCATAGCAACCCGGCACGGTATCGGCACCAAAAGCGCGTCGATGGCCGGCGACTGAGGACGCCATGCAGAGCCTTGAATTGGTGTCGATATTCGCTGACCCGACGAAGCCTTTCATCAGCTTGTTGGCCACATAGTAGTCCTCGGTCAAAAGCTGACCGGAAACATAGAAGGCCACTGAATCCGGACCATAGGCATCAATCGCTGCTGAAAAGCGAGCGGCCACCAGATCAAGGGCATCGTCCCACCGGGCCCTTCGACCATCGATCATGGGGAAGAGCGCCCTGCCATCAAGGTCCAGTGTTTCGCCCAAAGCCGAACCCTTGGAGCAAAGTCGACCAAGATTGGCGGGATGTTCCGGATCGCCGCGCACGCTGACGGCACCTGCATCATCGACAGTCGCGATCACCCCGCAGCCAACACCGCAATAGGGGCAGGTTGTGCGGGTTTCGCAAACCATGGGCTTACTCCGCCGCCACAAGCAGGCGATCAAGCGCGATCGAGAGCTGGCCATCGATGTTTCGGATCGGGATGGTGCGCACCGCACCTTCGTCGGCGCCAAGCGCTTGTCCCGTCTCTAGCGAGATCACCCAGTTGTGCAGCGGGCAGGTGACGGAGGCGCCATGCACGATGCCTTGGCTCAGCGGACCGCCTTTGTGCGGGCAATGATCCTCGATCGCAAAGACCTGGTTTTCGGCGGTGCGGAAGACGCCAATCTTGCCCTGTGGCGTCTTCACGCAACGGGCACCGCGCAGGGGAATGTCGTCGATCGTGCCGATGGCGATCCAGTTCATGGGGCATGCTCCTTGTTGTTCCACATTCACCCTCCCCTTCATGGGGAGGGTCGGACCGAAGGTCCGGGGTGGGGTGATAAGCTGCAATGATGGATCACCCCACCCGCGCGTTCCGCGCGACCTCCCCCCTCAAGGGGGAGGTGCTCACTCCGCCGCCGCTGAAAACCCGACGGTCGCCATGGGCTTGAACTCGTGCTTGTCCTTGCCGGACACGCGCTCCGACCAGGGATCCACCTGGGCAAACTTCTGGGAAAACACGAAGCGTTCGTAATAGGCACGGCGCTTGTCATGGTCCTCCATGATCTGGCGGCGGATCTCGTCATGGCCGATGCGTTTTGCCCATTTATAGATGCGTTCCAGATAGCGGCCCTGCTCGCGATACATCTGGGTAAGCGCCACGATATGCTCCAGCGCCTCGTCCTCGGTCTTAACCAGACCCAGGACGTCCGTGCCCTTGATGTCGAGGCCGGCGGCTCCGGCGAAATGGATCTCGAAGCCGGAATCGACGCAGATCACGCCGATGTCCTTGCAGGTTGCCTCCGCGCAGTTGCGCGGACACCCCGATACCGCAAGCTTGAGCTTGGCCGGGGTCCAGGAGCCCCACATGAACTTTTCGATGCGGATGCCAAGACCGGTCGAATCCTGCGTGCCGAACCGGCACCAGTCGGAGCCGACACAGGTCTTCACGGTTCTCAATCCTTTTGCGTAAGCCTGACCTGACACAAAGCCGGCCTTGCCGAGATCGGCCCAGACGGCGGGGAGATCCTCCTTCTCGATGCCGAGCAGGTCGATGCGCTGGCCACCGGTGACCTTCACCATCGGGATCTCGAACTTGTCGACGACATCGGCAATCGCGCGCAGTTCGGCGGCACTGGTCACGCCGCCCCACATGCGCGGCACGACCGAATAGGTTCCATCCTTCTGGATATTGGCATGCACGCGCTCATTGATGAAGCGTGACTGATAGTCATCGGCATATTCGTCGGGCCAGTCACAGACGAGGTAGTAGTTCAGCGCCGGGCGGCATTTGGCGCAGCCGCAGGAGGTTTTCCATTCGAGCTCCTGCATGACGGCGGGAATGGTCTTCAGCCCCTTGGCCTTGATCAGGCGACGCACATCGTCATGGCCAAGCTCGGTACAGGTGCACATGGGCGTGACGGCTGCAGGATTATAGGCATCGCCGAGTGTCAGCACCATCAGCTGCTCGACCAGACCCGTGCAATTGCCGCAGGAGGCGGAGGCCTTCGTGTGGGCGCGCACGCCATCCAGCGTCGTCAGGCCCTTGCCCGTGATCGCCGCGGTGATCTTGCCCTTGCAGACGCCGTTGCAGCCGCAGATTTCCGCATCATCCGGCAAGGCTGCAACGGCCGCCATAGGGTCCAGCGGAGACCCTCCCTGGTAGGACTGACCGAAAATCAGGGTGTCCCGCATGGCGGAGATATCGGTCTGCTTCTTCAGGAGATCGAAGAACCACGAACCATCGGCGGTTTCTCCATAGAGCACCGCGCCGATGATCCGGTTGTCTTTGAGCACGAGGCGTTTGTAGATGCCGGCACTCGCGTCACGCAGCACGATCTCCTCGCGATCCGGTGCCTCGGCGAAATCGCCGGCGGAAAAGAGATTGATGCCGGTGACCTTGAGCTTCGTGTTGACGACCGAGCCGTGATACTCGGCATTGCCGCCGGTCAAGCGATCGGCCAGCACACGGGCTGCCTCATAAAGCGGTGCGACAAGGCCATAGCAGACACCGCGATGTTCGGCGCATTCACCCAGAGCAAAAACGGATGCATCCGAGGTCATCATGCCGTCATCGACGACGATACCCCTGTTCACGGCAAGGCCCGCATCCTTGGCCAGTTGCGCTGCCGGTCTTATACCGACAGCCATGACCACCATGTCACCGGAGATCACCCGACCGTCTTCCAGTTCGATCCCTTCCACCTTGTCGTGACCGATGATCTGCTTGGTATTGGCCTTGGTGATGATCTCGATGCCGCGCTCCGCAAGCGCCTTTTCGAGGAGATAGGCCGCTGCTGGATCGAGCTGGCGCTCCATGATCGTCGGCATCAGGTGGATGACGGTCACATCCATGCCCTGGCGCTTGAGGCCATAGGCGGCTTCAAGGCCCAGCAGTCCGGCGCCGATGACGATCGCGCGGCCCTTGCCTTCGGCGATCTTGAGCATCTTCTCGACATCGTCGAGATCGCGATAGGCAAGAACCCCCGGCAATTGATGGCCGGGAACGGGGATAATGAAGGGCAGCGATCCTGTGGCGATGACCAGCTTGTCATAGGACGAAGTGATCCCGTTTGCCGAGGTCACGACCTTCTTCTGCCGATCGATCCCCGTGATACGGGCGCCCTTGTGCAACGTGACGCCATGCCTTGCGTACCAGGCATCGTCATGGATGATGATGTCGTCATAGGACTTCTCTCCCGACAATAGGGGAGAGAGCATGATGCGGTCGTAATTGACACGCGGTTCGGCGTTGAAGATCGTGACGTCGAAAAGGCCGGGGGCCTTTTCAAAAAGTTCTTCCAGCATGCGTCCCGGCGCCATGCCATTGCCGATGATGACCAGCTTTTCCGCCATGGACGTCACTCCGCAGCTTCGACGAAACGATGCCGCTCGTAGAGGAATTTGAGCACGGCCTCGCGGCATTTCAGATAGGTTCGGTCAGAGGCAAGCTCGATCCGGTGACGGGGTCTGGCGATCGGAACATCCAGAACTTCGCCGATCCTGGCAGCCGGTCCATTGGTCATCATCACGATCCGGTCCGAAAGCAGTACCGCCTCGTCGACGTCATGGGTGATCATGATCATCGTATTGCCGAGCCGCGCATGGATCTCCATCACAGCATCCTGGAGATGGGCCCGCGTCAGGGCGTCAAGCGCCCCGAAGGGCTCATCGAGCAACAGAACCTTGGGCTCCATGGAGAGCGCACGGGCGATGCCGACGCGTTGCTTCATGCCTCCGGATATCTCGGAGGGGCGCTTGTCGCGGGCATGCCCCATCTGAACCAGATCCAGATTGTGCATGACCCAGTCATGCTGCTCGGCCTTGCTCTTCTTGCCACGGGAGACCTTGGAAACGGCAAGGTTGATGTTTTCGTAGACGGTGAGCCAGGGCAATAGCGAATGGTTCTGGAAGACGACGGCGCGCTCTGGTCCCGGCGCATCCACATGTTTGCCATCAAGAAACACGGCACCTGCCGTAACATCAATCAAGCCTGCGATGATGTTCAGCACAGTGGATTTGCCGCAGCCGGAATGTCCGATCACGGAGATGAATTCGCCCTTTTCGACGCCGAGCGAGATCTGCTTCAAGACCTCGCTTTTCGTGCCGTTGCGTTCAAAGGTCTTGTCGATGAATTCGAGCGAGAGATAGGGTTGTACCATGGTGGTTCTCCTCAGGCGTTGGCGGTGCCACGGGTGACAAGACGGCCGATAAAGGCAATGAAGCGGTCGAGGAGGAAGCCGACGACGCCGACATAGATCAGCGCGACGATGATGTCGCTGATCAGGGACGAGTTCCAGGCATCCCAGATGAAGAAGCCGATGCCGACGCCGCCGATCAGCATTTCGGCTGCAACGATGGCGAGCCAGGAAAGACCGATCCCGATCCTGAGACCGGTGAAGATATAGGGTGCTGCTGCCGGCAGCATGATCTTGGCAAAGTATTCCAGGCCGTTGAGGCGCAGAACCCTGGCGACGTTCTGATAGTCCTGTGGAATGTTGCGGATCCCGACGGCAGTGTTGATGATGATCGGCCAGATCGCGGTAATGAAGATCACGAAGATTGCCGATGGTGTGCCATCCCGGAATGCAGCCAGCGACAATGGCAGCCAGGCAAGCGGCGGAACCGTGCGCAGCACCTGAAAGATCGGGTCCAGTCCACGCATGGCCCACTGGCTCTGTCCCACCAGGACACCGAGCGCTATGCCGGCAATGGCCGCCATGAAATAGCCGATGGCCACACGCTCGACACTGGCCAGAATGTGCCAGAACATGCCCTGGTCAATCCCTTGTCCCACATAGAAGGGATCAATAATGATGGCCCAGCTTTCTGTGATCACACGGGAGGGAGAAGGCAGGCTCGCGGTCGGTGAGGAACAGATCACCTCCCATATCAAAAGCATGATGGTCAGGGTCACCAGCGGAGGCAGCACCGGGATAGTGACCTGCCGGATCGACTGAATGATGCGCGACCAGACCGGGGTGGTTCGAACCGGTGGGGTGAACGACACTATGCTGGCAGCTGTGGTTGCTTGATGATCAGGCTTGCGGTTGAGTTGGGTGACGGCCATGCCGATCTCCTCCTGTTGAAGTATCAGTCTACGGAAAGACGGAGTGCCGGGGTCGTCACGACCCCGGCGGCTCTCGGCATTCAGGCCATACGGGTGATACCGAGGCTCTTGAGATAGGCCTCTGGATTCTCCGGATCGAAGACCTTGCCGTCGAAGAAGGTCTCGATGCCGCGCGAGGTGGAGGTTGGAATGTCGCTCACGCCAAGGGTGGTCGCCGCCTCCCGCCACAAGTCCTCGCGATTGACCTTGGAGATCAGCGCTTTCATGTCCATATCTGCGGGCAATTTGCCCCAGCGGACGTTCTCGGTAAGGAACCACAGGTCATGGCTCTGATAGGGATAGGAGGCGTTGTTTGCCCAGTATTTCATGATATGCGGGCTGGATTCGACGACCTTGCCGGTGCCATAGTCGAATTTGCCCTTCATCCGGTCGACGACATCATTGAAAGGTGCATTGATCCAGTTGCGGCGCGCGCAGATTTCGGCAACTTCCTCCCGGTTCGCCATGTCCTCACACCACATCTGTGCCTCCATGACGGCCATCAGAAGTGCCATGGTGGCCTTCGGATATTTCTCGACATAATCGGTACGCAGGGCGAAGGCCTTTTCCGGATGGTTGTTCCAGAGCTCACCAGTGGTCAGAGCCGTGTAGCCGATCTTCTGGTTAATCAACTGCTCGTTCCAGGGTTCGCAGACACAGAAGCAATCCATTGTGCCGACTTTCATATTGGCGACCATCTGGGCCGGCGGAACGACAATCGTCTGGATATCGGCATCCGGATCGATTCCGCCGGCTGCGAGCCAGTAGCGGATCCACAGATCATGGGTACCGCCGGGGAAGGTCATGGCAGCCTTGACCTCCTTGCCAGACGCCTTCTTTGCTTCAAGGGCCGTCTTGAAGGGTGCCGTATCCACGCCGAGCTTAAGATCGATATATTCCTGCCCAACCGAGATACACTGACCATCGAGATTAAGTCGGGCCAGGATTGACATGGGTGTCGGCTGATTGTTCTGCGTGACCGTACCGGCTGTGATCAGATAGGGCATCGGGGTCAGAATATGACCGCCATCGATCCCGTTCCCTTCAGATCCAAGCACCACATTGTCGCGCGTCGTGCCCCAGGACGCCTGCTTGACCACCTCCACATCGGGCATTCCGTATTTGGCAAATATGCCCTTCTCCTTCGCAACGAAAAGCGGAGCGGCATCCGTCAGGGCAATGAAGCCAAGGACGGCCTTGGTGGTTTCCGGACCTGCCCCTTGTGCGAAGGCTCCCGATGGGAAGGCCGTCTTCACGGCACCTACCAAAGCGGCCGCTGCAGAGGTCTTCAATACCTGGCGGCGGGTGATGCTGCTGTTGTTCCTGATCATGCGCGGTTCCCCTGTTTCTTGGTCTGAGGCTGAAATGCGGGCACAAAAAAACGTCGCCAGGCGCTTGCACATTCTGGAAGGCCAAAGGGCATCCGAGACTGCAAAAGCCGTGCGACGTCGATGTCTTTGAGGAGCGCCTTTGTTGCACCCCGATAAACGGGTCGTCGTTGACCCGGATAATTTTAGACAAGCAACAATCATGCCAAATGTCGAATGGTCAACCTATTCTATTGAAATTAATTAGGAAAACACAACCGATTACGAAGAACGGTTACGGCCCAGCTTTATTGCACTGCCGCAAATTTAGGCCATTGATGAAAAATGTCTGCCAAAGCCCTGTGCAAACCGAAGGTCACAATTCGTCCGCACGCGCGCTGTCAGGGGCCTGGTTTCGAACCGGAAATGCCTCGACATAGTGAGGAAGATCCGATGGATCAAAAACAAATCCATCCATGAAGCGATCGGCTGCATCCACGCCCTCGATCGGAAAATCGTCACCAGTCGGGACGTCCTCCCCCGCCAGCGCCATTCGATAAAGATCCGGCCTGAAGGCGGAGACAGCGTGAGCAACCCCAACTTCATCATATCGCACCTGCCCCCACCGGATCATCTGGCTGTAGATCCAGAGTGCCTTGCTCGGGCGGGGGTAATTGGCATGCCCTTCGTGAAAGACGAAATAGCCGTCGATGACACGCCGCGTTCCCTGGGCATCAAGACTGAACTCCCCGGAAAGCACATGGCGGATGATCTCCACCGGTGCAGCGATATATCGATGATCCGAGAGCACGTCAGCCAACGCATCGCGGTTTTCGGGATCGTCACACCAGCGCGCTGCCCGATCAAGCGCCAGGATCAACCGCGAGACCGTCTCGCGGTTCTGCTCGGCCCATTCCGGACGCATGCCAAGAACCTTTTCCGGCGCCGATGGCCAGATGTCCTGCTTTGCAGCCACAATACGTCCGACACCTCGCTCCGAGGCAACCATGTTCCAGGGGGCACCGACGCAGAACCCGTCTATGGCACCGGCTGCGAGCGCATCCGATGTCATCGGCGGGGGAACCACGACCATTTTGACATCCCTGTCCGGATCGATGCCGCCCGCCGCCAGCCAATAACGAAACTCGTAATTATGCGAGGAAAAGGGATAGGTCATTCCGAATGTCGGCGGCGTTTCACCGGTCTGCCGCATCACGCCGAGAACACGGGCCAGCGCCCTTGCATTGTCCAGTGCAGACGCATTCTCGGCCAGATGAGCGGTCTCTTTCATCCGCGAGAAAAGCCGGGTCGAGAGCGTGATGGCATTGCCGCCCCGTCCCAGTGAAAAGGGCGTGATCGTCGGCGAAGGATTGGACCCCAGACCGAGCATCGAAGCGACCGGCATGGGGGACAGCATGTGCGCCACGTCGAACTGCCGGAAGGCCAGGCGATCACGCACATTGGCCCAGGAGACATCCTTGACAAGATCGAGCGTCAGACCTTCACGGGCGGCAAAGCCAAACTCGGCAGCTGCAATGAGGATCGAGGCATCCACAAGCGGGATGAAACCTGCGCGCAGCACCTTGGGGCCCTCGCTCTGCGTTCGGGCAGGGGCGGACAAATGCCCGGTCAGATCTGCGCTCACCATCCTGTTCACTCCGTTGTCAGCCGCTCGACAGGCGGTATTTCCACACCCATCACATCAAGAGCCCTGCAGCCGTCACCACGCTTTGCGCAATCTCCGACATCTTCTTCTTTTCGTTCATGGCCGTCTGGCGCAGCAACGCAAACGCCTCTTCCTCGGAAAGCCCGCGAAGCTTCATCAAGATGCCCTTGGCTCGCTCGATGATCTTGCGCTCTTCCAGCTGAGAACGTGCATCGGCAAGCTCGCGCTGCAGACGGCTGAAGGCATTGAACCGGGAGACGGCCATGTCGAGAATTGGCTTCACCCGCTCTTTGCGCAGCCCGTCAACGATATATGCCGATACCCCTGCATCGACGGCCGCTTCGATCGAGGCTGTGTCAGACCGGTCGACAAACATGGCGATGGGACGTGAAACGCTTCGCGTCAGCTGGAACAAATGCTCCATCATGTCGCGGTTGGGGTTTTCGATATCAATGATGATGACATCGGGTGCCAGGCTCTCCACCGTTCGGGCAATGCCGGTCATCTCGTGGGCAATCGTAACATTGAAATGACCGGCCTCGCGCAGACCCGCTTCTATGATCGCCGCGCGAACGGCGTTTTCATCGATCACGAGAATGGTGAGGTCTTTCATCTGCATTGCCTAAAAATGACGCAGTGCAGCACTGTGCACAAGAGGTCGGCAGTTTTCAACAGAAGAAAGTGAATTGCGCTCCTAATGCGCACGAGATTGTCAGGGTGACGCCTCTGACAGAATGTCTTCGGCCTCTTCTGCCGTCATGTCCGCAATGCGGCAGGCAAGATCAAAACCATAACCATTTCGGGCAAATGCCGCCAATTCGCGGCGTCTCTGGCGGTCATCAAGATCCGTCCGACGAAACGGGCCAAAGCCGCGCTTGCGGGCGAAGATGACACCCGAGACAAGGTCATCGGCCTCTTCCAGCACCGTCGTCACCGTTTCACGATCAATGCCCTTTTCCATCAGCTTTCGCGCAATCAGCCGGCGCGACTTGCCGGCGCGTTGCGATGCGCGGCTGCGGATCTCGGCATAGCTTACATCGTCCAGAGCCTTCATCTCGCGTCCGAAGGCCAGGGCAATATCGACAAGAGTCCTGACCTGCTGGAGCGTAATTGCATGGAACTTCTCTTGCGCCTTGCGGGCAATCGCGTCGCCGAGTTCCTTTTCGGTCATCATGCGCCTGGCCAGCCGATAGGCTGCCGAATTCCGCGCCCAGGCCTGCATTCTGGGGGTAGGACCATCACCTGCCTCCAGACCTCCATTCTCCAGGTCTTCATCCATGGTGATCGCGTTCTTCGGCGCGCAAGCCGGCAAAGGGTGCGGTTACCTCGCAAACAAGACCGGTTGGGCGATAATCAATCGTCACCCTCCCGTTGACCTCTGCAGCCAATGCGCGCTCGACCATGCGGGAACCAAACCCCGTCCGATCAGGCGGCGACACCTGCGGCCCATCCAGTTCGAGCCAGAAAAGGCGAAAGATGCGCCGATCCTCGTGGCCCTTGGGCTCTGCAGGCGGTCCCGTCTCCAATGGATCCTCGAGCGACCATCTGATGCTGATCCGCCCCTCTGCGACAGAGAGTGCTCCATATTTGGCGGCATTCGTACACAGTTCATGCAGCGCCATGCCGAATGCCATGGCAGCCTTTGACCGGACGATGAAATCCGGCCCCTCCAGAACGAACAACGACCGGTCCTGCGCGTCGAAAGGTCTGATCGCCGTACGGATCAGATCCCGCATTCGTGCCGACTGCCACTGATCCTTCATCAACAGCTTGTGCGCCTCACTGAGTGCAGTCAGGCGCTGATTGAACATGTCAACTGCGGATGATGTTTCCTGTCCCGGCTTGAAGGATTGGCGGGCAACCGACTGAACGGTCGCAATCAGGTTCTTGACGCGATGGTCGAGCTCAGCCGTCAGGAGTTCCCGTTGCTGTTCGTCGCGCCGGCGCTGGCGACGGCTTTCAACCAATTCATCCATGAAATCGTCGATGGCGCGACCGACCAGACCAAATTCGCCATCCGCTTCCCCCATGCCCGTACGCGCCGTTTCGTCGCTGTTACGCCAGGAATCCACTGTCTGAACCAGCCGGGTGATCGGTCGGCGGATCAGTTGCCGGCTTGTCAACCAGGCGGTCAGAAGGGAAAGACCAAGCCCTGCAAGCGTTACCGCCAAAGCGAAACGGGTCGCCGAGTTCAAGGGTTTATAGGCTTCGACGGTCGATATTCCGGCACTGACATAAAGGCCGCTATGGGAAACCTGTGGCGGGTAATATCCTATGATGCGGTTGGTTCCATCCTGACTGAGAACCACTTCCGTGCCAGGTGACACGGCATTGACCAACCGCTGGTAAAGATCCGGTATCTGCGTTCCGACAAACCGCTCCGGGAAAGGCTCACGCGCCAGGATCACGCCGTCCCTGTCTGCAACAGTCAAGGCGCTGTTGCCCATGAAGGAACGCTCGCGAAGCCTCTGCCCGAGCCATTGGAGATTAAGCGTGCCGATCGCAACACCGATCACAGCGCCAAGTTCATCGCGCACGGGCAGGGCCAGTGGCAGACTTTCTTGCCCGGAAATTCGACCGACAGTGTATGTCCCGATTGTGAAGCGTTGAGTGTCGAGAACCTCCCGAAAGTAAGCGCGATCTGCAACCGACACCCCGACACCATTTTCTTCGCGGCTGCATCGCACCACACCGTCGAGACCTGCAATGGAGATGCCGGAGAAACTGGGAAGACGATGACGCACTCGCGCAAGATACTCGTTGCAATAGGGCTGTTGCAGATCCTGGATGGCAGAGGTCGCCGAAATCGTCACCAGCACATTTTCGGCGCCCGAGACAATCCGGCTGATCTCGAGCGAAGCCAGTTGGGCAATCCGCAGCGCCTCTGCATGGATCTCGCGCTCTTTTTCCGAACGCATCGTGGCAACGTTGTGGAACAGAATGAGTGCTGCCGGAGCCAAGCCCACAGCCGTCAGCAAGAACAGCCGCCGGGACAGCTTGAGGATGGGCATGCGCAGCTCCGTTGCGAACCAGTCGGCGGAACAATGGCACCAAGCTGTCGATGCCGCAAGTTCACTTCACAGCTTCCCGACCCATCTCAGGACCACAATGTCTCCAAAAAACGGACCCGTCTACAAAAAGAGCAACGGATACATCGCCCTTCAAAAATATCTTTGAAATCAGTTGCATATCGGCGGCCGGTATGACAGTCACCGGCAGAGGCAAGGGATTGGTGCAAAAAATCGCTTACTGGTCACAGATGTCTTGCTCCATTATTTATCGTTTTTTAGTCATATATGTTCGATCCTGTGGCCCGAAAGCTGTTGCCATCATATAGCTCCCGGAGAACCAATCAGGATGCCTCAGGTGAAGAAGAAGATCCTAACAGTCGACGATTCCCGGACCATTCTCTCGATGCTGCTGCAGACACTGGAAACTGCAGGTTACGAGACAAAGCAGGCGGAAGACGGAATCCATGGTCTCGAGGCGCTCGAAGACTTCGTCCCGGACGTGATCATAACAGATATCAACATGCCCCGGCTTGATGGCTTTGGCTTCATCGAACGCGTTCGGCGCAATGAAAGACTGAGGGCCACTCCCATTCTCGTGCTCACCACGGAAAGTGATGCCCAGAAGAAGGAGCGGGCCCGCAAGGCGGGGGCCACCGGCTGGATCGTGAAACCTTTCGACCCCTCCAAACTTCTTGACGCGATAGGACGGGTCAGCGCCTGAGCAAAAACGGCCACTGGCTCCATCTTGCGCTTACCCGCGTCGCGGAACGCGGACGAAGTTTGCAAGGCCATATGGACTAGCTTTGCGAACCTGAACCTGTTTTACCGGCCAATTCACGCTGCCCGCTTATCCTGCGACGGCGCTCGCGCATCAGCGTATAGAGCCCCGTCGAAATGATGATGCCCGCGCCCAGCAGCGTGTAGCCATCGGGTACTTCCGAAAACACCAGAAATCCGACGATCGTGGAAAAGACCAGACGCGAATAGCGGAACGGCGTCACCACCGCGATCTCTCCCAGCCGGGTTGCCTCGGTCAAAGCCCAATAGGCAAGGGTACCGACGGCAAGCGCGCCCGACAGAAAGGCGGCTTCAGGAAGACTTGGCAATTTTGCGCCACCGCTGATGGCAAGCATTGGCAGGCCGGCAAGGCCGACGGCAAGAAAACCCCAGCTGGCAAGCTGGAGGGACGAGACGGCCTTGGGGACCCTGCGGCTGGCAAGATCGCGGATCGAGAGCCCCACCACGCCAAGAACGGCCCATAACACTTCCGGTTCAAATCCGCTGGCACCGGGCCGGATAACCAGCAGAACTCCGACAAAGCCGACAAGGACTGCGGTCCAGCGGCGCCAGCCGACCGCTTCCCCGAGCACGAGTGCTGCGCCCATGGTCACAAACAGGGGCGCGGCCTGCAGAATGGTCGTCACCGTGGCCAAGGGCACCAGTGCAAGGGCAGTGACAAATCCGACCGTACCGATCATTTCGCTGATGTTGCGAACGAGAACGGAGGGCCGAAAGAATGAAACAGAAAAGGGATCTTCACCTTTGGCACGCGCCACGAAAGCAAAAATCGCTGCGCCCGGCAAACCGAGAAGAACAAGGATCTGCCCCACAGGCAGCCCTGCCGCCGCCAGTTTCAGAAACATGTCTTCAGCGGCAAAGCCAAGCATTGCAAGCACCATCAGGATGATGCCGCGGGTATTGTCCATGTCTTGCCATTCCCTATGGTCTTTGCGCGTCGCAGGAGCCGCGAACGCCCGTTTTCGCCGCAGTGACTAGCCGGAAACACCAGTTATGGAAAGGGAAAGTCAGTGCCGATCGGCAATCTTGCCCACACAGTCGGCGGCAGAACGACAGAAATCCCCTTCGTCAGTCGGGCCGAAGCGGTCTCGGTCGGGCTCGCAAAGTGGCGCGCAGTCACATTTTCAGAATTCGACGGGCATTGTCCTTGAGGATCAACTGGCGGACATCCTCCTTGATGTCGAGTGCCTCGAAATCCTTCAACCAGCGATCGGGCGTAATAGCGGGCCAGTCCGAACCGAACAGCATCTTCTTCTTCAATATGGTCTTGGCATAGTGAACGAAGATCGGCGGGAAATATTTCGGCGACCAGCCTGACATGTCGATATAGACATTCGGCTTGTGGGTCGCGACAGAAAGACCCTCTTCCGTCCATGGGAACGAGGGATGAGCGAGCACGATCGTCATGTCGGGAAAGTCGACCGCCACATCATCGACATGGATGGGACGGGAATATTTGAGACGCATGCCCATGCCGCCCCGCATGCCCGAGCCCACACCCGTCTGGCCGCTGTGGAAAAGGGCGATGGCACCCTCCTCCTGAATTGCCTCATAAAGGGGGTAGGCCATGCGGTCATCCGGGAAAAAGCCCTGCATGGTCGGGTGGAACTTGAAGCCCTTCACGCCAAATTCGCGCACCAGGCGTCGCGCTTCGCGTGCGCCGGTCCTGCCCTTGGCTGGGTCGATCGAGGCAAAGGGAATCAGGATGTCGCTGTTGTCTGCGGCAAGACGCGCAACTTCCTCATTGCTGTAACGGCGAAAGCCGGTTTCCCGTTCGGCATCAACGCCAAAGATGACGGCTGCAATCTTTCGCTCGCGGTAATAGGCTGCGGTCTCCTGAACGCTTGGAAGCATACCGTCAGTACCTGCCGGGTTCTTGAAGTAGTTCGCCATGGCGGCCTGGAATTCCAGGTAGCCGTCGTCGCGCGTTCCACAACATGGTTCTTCGGCATGGGTATGGAAATCGATGGCAACAAGCTCATCAAGATTCATCGTCATTTCACTCCTCCGCTTCGTGTCGGCCGTGACGACAGCATGTCACTCGCTATCAGGCGCCTTCAGGCGCGCCGTGCGTTTTTCAAGAAAAGCGCGCAGACGCTCTTCGGCTTCCGGAGTGGCAGACGTCAGTGACGACATCAGTGACTCGACGAAAAGCCCGTCCTCGGAGGACATGTCACGGATGCGCGGCAAGGCGTTGATGATGGCATAATTGGACATCGGTGCATTGCTGGCCGCCTGACGGGCAAGCACCTTGGCTTTTTCTAGGGCTTCGCCCTCTGGAACGACATAGCTGACCCCGCCCCAAACTTCCATCTGGTCGGGAGCGACGGTGCGTCCCGTCAGCATCATGTCGCCCATGCGCTGCGAGCCGATCAGTCGTGCAATCCGCACCGATCCGCCGCCACCGACGAAAATACCGCGCTGACCTTCCGGCAAGCCGAAAAACGCCGTCTTGTCGGCCACACGGATGTGGCATGCCGCAGCGAGTTCAAACCCGCCACCAACCACGGCACCCTGCAGCGCCACGACAAAGGGGATGCCGCCCCGCTCGATCCCGTCAAATATCCTGTGCCAGCGGCGCGACCCCATGACAGCGCCGATCAGGGGTTTTTCCATATGTTCGGCAAGGTCAAGGCCTGCGCAGAAGTGAACACCCTCTCCGAAAATGACCGCAGCCTTCGCCTCCTGCTGGGCCCGCTCCACTGCAGTGTGCAGCGCCTCGACAACCCGGTCGCTGACGGCATTGCGCTTGGCAGGGCGGTTCAGACCTATCAGGGCAAGATCGCCTTCCAGCGCATAGCTGATCAGAGTTTCGCTCCCGTTGTCCATGATGGGCTCCCAATTTGCCGGAAATGCTATCCGGCTTCGCAAATCGTAATGTCACATAAAAGTATCCTTGTAAATGATCCTTGCGCTGCCGATGTGTTCCCTATAGACTTTTATGTGAGATAACATTTTATGGACCATCGGCCCTCGATGCAGGGTTCGGGAGGAACTTCAATGGGTGCAGATTCCATCTTGGCGGGGAAGGCCTCCCAGCCATCAAAGCGACCGGATCTGCGCCTGGAAACAAGAGCGGATGGCACGATCATCATCGCCCAAACCGCGCAACTACCACCCTATTCACGCGCCATCACCGCGCGGTTCATGCATTGGGCCAATCTCGGTCCTGACCGCTTGTGGATGGCGGAACGCGATCAGGACGGCGAATGGAAGCGCATAACCTATGGTGAAGCCGCTCGCGCCATCCGCTCGATTGGCAGTGCGCTTCTGTCGAAAGGCCTGTCTGTCGAGCGTCCGCTTCTGATCCTGACCAACAACTCGATTGCGCATGCCCTTATGGCTCTGGGTGCACAGCATGTCGGCATTCCATCCGCTGCTCTGTCCCCTGCCTATGCTCTTGCCGGAGAAGACAGGGGCAAGCTAATCTCGGTCGTGGAACAATTGACGCCAGGCCTTGTCTTTGCCGATCATGCAGAGCGTTTCCTGCCGGCAATCCGTGCCGTTCTTGAAAGAGATGTCGGCCTTGTCTCGATCACCGGGCAGGCCGATGATCGTGAGACACTTTCATTTGAGGCTCTCGTCGCGACAGAAGCCAGCGAGGCTGCGGACAGCGCCCATGCAAGGGTGGGCCCGGAGACTGTCGCCAAGTTCCTCTTCACCTCGGGCACGACCGGAAGTCCGAAGGCCGTGATCCAGACACAGGGCATGCTGTGTTCCAATCAGGCCATGGTGGCCGCAGCCTATGAATTCCTCACATACGAGCCGCCTGTCATTGTCGACTGGGCACCCTGGAACCACACGGCAAGTGGCAACAAGGTCTTCAACATGGCGATCTATAACGGGGGCAGCTACTACATTGATGATGGTCGCCCGACTCCGGACATGATCGGTCGCACCATCCGTAATCTTCGAGAGATTGCCCCCACCTGGTATTTCAATGTGCCACTCGGCTACCAGTTTCTGCTGGACGCCATGGAGGGCGATGAAAGCCTTGCAGATCAGTTCTTTTCAAGGATGCGAATGCTCATGTATGCGGGCGCGGGCATGAGCGAAGCCGTCTGGAATCGCCTGACGAAACTTGCAGAAAAGAAGGTTTCGGGCGGCGTCCCCATCGTATCCGGGCTTGGCGCAACCGAAACCGGGCCTTTCGCGCTTTACTACACGGAGAAAAAGGAAAAGCCCGGCAATATCGGGATCCCGGCATTGGGCGTGACACTGAAGCTGGTGCCACAGGAAGACAAGCTTGAAGCAAGGCTGAAAAGTCCATCCATCACGCCCGGCTATTGGCGCAATGAAAAGCTCACGGCGGACGCCTTTGATGAAGAGGGCTTTTACAAGCTCGGAGACGCCTTGCGCTTCGCCGTTCCGGGCAGCCCGGATGAGGGCTTCATCTTCGACGGACGCCTCGCTGAAAACTTCAAGCTGGCAACGGGCACCTGGGTCGCAGTCGGACAGTTGCGTGCCAATCTGGTCAATAGCCTTGGCGGAATGGCATCCGATGCCGTGATTGCCGGCCCCGAGAAGGATGACCTGCGCGCCCTCATCATTCCGAACTGGACCGCAATTCGGGAGATCTCGGGCGAGCCCGATGCTTCGCATGAAGACCTGGCCCGGATGGAGAAAGTTCGCGCGACGCTGCAGGAGCGGCTTTCTCAGCATGCGATCGCCGCGACCGGCAGCGCAAGCCGCGTGGTCGCCGCCATCCTGCTTTCTGAACCGCTGAGTTTTGAAAAGGGTGAGGTGACCGATAAGGGCTCGGTCAACCAGCGTGCCGTTCTGCGGGAAAGAGCGGACCTGGTAGAGGCTCTTTATGGTGGCGGCGCGTCCGTCGTCATGGCCAGTTGGAAGGGAAGGCGCTGATGCAGCTTGAAAAGTCTCACATCGCCGTAACCGGTGGAGGCTCCGGTCTCGGAGAAGCGACTGCGCGCTTTCTGGCGGAAAAGGGCGCCAGCGTCACGGTAATTGATCGCAATGGCGAAGCGGCTCAGCGGGTTGCAAATGCCATTGACGGACGTCCCCTTGAACTGGATGTGACGTCGGAGGAAGCAGGCAAGGCTCTTGACCGGGCGATCGCCGATCTCGGGGCCTTGCGCGGGCTGGTCAATTGCGCCGGCATAGGTGGCGCCTCGCGCATTGTCGGACGCGACGGTCCAATGCCGCTGTCCGATTTCGAAAAAACCATTCGCGTCAATCTCATCGGCACCTTCAACATGCTGAGGCTCGCCGCCGGGCGCATGCAGGGCAACGAACCTGATGAAGGGGGCGAGCGCGGCGCCATCGTCAACACCGCATCGGTAGCAGCCTTTGACGGCCAGATCGGACAGGCCGCCTATGCTGCATCCAAGGGTGGCATCGTATCCCTTGCCCTGCCGGCTGCACGCGAACTCGCGCGCTTTGCAATCCGTGTCAATACTGTTGCGCCCGGCATCTTCTTGACACCATTGCTGGCGGAACTGCCGGGGGAGGTCCAGGCGGGCCTCGCCTCTGCGATCCCCTTTCCGCATCGCCTCGGCGCACCTTCGGAGTTTGCCGAAGCCGTCGGCTTTGCCCTGACCAATGGCTATCTCAACGGGGAAGTCATCCGCCTTGATGGAGGCTTGAGGATGCCACCCAGGTAGGGTGTTTCACGAAATCGCGAAGGGCAATTGCCGATGGCTATGCGGGTGAAAGGATGACGAGATCCATGACCAAGGCGTCAGGTGTTCTGCAGAGAGAGATGGTTCAGGCTGACGGTCATCCTGTCCGGGATGCCGATCTGACCAGCTTCGTGGGATACAACATGAAGCGCGCGCTGACCCTGATCCAGGCAGACCTCACGCAGGTTCTGGCAGATTACGACCTGCGCATCATCTCCTTCTCGGTCCTCACGATTGTCGTCAGGCATCCTGGCATCAACCAGACCCAGCTTGCAGAAGGTCTCAAGCTCGAAAGGTCCAATCTCGTCCAGATCATTGATGAACTTTCCAATCGGACCCTTTTGAGAAGGGCGCAGATTGAAGGCAACCGCCGCAGTTTTGCTCTTGTCCCGCTGCCCGCAGGACGTCGGTTGTGGGAAGAGGCCAATTCTGCGGTCAACACCCATGAAGCCAGGGTCCTGAGCATGCTCTCGGCAGAGGAGCGGGAAACGTTGAACGGCATCCTGCGAAAGATCAGGGATGCATGGTCATCCTGATGCAATCAGGCTGTGAAGCCGCCATATTTGCGCAGAAGCCGAATGAAGGTTTCGGTTTCCTTCTGTGTCAGCCCATGATTGTGATAGCTGTCTTCGCCAAAGAAGTCGGCCTCATGGGCCTGGACAAAATGCCGGCCCTTATCGGTCAGGCTCAGGCGAACCGAACGCCGGTCCTCCTCCGGAATCCTGCGTTCCAGCCTGCCCAGATCCTCGAGCCGGCGAACCACCTTCGTCATGTGAGCCGGCTTGATCGACAGGATCCGACCGAGTTGTCCCTGGCGAATACCGGGATTGAGATAGATCAGCCACATCACGGAAAACTCGCCCGGACGAAGACCGCTGTCACCAAGTCGGCTGTAGAACTGGTCGAAGTTGCGCAACTGGGCAATCCGCAAGAGAAAGCCGAGCGAATTGGACAAGGGTCCGTAATCAATGGACTCGTCACCGGACTGTTCCAACGTCAATTCGCCAGTCATTCACACCATCTCGATCAGGTTTTTCAACAGAGTATCCCTGAGCCCTGAGCCCTGAGCCCTGAGCCCTGAGCCCTGAGCCCTGAGCCCTGAGCCCTGAGCATTTAAACTCCATTCGTGCCGCTGTCTTGCAAGATCTGATCCCCTGCTTGGACACGGACGGACTTCACCCAATCAGGATGGCGCGAATATCATTGACATTGGTCAGCGTGGGACCTGTCACGACAAGATCACCAATGGCCCTGAAGGCAGTATAGCTGTCATGATTGGAGAGGCTTGCGCGTGGATCCATGCCCGCAGACTGCATCCGGGAAAGCGTATCAGGCATGACAATGGCTCCTGCCGCGTCTTCCACGCCATCGATCCCGTCGCTGTCCCCGGCAAGCGCCCAGACATTCTCCTGCCCTTTGAGCGCAAGCGCCAGACTGAGCAGAAATTCCGTATTGCGCCCGCCACGCCCGTTGCATCCCTTCGCAATGGACACCGTGGTTTCACCACCCGACAACAGCATTGCGGGACCACGCACAGGATAGCCGTGAACGGAAACGGATGTCGCGATGCCAGCCATGACCGTTCCGACGTCCCTTGCCTCGCCCTCGATGGAATCGCCGAGGATCAGCGGCGTCAGTCCGAGCAATCCGGCTTCCTCCGCTGCCGCCTCCAGCGCCAGTTTGGGCGCTGCAATGACGCTGACATGAGTTTCGAAAGCGCCCGGTTTGGGTGTCTCCTCGCCATTGGCCAGCACATCACGAACGCTATCGGGCAGCTCGATCGCATAGCGCTCAACGATCTCGCTGACCATTGCACAGGTGGTTGGATCGGGGACCGTCGGTCCCGACGCAATCTCGGACGGATTGTCACCGGGAACATCCGAGATCAAAAGCGAAACGACCCGGGCAGGATATGCAGCCTGCGCCAGCCGACCACCCTTGATGCGCGAAAGATGTTTGCGCACTGCGTTCATTTCGGAAATGGTTGCACCACTTGCCAGAAGCGCCCGGTTGACAGCCTGCTTGTCTGCTAGAGTCATGTGACCGGCCGGAGCAACCATCAGGGCAGATCCACCACCGGAGATCAGCGCAATCACCAGATCGTCCGGTCGAAGATCCCTGACTGTTTCAAGGATCTTCTCGGCGGCCTTCAGACTGTTGTCATCTGGAACGGGATGCGATGCTTCAAGGATCTCGATACGCCCCGCGGGTACAGCATGGCCATATCGGGTCACTACCGTGCCGGAAAGCTCGACATCCGGCCAGGCAGCATCAAGAGCTGCGGCCATGGCAGCAGACGCCTTTCCCGCGCCCACGACAATGCAGCGCCCCTTGGGCTTTTCCGGCAAATGTTTCAGGACGGCGTCATAAGGGCTCGCACTGCGGACCGCCGCATCGAACACGCGCTTCAACGCCGATCGGGCCATCACGTCATTCCACAAGGTCATTGTCGTTTTCACCTTAATGAGCGACCTGAATTCCCGGTTACCTTCAATCCCGGCTGCGAGCAAGATCAGGGGTCCGAAACAACGCATCAAGCGATATAGGCAGGGGGTGCACGATCACGGCCGAAACTTGGATCTGTCGATACCCGGCGACAGACTAGAGGAGATTGGAACCTTCTATCGCCTTGACTACGGCCTCGGTCACTTCCCTGGTCCTGGCCCTGCCACCCACATCGGGCGTCATGATGCCAGCTTGGCACACCCGGTCGACCGCATCCATCAGTACCCTTGATGCCTGGCTTTCACCAAGATGATCAAGCATCTGGGCCGCGGTCCAGAAGGTCGCAACCGGATTGGCAATGCCCTTGCCCGTGATGTCGAAAGCGGAGCCATGGATCGGCTCGAACATGGAAGGAAAGCGACGTTCGGGATCGATATTGGCCGTGGGGGCGACGCCGAGACTGCCCGCAAGGGCGCCGGCAAGATCCGACAGAATGTCTGCATGGAGATTGGTCGCGACAATCGTGTCGAGGCTTTCCGGCTTCAGGGTCATGCGCACGGTCATGGCATCGACCAGCATCTTGTCCCAGGTGACATCCGGAAACTCCTTTGACACCTCCGCTGCAATCTCGTCCCACATCACCATGCCATGGCGCTGCGCATTGGACTTGGTGACGACGGTAAGGAGCTTGCGCGGGCGTGACTGCGCAAGCCGGAAGGCATAACGCATGATGCGGGTGACACCCACGCGGGTGAAAATCGCCACCTCGGTAGCGACCTCTTCGGGCATGCCTCGATGGGCGCGACCGCCATGACCGGAGTATTCCCCTTCCGAGTTCTCGCGCACGATCACCCAGTCGAGATCTCCCGCTTCGACATTGCGCAGCGGAGACGTGATCCCGGGAAGAATACGTGTCGGGCGCACATTGGCATATTGATCAAACCCCTGGCAGATGGGCAGCCGCAGACCCCACAACGTGATGTGGTCAGGAACATCGGGCGCGCCGACGGCGCCAAAAAAGATGGCGTCAAAAGATTTCAACTGCTCGAGACCGTCAGGGGGCATCATGACGCCATGCTTCCTGTAGTAAGCCGAACCCCAGTCGAAGAAGGTCAAGTCGCAAGAATGATCACCCATCCTTTTGCCAAGTGCCTCAAGAATGGCGGCGCCTGCTTCAATGACCTCTGGTCCGATCCCGTCTGCGGGAATGGCGGCAATACGATGATGGCGCATTGATGCATCCTTCCAGTCCTTGTGCACCCGCGTGATCGAGGGATGCAGTGTTGTCGCGGGTACGAAGCTGACAATTTGACGCCGCCGGCGCAATCTCACTAAGATCATATAAAAAATTCATATAATTGGAGATGGGTTTGGACCTACAGCAGATACGCTGCTTTATTGCGGTTGCAGACTGTTTGCATTTCGGTCGGGCGGCACAGAAACTCGACATGCTTCCTGCATCCCTTGGGCGTCACATCAAACTGCTTGAGGCACATCTGGGGACCCGATTGCTGTCGCGGACAACCAGAAACGTCATCCTCACGGAAGCCGGGGAGCGCTTTCTGGAGGGCGCGCGAGACCTCATTCAACGTGCCGATCGTCTGGAGACAGCGTTTCGAGAACAAGCAAGACGTAAGGCATCGGTTCTTCGGGTAAGCGCCATCGACAGCGCAGCCGTCGGACTGATGCCCCAGATCATTCCCTTGTTTCGACGGCAATATCCCAATACGGAAATTGTGCTCATTGAGGAGAAGACGATCCGCTCCCTGCCAGGACTGGTTTCCGGTCGCATTGACCTTGCCTTTGTGAGACCCCCTGAACAGGTCGACACACGCCTGGAATTTCGCGAACTGTTCCGCGAGACTGCCGTCGTGGCCGTGCCGGAAGGCCATGCCCTGGCCCGCCTTGACGCGCTCCGGGTCAAGGACATGCAAGACGCAGCGTTGATTGTCCCTGACCGTCGATCGCGACCGCATAGCCATGATTTGAGCATCAAGCTCTTTCTCGAGGCAGGCCTTTCCGCAAGAATCATCCAGATAGCCGAGGAGAAGCAAACGATCGTAAACCTGGTTGCGTCCGGGATCGGCCTTGCAATCCTGCCCCGATGGATATCCCGCCTCAATGTCGACGGCGTCCGTTTCATACCGCTGGAGGCACCAGGGGTCGAGGCACGCAAGAAGCTCGTCCTGGCTGCAGCCTGGCTCCGTGACACCAGAGATCCCCTGCGGGAAAGTTTCCTGGACTTGATTGAGGCCCGGCTTGAAGAACTCCAGGCTTCAGCCTGAGAAGTCTCGCAAGATCATCGTCGGTTTCGAAAACGATGCCGGTTCACTTGCGGGGCATCAGCCTGTCTTCTGCGACCTGTCCCAGACGGGCTTTCGCTTGTCGAAAAAGGCAGCAATCCCTTCTGCCGCCTCCGGCTTCTCCCAGGTATCCGCCAGTGCATTGATGCTTTCTTCAATCCGCTCCTCATCAAGCACACGTGCAAGGGAGCGGGCGAGTTTCTTGGCAGACGCAACAGCGCCCGGCGCTGTCTCCAGGTAGCGTTCCGCTTCATTCATCGCCTCTTGCATGAGATGCTCGTCATCCACGATGCGCGAGACGATGCCGAGTTCAAGCGCTTCTGCGGCGCCGAACCGTTTGGCTGACATGAAAACACGCCGCGCGCGGCCCTCGCCCATGCGGGCCAGCACATAGGGTCCGATCGTTGCCGGGATCAGACCAAGTCGGGTTTCGGTCAGCCCGAACACGGTTTGAGGTGTCGACAGAACCAGATCACAGACACAGGCCATGCCCACGCCGCCACCGAATGCACTGCCATGCATGGCGCCAATCAAGGGTTGCGGAAGGGCATTCAGCGCCGAGAGCATACCGGCCAGCTTTCGCGCCTCGGAGATTCGCGTCTGCCTGTCCGCTGCCATCTGCTGTCGCATCCAGTCAAGGTCGCCACCGGCGCAAAATGCAGCGCCTTCACCGCTCAGGATAACCGCGCGCCAATCCCGCCGATCCTCCGCAAGTTCGGCAAATTGCGTCAGTTCTTCCATCATGCGGCTGGAAAGCGCGTTCCGCTTCTCCGGTCGGCCTAGTCGCAACTGGACAATGCCTCGCGGATCGACATCCACCTTGATCGTCTCATTCATGCCTTGCTCCTCAAGGTCTTGGCGAAGATTTCGGCCTCCTTGAGCCGCTCCAGATCAAGTCCCGTGTCCAGACCGGCAGCCGCCAGGTGATGTGCAACCGTCTCGGTCGCAACATTGCCCGCAGCACCCGGCGCATAGGGACAGCCACCCAGTCCGCCAACCGATGCATCGAAGACGCGAAGTCCCTTCTCCAGAGCCACGTCGATGTTCCGGATCGCAAGCCCTCCGGTATCATGAAAATGGCCGGCAAGCCTGTCAGCGGGTATCTCATTCAATACGGCATCCAGCATCGCGGCGATCTCTCGAGGATTTCCACGACCGAGTGTCTCTCCAAGGGAGATTTCATGACAGCCGAGCGATAACAGATCCGACGCCACCTTTGCCACTTGTGACGGCGCAACCTTGCCATCGAACGGGCAGTCGGTCACGACCGAGACATAGCCGCGCAATCTCAGACCATCTGAGAGCACCGCCTCCGCCACCGGTTTCAATCGGTCCATGGTTTGCGCGATCGAGGCATTGAGATTGGCACGGCTGAACCCTTCCGAAGCCGATGCGAAAACTGCAACTTCATCGGCACCTGCAGCCCTGGCCGCTTCGTAACCCTTGAGATTGGGTGCGAGCACGGCATAGGAAAGCCCGGCGCGGCGCGGGACGCCCGCCATGACGTCTGCTGCATCGGCCATTTGCGGCACCCATTTGGGGCTGACGAAACTCGTGGCTTCAATGCGCCGGAAACCACAGACCGCGAGCTTTCCAATCAGGCTCAGTTTGTCTGCGGTCGAAATCAGGCGCTTTTCATTCTGCAAGCCGTCGCGCGGGCCGACTTCATAGATCTCGACGAAGTCAGCCATGATGGCTCGCCTCGGGCTCCAGCTGCACCAGCGGATCTCCGGCTGCGATCTGGCTGCCTTCCGTGACGAACACAGAAGCGACACGACCAGTCCGCATTGCCTTCAGGCTGTGCTCCATCTTCATGGCCTCGAGCACGCAGAGCGTTTGCCCTGGTTCAACATCGTCTCCAACACGCACGAGGATCGACCGGACCAGTCCGGGCATGGGGGCCAGGGTCACATCGCTGCCAAGGCCCGCCGACCCATCACGGTCCAGCGGATCCTGGCGTTTGAAGCTCGCTGTGGCACTGCCCGCAAAGACATGTATCCCTTCGGCTTCGACAAGCTTCATGCGCGCTTGCCCTTCGACGAACCAGCCGGACTGGTCCCGCAAGGCTTCGAACGAGACCTGGCCTACCCTCACGGTGGCGCGTTCGGGACCGGAGAATTGCAGGCTGACCGTCAAGAGATCGCCATCCTTTTCAAGGCAGACTTGCTGTTCGAGCGGCGCCCAGAGCGCAAATCCGGACAGGGTGTCACGGGGAAGGCCGGTGACCTGCAAAGCGGCCAGACCTGCCATGACCTGATCGCGTTCTTCATCCTTAACCTTCACGGTCAGCGCCTGAATATCCCGTGCGATGAGCCCGGTATCGACGTCGCCTCGGACGAAACCCGGATGTTGCGTCAGGGCTTGGAGGAAAGAGAGATTGGTCACGGTTCCCGCAACCTCCGTCTCCCGAAGCGCTCGGCCGAGCGCGGAAAGAGCAATCCTCCGCGTCGGGCCATGGGTGATGATCTTGGCGATCATCGGGTCATACCAGGGCGATATCTCATCGCCGCTGCGCACGCCGGTGTCAGCGCGACAATTGTCCGGGAAGGCAAGATGAGCCAGCCTTCCGGTCGCCGGCAAAAAGCCCGCCTCGACATCTTCGGCATAAAGCCGCGCCTCGAAGGCGTGACCTGTCAGGCGGATTTCCTCCTGCCTGAGCGGGAGGGGCTCCCCACTCGCCACGCGCAACTGCCATTCCACAAGGTCAAGCCCTGTGATGGCCTCCGTCACCGGATGCTCCACCTGCAGGCGCGTATTCATCTCCATGAACCAGAAACGATCGGTTTTCAGCCCGTCCGAGCCGTCGACGATGAACTCGATCGTACCTGCACCGGAATAACCGATGGTTCTCGCTGCACGGACCGCGGCCTCACCCATGGCCTGCCGCATCTCGGCGGTCATGCCCGGCGCCGGCGCCTCCTCTATCACCTTCTGGTGGCGACGCTGCAGCGAGCAATCGCGCTCAAAGAGATGCACGGCATCCCTGCCATCACCGAACACCTGCACCTCGATATGGCGTGGAGCAGCGACATATTTCTCGATCAGGACGGCGTCATTGCCGAATGCGTTGGCCGCTTCGGCCTTGGCAGACCGCAGCGCATCGCCAAATTCCGCAGCACTTTCAACGCGCCGCATGCCCTTGCCGCCGCCACCGGCGACCGCCTTGATCAGCACCGGATAACCGATCACCTGCGCCTGTTCGGCAAGGAAGGCACCATCCTGATTGTCGCCGTGGTAACCGGGCACCACCGGCACCCCCGCCTTCTCCATCAGCGCCTTGGCAGCATCCTTCAACCCCATGGCGCGGATGGCCTTGGCCGAAGGGCCGATAAAAGCGAGGCCCGCGCTTTCCACCGCATCAACGAAATCGGGGTTCTCCGAAAGAAACCCGTAACCCGGATGAATGGCCTCGGCACCCGTTTCAAGCGCGGCGGCAATGATCGCATCGCCCTTGAGGTAGCTGTCCTTCGGCGCCGCGCCGCCGATCGCAACCGCCTGGTCGGCGAGTGTGACATGCAGTGCGTGACGATCCGCATCCGAATAGACGGCGACCGTGGAGACACCGAGCTTGCGGGCTGTCTTGATGATGCGGCAAGCGATTTCACCGCGATTGGCAATCAGGATCTTGCGAAACATGGTCTGGTTCTCCGACCCGGTTACATGCGGAACAGGCCAAAACGGGTTTCCCCGATCGGCGCGTTGAGGCTGGCGGACAAGGACAGCGCGAGAACCTCGCGCGTCTTGCGCGGATCGATGATCCCGTCATCCCACAATCGGGCCGAGGCATAGAGCGGGTGGCTCTGGCGCTCGAACATATCCAGCGTCGGGCGTTTGAAGTCGGCCTCCTCTTGGGCACTCCAGGTGCCGCCCTTGCGTTCGATGCCCTCGCGGCGGACGGTGGCGAGAACACCTGCAGCCTGTTCACCGCCCATGACGGAGATGCGGGAATTCGGCCAGGTCCAGAGGAAGCGCGGCGAAAAGGCACGACCGGCCATGCCGTAATTGCCGGCGCCAAACGAGCCGCCGACCAGCATCGTGATCTTCGGCACCGCGGTGGTGGCGACTGCCGTCACCATCTTGGCGCCATGCCGGGCAATGCCCTCGTTTTCGTATTTGCGGCCGACCATGAAACCAGTGATGTTCTGCAGGAAAATGAGCGGAATGCCGCGTTGCGAGCAGAGTTCGACGAAATGCGCACCCTTTTGCGCGCTCTCGGAGAAGAGGACACCATTGTTGGCGATGATTCCGACCGGGCAGCCCATGATATGGGCGAAACCGCAAACGAGCGTTTCGCCGAAGCGCGCCTTGAACTCGTCGAACCGGCTGCCATCGACCACACGAGCAATGACCTCGCGGATATCATAGGGTGTGCGCAGATCTGCCGGCACCACATCCAGCAGCTCGTCCGGATCATAGGCCGGATCTTCCGGGGCCTGCCAGCGCACGGTTGGCGGTTTTTCTCGGTTGAGATTGAGGACGGCGCGGCGGGCGAGCGCCAGGGCATGGGCATCGTCTTCCGCCAGATAATCCGCCACACCCGAGAGCCGCGTGTGCACATCACCGCCACCGAGTTCCTCGGCACTCACCACCTCACCGGTGGCCGCCTTCACAAGCGGCGGGCCGGCCAGGAAAATCGTTCCCTGATCGCGAACGATGATCGAGACATCCGACATGGCCGGCACATAGGCGCCGCCCGCCGTGCAGGACCCCATGACGACGGCGATCTGGGCAATGCCCTTGGCGCTCATCTGCGCCTGGTTGAAGAAAATGCGACCGAAATGATCGCGGTCGGGAAACACCTCGTCCTGGTTCGGAAGATTGGCACCACCGCTGTCGACAAGATAGATACAGGGCAGATGCGAAGCTTCGGCGATTTCCTGCGCCCGAAGATGCTTCTTCACCGTCATCGGGTAATAGGTCCCGCCCTTCACCGTTGCATCATTGGCAACGATCATGACGTCCTGACCCTCGATGCGCCCTATGCCGGCAATAACACCGGCTGCGGGGGCAGCACCCTCGTACATGCCATGGGCCGCTGTCGCGCCAACTTCCAGAAATGGCGAACCCGGATCAAGCAGATTGGCGACACGCTCCCTCGGCAACATTTTCCCTCGGGCCGCATGGCGCTTTCGTGCTTCCTCGCCGCCACCCTCGGCGGCAAGCGCGGCTGCCTCCCGAATGGTTTGAAGCATGGCAAGATGGGCTGCACGGTTCGCCTTTGCGGCGTCGCTGCCGGCAATATGGTTTGATTTCAGTTTCATCGGCCCTCCAGCTGTTTCATCAAAGCCCTTGAACCGTGTTCAGGCCATCGCGGCCATGAGTTCGCGCCCGATCAGCATGCGGCGGATTTCAGACGTTCCGGCTCCGATTTCCATCAGTTTTGCGTCACGAAACAGACGACTGACGACGCTGTCATTGAGGAAACCGGCGCCACCCAGCGCCTGAACGGCCTGATGGGCCTGGACCATCGCCTGCTCGCTGGCATAAAGCACCGCTCCGGCTGCGTCCTGTCGCGTCACCTCGCCACGATCACAGGCCTTCGCCACCTCATAGACATAGGCACGCGCCGTGTTGAGCGCGACATACATGTCGGCGATCTTGCCCTGCATCAGCTGGAAGTTTCCGACCGGCTGCCCGAACTGTTCCCGCGTTGATATATACGGCATCACTTCATCAAGGCAGGCAGCCATGATGCCTAGCCCGATACCGGCCAGAACCACGCGTTCGAAATCAAGGCCGGACATCAGCACACGGACACCCCTGCCCTCCTCGCCCAGCACGTTTTCAAAAGGAACCTCGACATCATCGAAGATCAGTTCGGCCGTATTGGAGCCCCGCATGCCGAGCTTGTCGAAATGCGGGCTGGTCGAAAACCCCTTCATGCTCTTTTCGACGATGAAGGCGGTGATGCCCTTCGATCCGGCATCCGGATCGGTCTTGGCATAGACCACCAGGGTATCGGCATCCGGACCATTGGTGATCCAGTATTTGTTGCCCTTCAGCACATAATAGCCGTTGCGCTTGTCGGCCTTCAGCTTCATCGACACGACATCCGAACCAGCGCCCGGCTCGGACATGGCCAGCGCGCCAACATGTTCTCCCGAAACGAGCCCCGGCAGGTATTTCCGTTTCTGCTCGTCCGACCCATTGAGCTTGATCTGATTGACGCAGAGATTGGAATGGGCGCCATAGGACAGACTGACGGAGGCGGATGCGCGGGCGATCTCTTCCACCGCAACCGTATGGGCAAGATAGCCCATACCGGCACCGCCATAGTCTTCACTGACCGTGATCCCGAGAAGGCCAAGCTCCCCCATCTCTTTCCACAGGCTGTTGGGAAAGCTGTTGCTTCGATCCACCTCGGCGGCAATCGGCTTCAGCCTTTCCTGGGCCCAGGCGTGTACCATCTCCCTGAGCGCTGCGACATCGTCGCCAAGATCGAAGCGCATAGTGGCATGAAACATGAAATCCTCCTCATTTCGGCGCCATGCGCAGCGCCCCATCCAGCCGGATGACCTCGCCATTCAGCATGGCATTTTCGATGATATGTCTGACCAGTGCTGCATATTCCGAGGGCTCTCCCAGGCGCGACGGAAACGGAACTGATGCACCAAGCGAATCCTGCACTTCCTGCGGCATCGCGGCCATCATCGGCGTTTTGAAGATGCCCGGAGCAATCGTCAATACGCGGATTCCATGGCGGGCGAGATCCCGGGCCATCGGCAGGGTCATGCCGGCAACGCCCGCCTTCGAGGCAGAATAGGCAACCTGACCCATCTGGCCGTCGAAGGCCGCAACGGACGCTGTATTGACAATGACACCGCGCTCTCCACCGGCATTGGGCGCCGACTTCGCAATGGCAGAAGCGGCAAGGCGCGCCATGTTGAAGGTGCCGACAAGATTGATCGACACGGTACGAGCAAAACTCTCCAGTCTGTGGGGACCGTCCCGACCGAGAACCTTCTCGCCCGGCGCAACACCGGCACAGTTGATCAGACCATTGAGACCGCCAAAGACCTCTTCAGCGAGCTGGACCGCAGCCTTCGCATCCTCTTCGCTGACAACATCGGTTTTGTGAAAACGGACCCGGCTGCCAAGCCTCTCGGCAGCAGACTGTCCGGCATCCTGATCGCGATCGGCGATGACGACATTGGCGCCAGCTTCAGCCAGCATTTGCGCAGTCGCTGCACCAAGCCCCGATGCCGCGCCGGTGACGATGAAAGTCTTGTCGGCAATTTCCATGATGTGTCATTCCTTGGTTGAGCGGCGGCAGCCGCTAGAAGGGAGATCAAGCCAGTCCTTTTGCGGCTTACGGAAGACCCTCTATCATTCGAAGTCATGCTCATGTCTCGGCCAAAACCGAACGTGCGATGATGAGACGCATGATTTCATTGGTGCCTTCCAGAATCTGATGAACGCGCAAATCACGGACGATTTTCTCGACACCATAGTTGGCAAGATAGCCATAACCCCCATGAAGCTGCAGTGCCCGGTTGGCAACATCGAAGCCACTATCGGTCACATGTTTCTTGGCCATGGCGCAAAGCCTTGTGGCCTCGGCAGATCCGCCATCAAGGGCTGAGGCCGCGCGCCAAAGGAACGTGCGCGCCACCTCGATGTCCGTCGCCATTTCTGCAATGACAAACTGCAGGGCCTGGAAGTCGTTGAGCTTCTGGCCGAATGCCTTTCGCTCCGCCGTATAGGCGATAGCCCTGTCGAATGCCGATTGAGCTCCACCCAGCGAACAGGCGGCAATCGAGGTCCGCCCGCCATCCAGCGCCTCCATCGCAAGCTTGAAACCGGCTCCTTCAGGACCGAGCATCGCATCCGAACGCACCCGCACCCGATCGAGCATCACGGTTCGCGTCGGCTGCGCATTCCAACCCATCTTCTTCTCATTGGCACCGAAACCCAGACCGGTCGCTCCCTGCTCCACCAGAAAGGCGGAAATGCCCCTGGGCCCGGGACCGCCGCTGCGGGCCATGACCACATAGAGATCGGTGGCGCCGGCGCCGGAAATGAACATCTTCTGGCCGGTCAGCAGATAGTCGTCCCCGTCGCGTTCGGCCCGCGTGGTCAGGGCTGCCGCGTCCGAACCGCATGCCGGCTCGGTCAGGCAATAGGAGGCAAGTATCTGGCCGCTACACAGGCTCGGCAGATAGGTCTCCTTCTGGCGCGCGCTGCCATGCTTGTCGATCATGGTCGCAACCATGTTGTGGATCGAGAGATAGGCAGAGAAGGCCGCGCATCCCTTCGCGAGCGCCTCATAGACGAGCACGGCGTCCAGGCGTCCGAGGGCCGAACCACCGTAATTCTCTGCCACCATGATGCCACCGAGTCCAAGGCCTGCAGCCTTGCGGATGACATCAACGGGAAAATGCTTGTTCTCATCCCAGTCGAGCGCATGCGGTGCGATTTCGTCGCGGGCAAAGCTCTCGGCCATGTCCCGGATAGCAAGCTGCTCATCGGTCAGCGAGAAATCCATCAGGTCAGTCCATTCTCTCGATCGCAATGGCGGTGGCTTCTCCACCACCGATGCAGACACTGGCCACTCCTCGTTTGGCACTCCGCTCGTCAAGTGCGGCAAGAAGCGTTACCAGGATCCGGGCACCCGATGCGCCGATGGGATGGCCGAGCGCACAGGCTCCTCCATTGACATTGACCTTGTCAGCCGGGAGACCGAGATCGCGCATCGCAGCCATGGCCACAACCGCGAATGCCTCGTTGATCTCGTAGAGATCGACGCTACCTGCCGACCATCCGATCTTGTCGAAGAGCTTTTTCATGGCCCCGACAGGAGCGGTGGGAAAAAGACGAGGCTCGCTGGCAAAACTCGTATGTCCCACGATCCGGGCAAGTGGTTTGAGGCCATGTTTTTCGGCCTCTCTGCCTGTCATCAGAACCAGCGCAGCGCCGCCATCGCTGATCGATGAGGAATTGGCGGCTGTCACTGTCCCGTCCGGGCGAAAGGCGGGTTTCAGATACGGGATCTTCTCCGGGCGGGCATTGGCGGCCTGTTCGTCAGTGGAAACAAGCGTCTCTCCAGCCCTTGATGTGACCGACACCGGAGCGACTTCGTGCGCAAAGCGTCCCGCGGCGATTGCCGCCATGGCGCGTGAAAGCGATCTGAGCGCATAGTCATCCTGGGCCTCGCGCGTAAACTGGTAGGCTTCAGCGCAGTTCTCGGCAAATGTCCCCATGAGACGCCCCTTCTCATAGGCATCCTCCAGTCCGTCGAGAAACATGTGATCGATCACGCGGCCATGGCCCATCCGATAACCGCTTCTTGCCCGATCCAGAAGGAAGGGCGCGTTTGACATGCTTTCCATTCCACCGGCGACAACAATGCCAGCCTCATTGGAAAGGATGGCGTCATGCGCCATCATGACGGTCTTCATGCCCGAGCCACACATCTTGTTGACCGTCGTGGCAGGCGTCGAAACCGGCAATCCCGCGCAAAGCGCTGCCTGCCGGGCGGGTGCCTGCCCTTGCCCTGCAGAAAGCACGCAGCCCATCAGAACCTCATCCACATCCGATGCGGCAATACCAGCGCGTTGAAGGGCCGCAGATATGGAAACAGCACCCAGTTCGGCCGCGCTCTTGCCGGCCAGCGCGCCTTGAAAACCACCCATCGGTGTGCGGGCGGCACCGACGATCACCACCTCAGTCTTCATGTCATTCTCCTGCACGCCGAGGAAGCCAGTTACGCATAGCCCTGCCTTCAGTCATAGCTGCGGCGATCTTCAATGACCTTGCCATCATTCGGCAGGGCGCCCGGCGGAACAAGTTCGACCAGACCCCGCATTTTCAGCGTGGCGACAACGCTCTGCTCATAGAGGGCCGGATTGGTCGCACGCGTTTCGATCTGGACTGTCATGATGTCCATCTCGCCCTCGCGACTTGCCACCACTCGCGCACGAGCAATCTCGTCATGGCGTGCAACAAGCTGGGCTACCTGCTCGGGTCTGACAAACATGCCCTTGATCTTGGTGGTCTGGTCAGCCCGCCCCATCCAGCCCTTGATCCGGCGGTTGGTGCGTCCGCAGGGACTTGTTCCCGGCAGGATTGCCGAGAGGTCTCCCGTTGCAAATCGTATCAGCGGGTAGTCCGGATTGAGGGAGGTTACGACAACCTCGCCCACTTCGCCGTCGGGCACTGGTCGATCGGACCCCGGCCTGACAATCTCCACGATCACGCCCTCATCCATGATGAGGCCTTCCATGGCAGGCGATTCATAGGCAATATTGCCGAGATCAGCCGTTGCATAGACCTGAAGGCACATTATCCCGCGATCGGCATAATACTGGCGAAGGCTGGGGAACAGAGCACCACCGGAGACTGCAGCGCGACTGATCTTCAACGTCTCACCCAGTTCATCCGCTTTTTCCAGAATGACCTTCAGGTAATCCGGCGTACCCGCATAAACCGTGGTGCCAATATCGCTGGCGGCACGAACCTGCAATTCGGTCTGTCCCGTTCCCGCAGGCAGCACCGCCGCGCCCACGGCGCGTGCGCCATTTTCAAAGATCATGCCAGCCGGGGTGAGGTGATAGCCAAAACAATTGTGAACGATGTCACCGCGGCCCACCCCGAGGCCATGCAGGAAACGACCCATGCGCCACCAGTCATGGCTGACACCGCCCGGCTCGTAGATGGGTCCCGGCGACTGGAAATAGTGAACAACATCACCGATCGGCAAATTGCCGAAAGGGGGTCGCTCTTTCTGGCGCTCGGTAAGTTCGGCTTTACGCAATACCGGCAGATCCGCCAGATCCGAAAGACGCGCAAGCCTTGCTTTGCCCTCGCGGTCGAGCAGGTCATTCAGACAGGCCAGCTGCTCGGCTTCGCGCTGGTCCTGGGAACGGGTTTCGAGATGATCGAAATGGCTCATGGTGAAAGTCCTTGCCTCTGCCGCCCTCATGCCAGCCACCGTTTGCGGCGACGATAGCTGCGGACGTCACGGAAGCTGTTGCGCCCCTTGTCCGACATGCCGAGATAGAATTCCTTGACGTCCGGGTTTTCCCGCAGGTCACTCGCCGGTCCATCCATGACCACGCGACCGCTTTCGAGAATGTAGCCGTAATGCGCATAGCGCAGCGCCACATTGGTGTTCTGCTCGGCCAGCAGGAAGGTGACGCCTTCCCCCTCGTTCACGGCCTTGACGATTTCGAAGATCTGTTCGACCAGTTGCGGCGCGAGCCCCATGCTTGGCTCGTCGAGCAGAACGGTTTCAGGACGGCTCATCAAGGCGCGGCCAATGGCGGTCATCTGCTGTTCGCCACCGGAGGTGTAGCCCGCCTGCGATTTGCGCCGGTCTTTCAGGCGCGGGAAATAGGCATAGACCATTTCAAGATCGCGCCGGATGTCTGCCTTGCTGTCACGTCTTGTATAGGCACCGGTCATCAGGTTTTCCTCGACCGTCAAATGTTCGAAGCAGTGGCGGCCCTCCATGACCTGGATGACCCCCCGCCGAACGAGATCGGCTGGCGACAGGTCCTGGACGCGATCACCGCGATAGTGGATCGATCCCTTGGTCACTTCACCGCGTTCTGACTTCAACAGGTTGGAGATCGCCTTGAGCGTCGTCGTCTTGCCGGCCCCATTGCCCCCCAGAAGGGCTGTGATCCCGCGATGCGGCACGCTGAGGCTCACCCCCTTCAGCACGAGGATGACGTGATTGTAGATCACCTCGATATTGTTGACCTCCAGCAAGGCCCCATTCGTGTTCATCGCATTCTGCATGACTGTCGTCCCGACGTGAGGTTTCGACTGCCCCGGCAGGTGCCGGGACAGTCTTTTGCTTAGTTGCAGCGTTCGGTGATGTTGTTTTCCTTGGCGAAAGCCTGGGAGTCTTCGAGAACCAAAGGCACGAGAACTTCGTCATCAGGCGCAATGAAATCCGTCAGCAGGTTCCATTTCTTTGCGGATGCATCCCATTGCTGGATCAGTGCTGCGCCCGGCCCGCCATGGTCCGCGCAGGTCGCCTTGAATGGCTGGCCGAATTTCGGCAGACCAAGTTCTTCCATGCGTGCTTCGGTGATTTCGAGTTCTTCAAATCCGTTGCGAAGATCGGCTGCGGTAATCGACGACTTACCCGTCATCTCCTGCGCCTTGCGGATTGCCTCGGAAATGACCAGGGCTGCATACATGCCGCGGGAATAGAGAACCGAGCCAAACTGGTCGCCAGCGCCACTCGCCTTGCCCGCATCGATCACGTATTTCTTCAGGTCGTCATAGACCGGATAGTCCATGCCGGTGCCATGCATGGCGAGCGACTTATAGCCATTGGCCTGCATGCCGACGGGAGCCACATCAATCTCTGCGCCGGACCACCAGGCTCCGATGAAGTTCTCCATCGGATAGTTGATATTGGCAGCTTCCTGTATTGCGACTGCATTCATCACGCCCCAGCCCCACATCAGCACATAGTCCGGCTTTTCCCGGCGGATCTGCAGCCACTGGCTTTTTTGCTCCTGTCCGGGATGGTCGACCGGGATTTCAAGCAGTTCATAGCCATGCTTCTTGGAGAGTTCCGTCAGTGTGCGGATTGGCTCCTTTCCATAGGCGGAATTGTGATAAAGCAGGGCGACTTTCTTGCCGCTCAGGTCTCCACCATTTTCTTCCAGCAGATAACGGATGGCGACGCTGGCTGCGTCCCAGTAATTGGCTGGATAGTTGAAGACCCATTCAAACACCTTGCCATTGGCAGCGGACGTACGACCATAGCCAGGTGTATAGAGAGGAATGCCATCGGCAGCGCTTTTCGGGATCAGCTGATAGGTGATGCCGGTCGAAAGCGGATTGTAGACCAGAGCGCCGCCGCCCTTGGTCGCTTCATAGCATTCCACACCCTTTTCCGTGTTATAGGCGGTTTCGCATTCGCGGATCACGACCTTCTCGCCACCAATGCCGCCATCGCGCTCATTCAGCAGAGTGAAATAGTCATTGAAGCCATCGGCATAGGGAATGCCGCCCGGCGCATAGGGCCCGGTCCGATAGGACAGGTTCGGCACAATCAGATCGGCAGAAGCCGGCACGCTGGTCATCAGCATGGTCGCTGCCGCTAAGGCTGCAAGCGTCTTTTTCATCTCATTTCCTCCCAGACAAAGATGATTTCAGGTTTTAACCGCAGCTCCTCCACCGCGGCATTCACGTTTCGCCCAACCCTCAATGCGGGAAAGGCCACAAGCGCAGTTTCTCCTTGGCGACGCGCCAGAGCTGGTTCAGCCCATGTGGCTCGACGATCAGGAAGAAGATGATCAGACCACCGACAATCATCAGCTCGATATGCGCGGCGAGGTCTGTTGCCCAGCCAAGCTGGCCAACCAGAAAATTCTTCAAGAACACGGGCAACAGGACCAGGAAGGCCGCCCCCGCAAAGCTGCCGAAAATCGAGCCCAGCCCGCCGATGATGATCATGAACAGCACAAGGAAACTCTTCTGAATACCAAAGGCTTCGCCAACCTCGACAGCCCCCAGATAGACCGAGAAAAAGAGTGCTCCGGCGATGCCGATATAGAAGGACGAAACCGCAAAGGCCGAGAGCTTGGCGCTGAGCGGGTTCACCCCGATGATTTCTGCAGCGATATCCATGTCCCGGATCGCCATCCAGCGGCGGCCAACCGAGCCGCGCGTCAGGTTTCGGGCAAGCCAGGCCAGCGCAAAGAGGATCACCAGGCAGAACAGATATTTCGCCCAGGCCGGTGTATTGGCGCCTGTCACTGCAATGCCAAACAGCGTGCGTTCGGGCGCGGTGATCTGACCAGAGGCCGAGTAGTTGTAGAACCACGGAACCTTGTTGAAGAGCCAGACAAGGAAGAACTGGGCGGCAAGTGTTGCGACCGCCAGATAGAAGCCCTTTATGCGAAGGCTTGGCAGACCAAACAGCACGCCAACGCCGGCGGTGATAAAGCCGGCAAGGATGACATGCACGATGATCGGCACATCGGGCATGCCCGTCATCAGCTTGTAGCAGGCATAGGCACCGACCGCCATGAAGCCGCCTGTCCCCAGGCTGACCTGCCCGCAATAGCCGGTCAGTATGTTCAGACCGATTGCCGCAATCGCATAGATCAGGAAGGGCACGAAGACGGCATTGGCCCAGTAATCATTGATGAAGAAGGGAACCACGCCAAAGGCAATCGCCACGATGATGTAGTAGCGGATGCGGTCGAACTTGATCGGAAAGGTCTGGCTGTCGGCGACATAACTCGTCTTGAAATCACCGGCTTCACGATACAGCATGATCTCACACCCTTTCGATGATGCGTTCGCCAAACAGGCCCTGGGGCCGGAAGACGAGGAAGATGAGGGCCAGCACATAGGCGAACCAGTTTTCCGTCGCGCCGCCAACCAGTGGCCCGATGAAGAACTCGAAGAGTTTCTCGCCCATGCCGATGATCAACCCGCCGACAATTGCGCCCGGAATGGAGGTGAAGCCGCCCAGCATCAGGACCGGAAGCGCCTTCAGGGCAATCAGGGCCAGACTGAACTGCACGCCCGATTTCGAGCCCCACATGATGCCGGCGACAAGCGCCACAATGCCGGCAATCGACCAGACAAGCACCCAGATGAAGCGTAAGGAAATGCCGACCGATAGAGCCGCCTGATGATCGTCGGCGACGGCGCGCAAGGCACGGCCCTGCTTGGAATATTGCGAGAATAGGGTGAGCGAGAGAACGAGAAGAATGGCGACGATCGTTGCGACAATATCCAGACGATCGATGAAGAAGCCATAGCCGAACCACTCATAGGTCGTGGTCTCGATGCCTTCACTGATGCCCTTGGGCAGGCCGACATCCAGGCGCTTGATATCGGCACCCCACATCACGTCACCCAGACCTTCCAGGAAATAGGCAAGGCCGATGGTCGCCATGAAGAGGATGATCGGCTCCTGATTGACCAGGTGCTTGAGAATATAGCGTTCCACCAGGATCGCGAGCAGTGTCATGACCGCGACCGTAATCAGGATGGCGGCGATCGCCGGTACGGTGAAGCCGAAATGGTGGAAATTCGTACCGAAGACTGCGTTGATCAGATGGGCAAACGGCACCTGACCCTCCATGACACCGACGAGTGTCAAGGCGGCAAACAGGGCGAGCACCCCCTGGGCATAGTTAAAGATGCCGGAGGCCTTGAAGATGAGGACGAAACCAAGCGCGACAAGCGCATACATGACGCCGGCCATCAGTCCGTTCAGCATGACCTCGACGGCATAGAAGAATGTGTCAGGCATCAGGCCATCTCCCCTGCAGCTTGGATCCGCCTATTCATGTGCAACCCCCAGATAGGCGTCGATCACAGCCTGGTTGTTGCGCACTTCATCCGGCGTTCCGTCTCCGATCTTTCTGCCGTAATCCATCACGACGACACGGTCAGACAGGTCCATGACAACACCCATGTCATGCTCGATCAGGGCAATCGTGGTGCCGAACTCGTCGTTGACGTCGAGAATGAAGCGGCACATGTCCTCCTTCTCCTCGACATTCATGCCGGCCATCGGCTCATCGAGAAGCAGGAGTTTCGGCTCGGCAGCCAGGGCTCGGGCGAGTTCCACGCGCTTCTTCAAGCCATAGGGCAGTCTCCCGACCGGCGTCTTGCGGATTGCCGGGATTTCCAGGAAATCGATGATCTTCTCGACCTTCTCCCGATGAAGGGTTTCCTCCCGTTCTGCGGCACCCCACCAGAAGGCCTGACGGAACAGACCGGTCTTCATCAGGGTGAGACGACCGGTCATGATATTGTCGAGCACGCTCATGCCATCGAAGAGGGCAATGTTCTGGAAGGTCCGGGCAATGCCCTGACGCGCGACATCATAGGGCTTCATCTGCGGTCGGCGCGCGCCGCGGAACCAGACCTCGCCTTCCTGCGGGATGTAGAAGCCGGAAATGACATTGAGCATCGAGGATTTGCCCGCGCCATTGGGGCCGATGATCGAGCGGATCTCACCTTCGCGGATGTCGAAGCTGATATCCGTGATGGCCTTCACGCCGCCAAATCTGAGCGTAATGTTCTTCATCTCCATCAGGACGCCACCAATCCGGCGGCCATCCGACGTAACCGTGTCGTCGGTGACAGGAGCCAGCGCGTTCATGCGGCAGCCCTCCGCTCGATGGCCGGCAGGGTGGTCACATCGGCGATCTTCAGCGTCGCCTTCAACACTCCCTTGCGACCATCTTCATAGGTCACTTCCGTTTCGGTGCTGATCGTTGTCGAGCCATCGTAAAGGGCGGCGATCAGATCGGCATATTTCTGCTCGATGATGTTGCGGCGGACCTTGCGCGTGCGGGTCAGCTCACCGTCATCGGCATCGAGCTCCTTATGCAGGATCAGGAAACGATGGATCTGGCAGCCGGCAAGCATGCTATCGGCGGCAACGGAGCGGTTCACCTCCTCGACATGGCCACGGATCATGTCATAGACCTGTGGATGTGCGGCGAGCTCCTGATAACTGGAATAGGCGATATTGTTGCGTTCCGCCCAGTTTCCGACCGCAGTCAGGTCTATATTGATGAAGGCGCTGCAGCGATCACGTCCGGCTCCGAAGACCACGGCTTCGAGAATGTTTGGATAGAATTTCAGCTTGTTCTCGACATATTTGGGGGCAAACAGATTGCCATCCGCCATCCGGCCAACATCCTTGGCGCGGTCGATGATGCGCAGATGCCCGGTGTCGGGCTCGAAGAAGCCGGCATCGCCTGTCGCGACCCATCCTTCCGCATCCTTGGTCGAAGAGGTGCTTTCCGGGTTCTTGAAATACTCGACAAACGTGCCGGGGCTTCGGTAGAAGACCTCACCCGTCTCGGCGATCTTGACCTCGACACCCGGCGAGGGCACACCCACCGTATCGGAGCGGACTTCGCCATCCGGCTGCTGCGTGATGAAGACGCTGGCTTCCGTCTGTCCGTAAAGCTGTTTGAGATTGATGCCGAGCGCACGATAGAAATCGAAGATTTCCGGCCCGATGGCCTCGCCGGCTGTATAGCCCACCCGGATGCGGCTGTAGCCAAGCGTGTTCTTCAAGGGGCCGTAGATGACAAGATCGCCGAGCCAGTACTTCAATCGATCGATCAGCGAGACCGGCTTGCCATCGAGGATGGCCGGGCCGACCTTGCGGGCATGGTCCATGAAGATGCGGAAGAGCCATTGCTTGGTGGGCGCCGCGTCTTCCATCCGGATCATCACATTGGTCAGCTGTCCCTCGAAGACACGCGGCGGCGCGAAGAAATAGGTCGGACCGATTTCTCTCAGATCGGTCATCATGGTTTCGGCACTTTCGGGGCAATTGACGCAGAAGCCGGCCCACATCGCCTGCCCCATGGAGAAGATGAAATCTCCGACCCAGGCCATGGGCAGATATGCCAGGATCTCCTCCGAAGACCCCAGCCTGTCGAATTCGCATGTGCTGCGGGCGGTTTCGATGATGTTGCGGTTGGAAAGAACCACACCCTTGGGCTTGCCGGTCGTGCCGGAGGTGTAGAGCATGACGCAGGCATCGTCATAGGTCAGCGCCGCAATACGGCGATCCAGTTCCGCTTCAAAGCGGTGATGGCCAGCCCGGCCCTCGCTCACGACATCAGCCAGCGCGTTCAGACGGGAATGGTCGTATTTGCGCATGCCGCGCTTGTCGACATAGACGACCTGATCAATGCACTTGATACGTTCCTGAACCTCGATGACCTTGTCGACCTGTTCCTGATCGCCACAGACGACGAAACGCGCACCACAGTGCTCGAGCACATATTCAGCCTCATCCGCGACCGCATCCTGATAGAGTGGCACTGGCACTGCACCACACATCTGGGCGGCGACGAGAGACCAATAGAGTGAAGGCCGATTGCGCCCGACGACTGCAACAAAATCGCCTCGCTTCAGTCCGAGCGCCAGAAGACCCATGGCGAGGGCACGTGTTTCGGCATGCGCCTCTTCCCATGTCCAGGACTGCCAAATCCCGAATTCCTTCTCGCGATAGGCAATGCGTCGCGGAAGCTCGCGTGCATTGCGCGCCATCAAAGCTGGAATGGACGTGAGACCCGATACGGGCTCTCGCTCGGTCATGGATTTCCTCCCCTTGAACCCCATTCGGGCATGAGCTTGGCCGATCTTTTTCGCCGGCCTTTTGTTCATGTTCGTAGCTTTGCGGGGAAGCGTTTCGTCAGTTTTTCCAAAACCTAACAAATTGTAACAGCCTTGGATTGCCTCTTTCCGGATGCATGTTCGAATGGTAGCGATAGGTCAGGGAGAATTCGGATGCCATTGTCCGAGGAGGAGCATAACAGCCTCATGCGTACGGGGCTGAATCTGATCAGTCAGGCGTTGTCGATCTTCGACAGCGAGCTCAAACTTGTTGTCTGCAATCGCCGCTATCAGGAAATGTTCGACCTGCCACCCGCTTATGTTGCGGCCGGTGTGAGCTTCGAAGAGACGATCCGGCTCCTTGTCCAACGGGGCGAATATGGCCCTGTGGACGATGAAGAAAAAGCGGTCCAGACCCGGGTCAAGGCGGCCCGCGCCTTCGTGCCCCATTACATGGAGCGACTGCGATCAAATGGTCGATGGGTCTCGGTCGAAGGTTTTCCGCTGCCGCAGGGCGGATGGGTGACCGTCTATACCGACATTACGGAAGTGCGGATCCAGCAGCAGATGCTGCGCACCCGCTCTGCCGAGCTTTCCGAGCAGCTCTTGTCGAATACCGAGCGTCTGTCTGAAACCATCCGAGAACTTTCCGCCGCAAACACAGCCATCGAAACCGCCAAGAGCCAACTGGCGGAAATGGAGGCACGGACGCGTCTGACGACAGAAATGATGCCGGCGCATATTGCCCATGTCGACCGGAGCCTGCGTTACACCTACACCAACAGGCGCCTGTCGTCCCTCATTCCGGGACGCCCATCCCAGATCATCGGCATGACCGGTCTGGAAGCATTGGGCGAAGCCTCATTTTCCCGCATCAAGCCCCATCTGTTGCGGGCGCTTGCCGGAGAAGCGTCTGTCTGCGAGTTTACCGACGAGGAGACGGGACGCCGCATCCGCACTGCATTCAACCCCGATCGGATCGACGACGGACCTATCAACGGGGTCTATATCCTGTCGACCGACATAACCGAAGAAAGCCAGGTGCGGGCTGCCGTGCTACAGACACGGAAACGAGAACTGGCCGCCCAGCTGACATCTGGTCTGGCACATGACTTCGCCAATCTCTTGACGATCATACTTGGCCTTCAGACGCGTCTGGAACAGATGGACCTGCCGCCAGGGGCAGCAGAACTGGTTGGTCCGACCCTGGCTGCAGCGCGCCGCGGCGGAATTCTGATTGACCGAATTTCTTCAATCTCGGGTCAGAAGGAACAGCGGCACGAGGCAGTCGACATAAAGCTGTTGTTGAAGGACTTGCAGATGCTGGCCGGGCCTGTCCTTCCTGACCATATCCGGCTCGACATCGAGAACACTGATGTTCTCAAACCCTTGATACTGGATGCCGGCGCGCTGCAGGATTCGCTGTTGAACCTCATCCTCAACGCCAAGGATGCGATTGGCACCGAAGCCGGTGTGATCAGGATTCGCGCGCGCCGTGTTCACGATACCTGGATCGAGTTTTCAGTCACCGATACCGGGTCGGGATTTTCTCCCCAGGCTCTTGCCCATGCCTTCGACCCGTTCTTCACGACGAAAGGCGGTGAGGGTTCGGGCCTCGGGCTTTCGATGGTCTATGATCAGGCAACGATTGCCGGTGGCACTGTGCGTCTGGAGAACCGGGCAGACGGCGGTGCGCGGGTCGAATTGCGTCTTCCCTATCGCGAGGCGCCCGCGTCCGATCAACAGCATCTCATACTGCTGGTGGAAGACAATCATGAAATCCGCGAGGCCGTCAGAGACATGCTCCGGTCGCTCGGCCATTCGGTTGTAGAGGCCACCAGTGCAGACGAGGCCGAGCGCATGATCACGATACCGGGTCTTGGCCTTGTGCTCACCGATCTCAATCTGAAAGGGGAGCGCAACGGGCTCGAACTGGCTGAGAACCTGCACGGAACACAACGTCTCCCTGTTGGGGTGATGACCTCGTTACCCGCTTCGGCACCGCTGCGACAAGCAGCCGAAAGCCGCTATCCTCTATTACCCAAACCCTTCGATGACCGGGCGCTGGCCCGCTTCATTCCCAGAGTGGTCGGATGACAGAGCCCCTTATTGCCATTCTCGATGATGAACCGGAAATCCGCAACGTGCTGGCCGAGGCCTTGAGCGAGGCCGGTTTTCGAACGATGACCTTCGGTCGGGCAAGCGAATTCGAGGCGTCCCTCAAACGCTGCGTACCGGATGTCTGTCTGGTCGACCTCGGTCTGCCGGATCGCGACGGCCTCCTTCTCGTGCATCGGCTGGCACTCGATTCCGGAGCCGCCATCATCATCATATCCGGTCGCGCCCAGGTGCAAGACCGGGTGATGGGGCTTGAGCTCGGAGCCGACGACTATATCATCAAGCCCTTCGAACCGGCTGAGATCGTCGCACGGGTAAGGGCGCGGTTGCGCAAGGCAAGACAAGCCTCCGAGCGCACGACCCAGATTGCCCGCTTTGACGGATGGACAGCCCTTTTTGACAGCTACACCCTTGTTTCGGACACTGGCGAACAGGTATCTTTTTCAAATGCCGAAGGCCAGGTGCTCAGGCTGTTTCTCGAGCGACCGCATCGGCTGATTTCCCGCATACAGATGCAGGAGGCGCTGGGCGGTGCAGCTGGCGAAAGCTTTGATCGCGCCATGGATGTGCGCATTTCGCGGCTCAGGACCAAGCTCGGGGAAGATCCGAAAAACCCGGCCCTGATCAAGACGATCTACGGAGCCGGATATATTTTTCTCGGCGATGTCCGCTGGGAATAACAAGGGCATATCCCGTTGGATCACATCGCACGAGATTGCGATTGCGTCAGAGCCAATTCTGTCTCAATCGATCAGGGTTGATCACTCGCCGGCAAATGGCTGCAAATCGAACCGGAACATAATTCTCGCAACCGTGTTCGGACCAAATCTGACATCCGATAGCGGGGATAATGCATGCCGACACCACTTGGACTCGTGCGCGGGCTGGGCAGCGGAAAGACGGGCACCGACGTCTTCATCCGGGAGCGGATCAGCGGCTTGTTGCTGTTCTTTCTTGTTCCCTATCTGATGATCGCCCTGATCCCTGTCTTCGGCGAACCATATCCGGTGGTCTTGGAACGGATAGGATCCCTGTGGGTGGGACCGCCGCTGATCGCTTTCCTGCTCATCAACGCAACCCATATGGCGATGGGCATGCGGGTGATCATCGAAGACTATGTCCATGCCCGGATGCTGAAATATGCGCTTCTCATCCTCAACTGGGCCTTCAGCTGGGGATGTGCACTGATTGCAGCACTTGCCGTCATCCGCATCATGTTCCTTGTTGTCCGGATTTGAGACTGAAATCAGAACCGGGCGAGGCAAGCCGGATGACAACAGCGAAAAATGGAAGGGCCGCAGACGCGGCCCTTCGAAGTCTGTTATGGATCAAGCGGCCTCAAGCCGCGTGACGTTGTGCATTGAGCGGGATCTCGACATCGATCTCCAGGATCGAGACGTGTTCGTCACGATCCATCTTCACCCTGACCCTGTCCGCATCCAGCTCGACATGCTTGGAAATCACGGCAAGGATCTCTTCCCGCAGGATCTGGACCAGGTCAGATCCGGAGGACGCACGTTCATGGGCGAGAAGCACCTGCAGCCTCTCGCGAGCCATGGGCGCAGAGCGCTGGCGATTGAAAAGCCGGAAGATGTTCATGCAGCCCTCCGTGCGAAGATCTTGCCGAGAAGCCCGCGCTTTTCTTCAGGCAGGGTCACGGGCACGACTTCGCCCGACAGACGCCGTGCGGCTTCGAAGTAAGCCAGCGATGGGGCGCATCTGGCATCGGCAAGGGTCACCGGCGCACCAAGATTGGATGCCCGAAGGACATCCATGCTTTCGGGAATGATGCCAAGCAGCGGGATCGACAGGATTTCGAGAACGTCTTCCACCTTCAGCATGTCGCCACGCTGGGCTCGGGCCGCATCATAGCGCGTGAGAAGGAGATGTTTTTCCATCCGTTCTCCACGCTCGGCCTTGATCGTCTTGGAATCGAGGAGCCCGATGATGCGATCGGAATCGCGGACGGATGAGACTTCCGGGTTGGTGACAACCACCGCAATGTCGGCATGGCGCATGGCAAGTGTTGCGCCGCGCTCGATCCCGGCCGGGCTGTCGCAGATCACCCAGTCGAAGTAACGCTTCAACTCGCCGATCACCCATTCGACACCTTCGGCGGTCAGATTGTCCTTGTCGCGTGTCTGGGAAGCCGGAAGCAGAAAGAGTGTCTCGAGACGCTTGTCGCGAATGAGGGCCTGCGGAAGCTTCGCGTCGCCCTGGATCACGTTGATCAGGTCGTAGACAACGCGGCGTTCGGCACCCATGACGAGGTCGAGATTGCGCAGACCGACATCGAAATCGACCACGACAACCTTTTCGCCTTTCTGGGCGAGAGCCGCTCCCAGTGCGGCGGTCGAGGTTGTCTTGCCCACGCCACCCTTACCGGATGTGACGACGATTACCTTCCCCATCTTAACTCTCCTGTCCTGGAGCCCCTTGGGCTCAATTGAGTTTCTCGACCATGATCGTGCCCCCGTCGAGCCAGAGCTGGACCGGTTGTCCAAGCAGCTCCGGGGAGAGATCTTCGGCCATCTTGTAGATGCCATCGATGGCAATCAGTTCAGCTTCCAGCTTGCGGCAGAAAATCCGCGACGCGGCATTTCCAACGGAGCCGGCCATGGCGCGGCCACGCAGCGCCCCATAGACATGGATCGACCCGCCTGCGATGACTTCTGCGCCGGAGGACACGGACCCGATGATGGTCACATCCCCTTCGGTGAATATGATCGATTGCCCGGAACGCACCGGCTCATGAATGATCAGGGATTGTTGTGCGAGCCTTGTCTCGGCAGGGCGCTCCTCGACCATCGGACTGTCGTTCGACCCGCCCGCACCGCGCTGCTTTTCCTCATCGGCAACCACCTCGACATCCGAGGCCGGCCGACCGCCCTTGAGGATCGGCGGCATTCCAGACGAGATCATTGAGGGCCTCGCGCCTTCGATCCCCATCACGCTGACATTGCGTTTGGCCAGGTCGGCCAGAAAGCCTTTCAGTTCGGCCTTGTCGATGGCCAGATCCGTCAGGTCGAGGACGACCGGACGGTTCAGGAAAAAGCCCGCCGACCGCGCGGCGAGGTCGTCGAGCCTTGCAAGCCATTGATCAAGTGGTAGATCAGGCGACAAGACCACCGCAAGAAACGAGCGGCCCTTGATCCTGATCGAGCGAGCGTCTGTTAGCACTTTGGTCATCTACGTAAAGAATTCGTTGACCTGAGCTAACGTTGATATGGTTAACAAATGGTTAACAACGGGTCCTGGCCGTTAGGTTTTCGACGCTCCGCATACGATCAGAACATGCTGTTGCAAAGCTGCGACGCCGCGCAGCCTCGCATGGGTGGCAAAGTTCAAAAGCAGAGCCAAGCCTGTCGAGCCGGGCGCTCATTTCTGGCCGGATCGCGCCCGAATCATCTCGATGATTCCGGAGAAGTCTTTGGCTGCCGATCCCTCGTCGACAAACTGTTGATAGAGATCGGCGGCCATGCGGCCAAGCTCGGTCCCGGCACCCGTCGTTGCAGCAGCGGCCTGCGACAGGAGGAGGTCCTTGACCATCAAAGATGCGGCAAAGCCCGGCTGATAGTCACGATTGGCAGGAGATGTCGGCAGGGGTCCGGGAACGGGGCAATAGGACGTGAGCGACCAGCACTGACCGGAGGAAACGGACGCAACATCATAAAGCGCCTGATGGGTCAGGCCGAGCCCTTCACCAAGCACGAAGGCCTCCGATACCGCAATCATGGAGATGCCGAGGATCATGTTGTTGCAGATCTTCGCGGCCTGCCCCATGGCCGGGCCACCACAATGAATGATCTTCTTGCCCATGGCCTCAAGCAGGGGCCTGGCGCGCTCAAATGCCTCCGCCTCGCCTCCAGCCATGAAGGCGAGCGTGGCGGCTTCAGCGCCCGCGGTCCCCCCCGACACTGGGGCATCGAGGGCGGGGCACTGGTGCTGCCTTGCCATTTCATGGGCGCTTCTTGAACTTTCGATATCGACCGTCGAGCAGTCGACCAGAAGCGTGCCAGCCGGCACCGTGGAAACCAGTTCTTCCCAAACGGCCAGGACATGTTTGCCCGCCGGAAGCATGGTGATGACCGTTTCGCATTCGAGGACGGTCGCAGCAATCGTCTCGCAGATTTCGACACGCTGTTCGCGCGCACGGGTCAGGGCCTCATCCGAAAGATCAAAGCCGCGCACCTCGTGACCAGCCTTGACGAGATTGGCGGCCATGGGACCACCCATATGTCCCAGTCCGATAAACGCAATCCTGGCCATCAATCATTTCCTCCCGTTTCATTCGTCTCTGGACGCTTCTGTTTTTCTTCTCGCCCGATCTTGCACCAGCGCTGGTCGACGGTGTCAATCCACCTTTGGGACGAAACGCCAGGTCTCACGTGAAGGCTCACGGCATCCCGCTAGATGTGGAGGGCATGGCCGAGAGCCTGAAGCGCTGCCTCCTGTAGCGCTTCGCTGAGCGTCGGATGGGGATGGACCGTGCCAGCCAGGTCTTCAAGGCGTGCACCCATTTCAATTGCCAGGGCAAAGGCGCTGCCAAGTTCCGACACTCCCGCACCGACGGCCTGAAGGCCGAGAACGAGATGATTGTCGGCGCGCGCGACCACGCGGACGAAGCCCTTCTCCGACGTGGTGGTCATGGCTCTGCCGTTCGCGGCAAAGGGAAATGTCCCGATCTTCAGGTTCTCGACCTCTACCCGCGCCTCCGCCGGCAGCATTCCGGCACTGACGATCTCGGGATCGGTGAAGCAGACGGCGGGAATACAACGCTTGTCCCAGTTGCGCCGGTGGCCAGCGACGAGTTCCGCCACCATTTCACCCTGCGCCATGGCGCGGTGGGCCAGCATCGGGTCGCCGGTCACATCACCGATGGCATAGACGCCACGCATCGAGCTTCGGCATTGATCATCGATGCGGATGAATGGACCGGACCGGTCAAGATCGAGTTCTTCGAGGCCAAAACCTTCAACCCGTGGACGACGGCCCACAGTGACCAGGACCCTGTCTGCGGCAAGCGTCTGCCTCTCGCCGTTCCGCTGCTTGACGATGACGCCCTTGCCATCGGTGTCCAGCCCTTCGGCAAGCGCCTCTGTCAGGACTTTGACGCCGAGTTCGGAAAGCCGCTTCATCACGGGTTTGACGAGGTCCCCGTCATATTGTGGCAGGATCTGCTGAGAGCCTTCAACAATCGTGACCTTTGATCCAAGCTTGGCAAACGCCGTTCCAAGCTCAAGCCCAATATAGCCGCCACCGATGACAGCAAGCTGTTCGGGTCGCTCCCGGAGAGACAAAGCGTCTGCCGATGACAGAACCGCTCCACCGAAGGGCAGATTGGCAAGGGAAACCGGTTCCGACCCCGTTGCAATGACGACATTGTCCGCACGGACGATCTGATTGCCGGTCTCCGTTGCGACCTCGACCGTCTTGCCGTCGATAAAGCGGGCATGACCCCTGATGGTCTTGACACGGGCCTTTTGCAGAAGTGAACCCACCCCACCGTTCAGTTTTGCAACAATGCTGTCCTTCCATTCCATGGTACGGGTCAGATCAAGGCTCGGCGACTGGACGGTGATGCCGCAATGGCCATGCCCCCGGGTCATCTTCATGACCTTGTCGAATTCGTCGGCGGCATGGATCAAGGCCTTTGAGGGGATGCAGCCGATATTGAGACAGGTACCGCCGAGTTTCTCCGATTCGACAATGACGGTATCCAGTCCCAGTTGACCGGCGCGGATTGCACAGACATAGCCGCCGGGTCCGCCACCAATGACCAGAAGCTTGCAGGTGATCTCGTTCATCATCTCATCCTTCAACAAAGATCAGCGCCGGCGTTTCGATCAGGGTCTTGATGCGCTGGATGAAGACCGCCGCATCCCACCCGTCGACAATGCGATGATCGAAACTCGAGGAGAGGTTCATCATCTTTCTCGGCACGAACTGGGTCCCGTCCCAGACAGGGCGCGTCATGATCTTGTTGACGCCGACGATCGCCACTTCCGGGTGATTGATCACCGGCGTCGTGACAATGCCGCCGAGAGCTCCAAGCGACGTTATCGTGATCGTCGAGCCGGAGAGTTCATCGCGCTGCGCAACGCCCTTGCGGGCTGCCTCGCTGACGCGGGCAAGTTCGCGTGCGCAGTCCCAGATGGTGAGCGCCTCGGCGTGTTTGACAACCGGCACGGTGAGGCCAGCCGGTGTCTGGGTGGCGATCCCCACATGGACGGCACCAGAGCGGGTAATCACGCCGGCATTATCGTCGAATGTGGCATTGATTGCCGGCTGTTCGCCGAGTGTCTTGACCAGCGCACGGATCAGGAAAGGCAAGATTGTCAGCTTCGGCTGATCATCCCGACGGGCTGCGTTCATTGTCGCACGCAGTGCCTCAAGATCGGTAACATCAACCTCCTCGACATAGGTGATATGAGGTATCCTGGACACCGATAGCGCCATCTTCTCGGCGATCTTTCGGCGCAAGCCCGTCATCTTGATTGTTTCGGTGTCCGTTCTGCGCAGATCCTGCCGGGCGGGCAGCATAGCCTGACCGCCGGAAACGTCATGACCATCCAGGTCTTCATGCATGATCCGACCAGCGGACCCTGAGCCCCGGACCTGACGAAGATCAATGCCAGCTTCGAGCGCCCGTCGTCGCACGGCCGGCGATGCAAGCGGCTTCAATGTCTGCACGGGAGCGGCTGTCGAAGACCTGACAGCAGCAGGCAGATCCTTGCCACCAACCTCCGAAGTCTGCCGTGTAACGTCGAGGGCGACAGGTTGAGCTGGCACCGTCATGCGCTTCGGCGTTTCGGCTTCGATCGTCGCTTCGGCGGCACCTGTCTGGTCCTCTGGAACCTCGGCTGTCGTGGCAGCCGCGCCGTCAAGCGCGATACGCACGAGTGGTGCGCGGACCGCAATCACATCGCCAACCTCACCGCCCAGCCAGGCAACGATACCCGCCACCGGGGACGGTATCTCGACGGTCGCCTTGTCGGTCATGACGGCGGCAATGACCATGTCCTCGCGGACCGGATCGCCGGGTTTGACATGCCATTCGACGATCTCGGCCTCGGCGACACCTTCACCGACATCCGGCATCTTGATCACATGTTCCGCCATCACCGTGCCTCCATCACTTCGACAAGTGCCTGCCCGAGACGGGCGGGACCCGGGAAATAGTCCCATTCCTGTGCATGCGGATAGGGCGTGTCCCAACCGGCGACGCGGGCGATCGGCGCTTCCAGATGGTAGAAGCAGTGTTCCTGCACCAGCGAGACCACTTCCGCGCCGAAGCCGGATGTCAGGGTTGCCTCATGAACCATGACACAGCGGCCCGTCTTCTTCACCGATTGGACGATGGTATCGAGATCAAGCGGCAAGAGGCTTCTGAGGTCGATGATCTCGGCATCGATCCCGGTTTCCTCGGCGGCTGCTTCTGCGACATAGACCATGGTGCCATAGGCAATCACGGTGACATCCTTGCCGCTTCGGCGGATCTCGGCCTTGCCGATGGGGACCGTGTAATGACCGTCCGGCACCTCGCCAAGCGGATGTTTCGACCAGGGGATCACCGGGCGATCGTGATGGCCGTCAAAGGGGCCGTTATAGAGCCGCTTGGGCTCGAGGAAGATCACCGGGTCAGGATCCTCGATCGAGGCTATGAGAAGACCCTTGGCATCATAGGGATTGGACGGCATCACCACCTTCAGCCCACAGACATGGGTAAACAGCGCCTCGGGGCTCTGGCTATGAGTCTGGCCGCCAAAGATGCCGCCACCCGTCGGCATCCGGAGCACGATCGGGCAGGTGAAGTCACCATTCGAGCGGTAGCGAATGCGCGCCGCTTCCTGGGTGATCTGGTCATAGGCCGGGTACATGTAATCGGCGAACTGGATCTCGACACAGGGTTTCAGCCCATAGGCCGCCATGCCGATGGCGGTGCCGACAATGCCCGATTCACTGATCGGCGCATCAAAACAGCGCGTCCGGCCATATTTGGCCTGCAGCCCTTGCGTGGCACGGAAGACGCCACCGAAATAGCCGACATCCTCGCCAAAGACGACGACATCGTCATCGCGCTGCATGGAGACATCCATGGCGCTGCGGACCGCTTCAATCATGGTCATCCGGGTCATGTCAGTACCCCGCCTTCTGGCGCTGCCTGCGGATATGCGGCGGCATTTCGGCATAGACGCCCTCGAAGATATCGCGCACGGAGGGCTTGCCCCCGGTATGGAGCGTGCCGTTGCTTTCGGCTTCCTTCTGGGCCTGGATGACCTCGTCGAGGACTTCGGCCTCTGCCTGGCGGTGGCGCTCGTCCGACCAGACCCCGCGCTGGATGAGGTGGTTCTTCAACCGCAGGATCGGGTCACCCAGAGGCCAGACCTCCGATTCCGTCTTCGGTCGATAGGCGCTCGGATCATCGGAGGTCGAATGGGCACCGGCACGATAGGTGACATATTCGATGAGGGTCGGGCCGAGATTGCGGCGTGCCCGCTCCGTTGCCCATCTGGCAACCGCATGGACGGCCAGATAGTCATTGCCATCGACACGCAGGGCAGGAATGCCAAAGCCGAGGCCTCTTGCGGCAAAGGTGCCGGAACCGCCCCTCGCAATCCCCTGGAAGGTCGAAATCGCCCATTGATTGTTGACGATATTGAGGATGACCGGCGCCTTGTAGGTCGAGGCAAAGACCAAAGCCGAGTGAAAATCCGATTCTGCCGTCGAACCGTCACCGATCCAGGCAGCAGCAATCTTCGTGTCGCCCTTGATTGCCGAAGCCATGGCCCAGCCGACGGCCTGGATATATTGGGTGGCGAGATTGCCGGAAATGGTGAAGAAGCCGTGCTCCTTCGACGAATAGAGGACGGGCAGCTGCCGGCCGTGGAGCGGATCCTTCGCATTGGAAAAGATCTGGTTCATCATCGTGACCAGCGGATAATCATCCGCGATGAGGAGGCCCGCCTGACGATAGGTCGGGAAATTCATGTCCCCTTTCTGCAGTGCCTTGCGAAAGGCGCAGCTGACGGCCTCCTCGCCCAGATGCTGCATGTAGAAGGACGTCTTGCCCTGGCGCTGCGCCATCAGCATACGCTGATCGAAGGCCCGAAGCCGCATCATGTTGCGCAGCCCGGTCAGAAGATCCTCATCCGACAGAAGACCGGCCCAGGGGCCGACCGCTTCGCCCTGACGGTTCAGGACACGAATGATCGAATAGGCAAGATCCCGGATTGTCTCGGGATCGGCATCGACCGGAGGCCTTGGGACCGACCCGGCCTTGGGGATGGTGACATTGGAAAAATCCGGCTGGTCACCGGGCCGCACGGCAGGCTCTGGAACATGCAGGCTTAGTCGCATGGGTTCCGTCATGTGTTTGTCTCCTCCTGTCCCCTGGCCACGTCCTCCACGTGGGCAGGGGACCTTAAAGATTGCGGGCGATCACCAATCGCTGGATGTCACTTGTTCCTTCATAGATCTGGCAGATGCGGACATCGCGATAGATGCGCTCCACCGGATAGTCAGTCATGTAGCCATAGCCGCCATGGATCTGGATGGCGTCGGAGCACACACGCTCGGCCATTTCCGATGCAAAGAGCTTGGCCATCGAGGCTTCGCTGAGGCAGGGCTCGCCCGCCTCCTTGAGGGCTGCCGCATGCAGGACCAATTGGCGCGCCGCCGCAATTTGCGTCGCCATGTCGGCGAGCCGGAAGGCGACGGCCTGATGATCGGCAATGGGCTGTCCGAAGGCCGTACGTTCGCGCGCATAGTCCCTGGCGGCCTCAAATGCGGCACGTGCCATGCCAACGGCCTGAGCGGCAATGCCGATGCGCCCCCCTTCCAGATTGGCCAGGGCGATCTTGTAGCCCTGCCCCTCCTGCCCAAGCATCAAGTCGGCGGGAATACGCATGTCCGTGAAGGCGAGCTGACAGGTATCGGAGGAGTGAAGGCCAAGTTTTTCCTCAACCCGCACCACGTCATAGCCGGGCGTATCCGTCGGTACGATGAAGGCGGATATCCCCTTCTTGCCGGCCTCCGGATCCGTCACCGCAAAGACGATGACCAGATTGCCGTTCTTGCCCGAGGTAATGAACTGCTTGGCACCGTTGATGACATAATGATCGCCGTCGCGCCGCGCCCGCGTCTTGAGATTGGACGCATCCGAACCGGCATGGGGCTCGGTCAGGGCAAAGCCGCCAATCAAGGCGCCGCTGGCAAGGCCCGGCAGGAACCGGTTCTTCTGCTCTTCGGTGCCGAAATTCAAAATGGGAACGCAGCCGACCGAGCTATGGACACTCATGATCGTCGAGCAGGCACCGTCACCGGCAGCAATTTCCTCAAGCGCCACGGCGTAGGCGACGGCACCGGTCTCAGACCCGCCATAAGCCTCCGGCACCAGCATGCCAAGGAAGCCGAGCTCACCCATTTCGGAGAGCTCCTCGCGCGGAAAGCGACTGGTTCGATCCCGTTCGGCAGCCCCGGGCGCCAGCCGCTCCATGGCAAAGTTTCGGGCCATGTCCCGGATCTGCTGCTGGGATTCATTGAGGATCATGCAAAACCTCCCGGCATACGTTCGACCGCGATCGCCGTTGCCTCCCCGCCGCCAATGCAGACTGCAGCCATACCGCGCGACAGGTCATAATGTTCCATCGCTGACAGAAGGGTCACGAGAATGCGCGCGCCCGATGCCCCGATCGGATGACCAAGGGCACAGGCGCCCCCATGAATATTGACCTTGTCATGCGGCAGATCGAGATCGCGCATGGCAGCCATCGCGACCACGGCAAAAGCCTCGTTGATCTCGAAGAGATCGACATCGGACAGCGCCCAACCGCTCTTGTCAGAAAGGATACGCAAGGCTTCGACGGGCGCGGTCGGAAATCGCGACGGTGGGCCAGCATGACCGGCATGCGCGACAATCCTTGCCAGAGGTGCGAGCCCGCGACGGGATGCTTCGGACTGGCGCATCAGGACAAGTGCTGCGGCGCCATCCGAGATCGAGCTGGAATTGGCAGCCGTGACCGTGCCAGTGCTGCGGAAGGCCGGCTTCAGTGTCGGGATCTTGTCGAGCCTTGCCTTGCCGGGCTGTTGATCGATCTCCACCGTAACGACCGACTGGCGACCCTTCACGTCCACCGGGGCGATCTCGGCCTTGAAGCGGTCATTTGCAATCGCCTCCTGCGCCCGCCTGAGCGAGCGGATGGCAAATTCGTCCTGCATGTCGCGGGTAAACTGATAGGCCTCTGCACAGTCCTCCGCAAAGGTCCCCATCAGGCGTCCCTTGTCATAGGCGTCCTCAAGGCCGTCGAGGAACATGTGATCGGCGATCTGGCCGTGACCGAGGCGAAACCCGGCTCTTGCCTTGTCGATGAGGTAAGGCGCATTGCTCATGCTCTCCATGCCACCGGCAAGCGCCGTATCAATGCTGCCAGCCGCAATCAGATCATGGGCGAGCATGATCGCTTTCATCCCGGAACCGCACATCTTGTTGATGGTCGTCGCGCCGACCTTCTGCGGGATGCCGGCAGCAATGGCCGCCTGTCGTGCGGGCGCCTGGCCGAGGCCAGCGGAAAGGACGCAGCCATAGATGACCTCGTCGAGGTCGTCATCAGAAAGTGCGGAACGCTCCAAAGCAGCACGCATGGCGACAGCACCCAGTTCCGGCGCTGTGACGGCAGCAAGCGAGCCCTGGAACCCGCCCATGGGCGTTCGCGCAGCACCGACGATCACGATGGGATCTTCCACTGCCATTACCTCCTCCACGATCCCCTCACGGCTTCAAGGATCAAACATGCCAACGCCTCCAGATGGCATGCCAGTCGGGATCACCGACCTGTTTAGATCGTATCACCACTCAAACAGGACAGCAAAAGCAATATGATTGATTCTTAACCAATTTGTGATACATATGATCTCATTTGATCGTTAATGTTAGCTTGAATGAACCATGAACCAGCTGGACAGTTATGACCGGAAGATTTTGCGGGTGCTTGGCGACGAGGGCCGCATCAGCTGGCGCGATCTGGCGTCAAGGATCGGGCTTTCCTTCACGCCGACGCTGCGTCGTGTGCGCAAGCTGGAAGATGAAGGGATCATTCGTGGTTATACGGCCGTGTTCGATGAGAATCGCTTGCTGGGGACCATGGGCGTCTTCATCACCGTCACGCTTGAACGGCAGATCAAGGATGCGCTGACCACCTTCGAGCACAGCGTGGCGTCCATGCCGGAGGTCATAGGCGGCTATCAGACATCCGGCAGCTCGGATTACCTGATCCACGCCATGGTCAGGGATCTATCCCATTACCAGCAATTGCTGGACTATCTGACCACGGTGCCGGGTGTTGCCCGCATCCAGTCCAACTTCGCGATCAAGACCTTCATTCGCCGGTCGGCCGCGTTTGCCGGCGATGGAACCGCCTGACGGCACCCTCCCGGCGCAATATGCCTGGACCGGGAGGATCAAAGGACTGCCGTCTGTTATTCAACAGCATCCGAACGAGAAGGCTTTGTCTGCTGACCGGTAAGCGAAAGCGCTTCGGCAAGCACGGCGGTGTCACCGATATGGTTCATCAGGATCAGGATCAGCCGAGCGTTGAATGCGATGCTTTCTTCTTCAGACAAGCCCTTGTGGTGGGAAATCAGCAGCGCATAGGCATCATCGACTGAAGCCAGATTGGGTTTGGTGACAAGGCTCACAATCGGCCCTCCCATATGGCATCATGGACGGCCTTGACCGCATTGCCATCAACTCTCTCCCAACGGGCGGCGATGATCTGGTCCGGACGGACCAGATAGACGCCCGCTGGACAATCGCCGAGATAGCGCGATGCCATGAACTCGTCGGGCGCAACCTCGAGCACGGCGACACCTTCAACCTTCGGCGCTTCCGCGCCAATAGCCAGCAGGGTCATGCGTCCCGCAAGCTGCGGGAGCAACCAGTCCTCGCCCAGAGGTGCATCCGGTGCAACGGCTCCTGGCCGCGAGCGCGCCGGCATGGCCGCAACATCCGGTGCATCGTGAAGCGGATAGATGCAAGGCATGGAAAGACGACCGGAATTGACCATCGGACGTGCAAATTCAGCCCTTGATGCAAGATCCAGAACCGCGTCACGGAACCAGCGTTCGGCACCGGCAGCCGGCGACATGAAACGGGTCGAGCGCGAGGAATTGCGGATGTTTTCATCCGAACCAAAGGTGCGCTCGGCATCATAACGCTCAAGCAGTTTCGCCGGTGCATCGCCCTTGATGACGCCGCCAGTCTCCAGCCAAGCGCATCGACGTCCTGCAACCCGCCATTACCGCCGCGAGCACCGAAGGGCGATACGACATGGGCGCTGTCGCCGACAAAGATCACGCGGTCATGAACGAAGCGACGCAGCCTTCGGCACTGAAAGCTATAGATCGAGGTCCAGTCGAGCCGGAAGTTCCGGTGCCCGACAACCTTTTCGATGCGCGGAATGATGCGCTCCGGCTTTTTCTCTTCCTCGGGATCGCTGTCCCAACCCAGCTGCAGATCGATACGATAGATATTGTCCGGCTGCTTGTGCAGGAGGGCCGACTGGCCACTGTGGAATTCGGGCTCGAACCAGAACCAGCGCTCCGACGGAAAGTCGGCTTCCATTTCGATATCGGCAATCAGAAAGCGTTCTTCAAACAACTCGCCGTCGAATTCCAGCCCCATCATCGTGCGGATCGGAGAACGTGCACCATCACAGGCCAACACATAATCCGCCTCCAGACAATAAACGCCATCTGGCGTCTCGATGGTCAGCCGGGCTTTGTCCTCATCCTGTTCCAGGCCGGTGACACGGTTCTTGAAACGCAGATCGACCAGATCGCTCTGCTGGCAACGCTCGACCAGATATTCCTCGACATAATATTGCTGCAGGTTGACGAAGGCCGGCATCTTGTGACCGGTCTCGGGCAGAAGATCGAAGCTGAAGACTTCGCGATCGCGATGATGGGTGCGCCCGACCTTCCAGGTCACACCCTTTTCAAGACAGGCATCGCCCACACCCAGACGGTCGAGGATTTCGAGTGAGCGCTTGGCCCAGCAAATCGCACGGCTGCCAACAGAGACAACATTGTTGTCATCCAGCACCACGGACGCAACACCATGATTGGCAAGCTCCAGTGCCGCCGCCAGACCAATTGGCCCCGCGCCAACAATCACGACGGGATGGCTTGGCTCACTGGCACAGAGCCCGGGCGGCGCCACATAGTCAAAGGGGGTATAGGCATAGGCCATGATATCTCCTCCGCGGCCCGCTCAGCCTTGCAGCTGAGCCCACATGTCCCGATCCCGCTCGGCGGTCCATATCCTTGGCGTGTCGATGCCACGGGCCTCGTCATAGGCGCGCGCCACGTTGAAGGGCAGGCAGTGCTCATAGATGGCATAGCTTGAAAACTTGGGGTCGCAGGCCGCGCGGACGGCGTCCCAGGCTTCCTTCAGCGAGCCGCCGCGCGCAACGACCCTTTCCACGGGCTTGTAAGTCGAGCGAACAAAATCCGCCGTGGCCTCCAAAGCCTTGGCCACCATGTCCTCACCGATCAGGGCGTCGCCCCGACCGGGTGCAATGGCCTTGGGCTCGAAGGCTGCGATATTGGCAAGCGTGTCTTCCCAGTCGGAAAAATGTCCATCACCGCAATAGCAGGCAGAGTGATATTCAACGATATCGCCGGTGAACATCACTTCTTCATCAGGAACCCAGATGACGCAGTCACCAGCGGTATGCGCGCGGCCAAGCTTCATGATGTCCACGCGACGCTTGCCGAGCCAGACAGTCATGCTTTCCGAAAAGGTCGTGGTCGGGCGGGTGAGACCCGGGATTTCCTCATGCCCCTGGAAGAGGCGCGGGAAGCGGCCGAATTCGCTGTCCCAGTCCTCCTGCCCGCGCTCCTCGACCATGGCGGCGGCCTTGTCCGACATGATGATCTCACGCGCAGCATAGGCTGAGGCGCCGAGGACGCGCACGGCGTGATAATGGGTCAGCACGACGTGACTGATCGGCTTGTCGGTGACGGAGCGAACGCAATCGATGACCTTGCGGGCAAGCCGTGGCGTTGCCTGGGCTTCGACGATCATGACGCTTTCATCGCCGATGATGACGCCGGTATTGGGATCACCCTCGGCGGTGAAGGCATAAAGCCCCTCGCCGATCCTGGTGAAGCTCACGGTCTTTTCAGCCATGTCCCCCTGGGATGCAAATGCCTTGCTCATCTCAATTCCTTAGTCCTTGGCCCATTCGGGCAGATCAATCGCCGGCAGAACGCGACCGGCGCAGTCGCCAAAACCGATACGGTAGCCGTCACCCATTGCCACGCCTCTCAGCGTCAGGAGATCGCCATCCTCAAGAAAGGAGCGCGTTTCGCCCGTCTCAAGCGTCAGTGGTTCCTTACCACCCCAGGAAAGCTCCAGCAGCGAGCCACGGCTTGTCTTGTCGACACCCGATATGGTGCCCGACCCCAGGAGGTCGCCGACCCGCATGCGGCAGCCGCTCGTGGTATGATGGGCAAGCTGCTGGGCAGCGGAATAGTAGAGCTCCGCTGCATTGGTGCGTGCGATCACGCTTTCCGGTTTGCCCTCGGGCGCCAAAGCCACTTCCAGCGCGATGTCATAGAGCATCGGTCCCGGCTCACGCAGATAGGCCAGAAGCGGTCGCTCCCTCTGCGGCGTCGAAACCCGGAAGGGTTCGAGGGCCGCCCTCGTCACGATCCAGGGGGAAATGGTCGTGGCTGTCGCCTTTGCCTGAAACGGTCCAAGGGGCTGGTATTCCCAGGCCTGGATGTCACGGGCCGACCAGTCATTGAGCAGCACATAGCCAAAGATCATCTGATCGGCGTCAGCAACCGAGACCATGCCCTCAGATGGCTGTCCGACGATTGCGCCAAGCTCGAGTTCAAGATCGAAACGCCGGGAAGGGGCAAAGCGAGGCAGCTCCTCATTCGGACCCTTCAACTGACCCCAGGGACGAACGACGTCCGTACCCGAGACCACCACGGAGGACGCGCGGCCATTATAGCCGATCGGGATGGAAAGCCAGTTCGGGGGAAGTGCATTTTCCGCGCCTCGAAACATGGTACCGACATTCACCGCGTGGTTCTTGCCGGCGTAGAAATCGGTGTATTCGGCCACCGTAAACGGCATCAGCAAGGTAGTTCCTGCCATCGGCACCAGATGCGGCTCAACGGCTGCGCGATGCACTTCGTCGGAGAGAAGTTCAGTCAGCCGCGACCTCAGCGCCGCCCAGATAGCCGGCCCCGCCGCCATGACGGCGTTCCACGACGGTTGGGCAAAGAGCGCCGGAGCAAGCCCGTGATCGACGCGCCCCACATCGAGAATGCGATCTCCGATGGCCACACCCATGCGGGCACCCTTGTCATCACGAAAAACCCCATAGGGCAGGTTCTGAATGGGAAAGTCGCTGTCGCCATTGGCCGACGACAGCCAGCTTTTGAGTGTCATTTGAAATCTGGTCCTCAATTCTTGGTGCCGGGCTTGCCGTCAAACTTCTTCTCAAGACTGTCCCAGCAATCGATGTAGTCGTCCTGCAGGGGCGCTTCTTTCGCGGCAAACTCCGTCAGATGCTGGGGAAAGCGCGTTTCGAACATGAAGGACATGGTTTCGGCCTGGAAGACCGGCTTCATCGGCTCGTTTGAGGCATGCTCGAAGGCATTGCGATCAGGACCATGCGGCAGCATGCAATTGTGCAGCGACATGCCGCCGGGGATGAAACCCTTGGGCTTGGCATCGTAGATCCCGTAGATATTGCCCATCAGCTCCGACATGATGTTCTTGTGATACCAGGGCGGACGGAATGTGTTTTCCGCCACCATCCAGCGCTCGCGGAACAGGACGAAGTCAATATTGGCCGTTCCCTCCTGACCGGAAGGTGCCGTCAGCACGGTGAAGATCGATGGATCAGGATGATCGAAAAGGATCGCGCCGACGGGCGAATAGGTTCTAAGATCATATTTGTAGGCGCAGTAATTGCCATGCCAGGCAACGACATCGAGCGGGCTATGGCCGATGAAGGTCTCGTGGAACTGCCCGCACCATTTGATGACAACGCGTGAGCGCACTTCGCGATCTTCAAAAGCAGCGACCGGGCACTTGAAGTCGCGCGGATTGGCAAGGCAGTTGGCACCGATCGGCCCGCGCGATGGCAGGTCGAATTTCTGGCCATAGTTCTCGCAGACAAAACCACGACAAGGTCCTTCCAGAACCTCGACCCGGTAAACAAGGCCGCGCGGAAGAATGGCGATCTCCTTGGGCTCAAGATCGATCACGCCAAGCTCTGTGCAGAAGCGCAAACGCCCTTCCTGGGGCACGACCAGAAGCTCGCTGTCGGCAGAATAGAAATATTCATCCTGCATCGACTGGGTCACGAGATAGATATGGGAGGCCATGCCGACCTGTGTATTGACGTCGCCTGCGGTGGTGATCGTCCGCATGCCGGTGATCCAGGTCAGTTGCTCCTCGCTGTGAGGGACCGGATCCCAACGATACTGACCAAGCGAGATCACATTCGGCAGTACATTCGGCGCCGTCTTCCAATAGGGCACATCGATGGGCGAGAAGCGACCGGTATGCTTGACCGAGGGGCGGATGCGGTAGCACCAGGTGCGCTCGTTCTGCCCGCGCGGTGCGGTGAACGCGGTTCCAGAAAGCTGCTCCGCATAAAGTCCGTAATTGCACTTTTGCGGCGAGTTCTGACCTTGCGGCAGGGCCCCTGGCAGCGCCTCGGTCTCAAAATCATTGCCGAAGCCGGGCATATAGCCTTCTTGCGTGCCGGAGGCATGCGGGGCGCGAACCATGCCGCGCGGCAGATCGTGAATGCTCATGGATATCCTCCTCTGACAACCATGTCAGTTCTTGATGGATGCCATTTTCGTTGCATGTGCAACGAAGTCAAGTTATTTGTTGCATATGCAACGAATAACTGCATTCTCGAACGGACCGTTCAGCCAAGCCCGTGAAGACCAGGGGAATTCCAATGCCGGACAGCGAAGCGATTGCCCTGCCTGACTTCGACCTCATGCGGTTCACCCCCTATCGACTGGCGGTGGCGGCACAGGAAACATCCGAAGAGCTTGCGCGACAATATCGATCCCGCTTCGGCATCTCGATCCCGCAATGGCGGGTGCTCGTGCATCTCGCCCATGCAGGCGAGGTCTCCGTGCGCGAGATTGAGGCCAGGGTCGCGATGGAAAAATCCAAGGTCAGCCGCGCGGCCTCAAAACTCGAAAGTGCCGGCCTGATCGTAAAATCCGTCAATGCAGAGGACCGCAGGCTCATCAGCATGAGCCTTACTCCCAAAGGTCGAGCTCTGATGGCGGAGCTTCTGGTCATTGCCCGAAGCTACCAGCAAGAGATCGAGAAGCGCCTCGGGACGAGCTATTCCGGCTTTGAAAGCGGCCTGGACAGACTGCTGGGAGAAACACCATGACGGCCAGCACCGAGACTGTGCTTTTTGACTATTGGCGATCTTCGGCATCTTACCGCGTCCGCATCGCTCTCGGTCTGGCCGGACTTCCCTGGCAGACCGTGCCCATCGATCTCGTGGAAGGCAATCAAAGAGCGCCCGAGCATCTTGACCGCAATCCGCAGGGTCTCGTCCCGGTTCTCGAGATCGACGGTCTGCGCCTCACTCAGTCGCTTGCCATCATCGAATATCTGGATGAGACGCGCGGGCTCGAGCTTCTTCCCGCCACGGCATCCGAGCGGGCAAGGGTTCGGGCACTTGCCGATGCCATCGCGATGGAAATCCATCCTGTCTGCAATCTGCGAGTGGCAAAGCACGCCGTTTCGGCATCAAATGGCCAATTGACGATGAAGGACTGGATGCAGGCCTTTATTGCTCCAGGGCTTGCTGCAGTGGAAGCGATGGCCGAAGGCCCTGACTTTCTTTATGCGGGCAGGCTGTCTCTGGCAGATCTCTGCCTCGTTCCGCAGATCTACAATGCCCGTCGTTGGGAAGTTGATCTCTCTGGCTTCCCGAAACTGGTGGAGATTGATGCGCATCTCAACACAATCCCCGCATTTGCCGCCGCACATCCAGACAATTCCCCGCGCTGAGCCTTGACCTTCGGCTTCCTGACATTGTCGTGATCGAAAATCCGCAGGAAGCCGCAGATTTTTTGTCCTGGATCAATTCCTCGAACGAACGGGCTGACATTCTCGTTTGACATGACACCCATTTCATCAGGTTTTGAGAAGAGGCATAGGTTTGAGAATGTCAGATTTGGATAGGCGGCGGGATTTTCATGCTCAGGCAGTCAGCGAAGTGCTGAGCGCCTTGAACACCACACAGGCTGGCCTCTCTTTAGCCGAAGTAACGAAAAGGCGGGCGGAACATGGTCCAAATCGGCTGCCCGAACCACCCCGCCGCTCTGGGCTTGTCCGCTTTCTGCTGCAGTTCCACAATATCCTGATTTATGTGCTGCTTGCCTCGGCGGGCGTCACGGCTCTCCTGCAACACTGGATCGATACGGGCGTGATCCTCGCTGTCGTCATCGGCAATGCGGTGATCGGTTATCTGCAGGAAGGACGCGCCGAGGAGGCCATGAACGCGATCCGCGGCATGCTGGCTCCGCATTCGGCAGTCCTGAGGGATGGCACACGCAGAAGCGTCGACGCTGCGGATCTGGTCCCTGGTGACATTGTTCTGTTCGAAGCGGGTGATCGTGTCCCCGCCGATGTAAGGCTTGTCGAAGCACGGGGAGTGAGGGTCGAAGAAGCGGTTCTCACAGGCGAATCCGTTCCCGTCGACAAGTCGACCGAACTGGTTCGGCCGGATGCTGCATTGGGCGACCGCAGTTCCATGCTGTTCAGCGGCACGCTGATTGCTGCAGGAGCCGGGCGCGGTATTGTGGTGCAAACCGGTTCCAACACCGAAATCGGCAAGATCAGCGGCATGCTGGCATCTGTCGAGACGCTGACGACACCGCTTGTCCACCAGATGGATATCTTTGCCCGCTGGCTGACCCTGTTCATTCTGCTGGTCGCCTTCCTGCTCTTGGTCTACGGCTACTTTGTCAGCGGTTTTGAATTCGAAGAACTGTTCATGATGGTGGTCGGGCTTTCGGTCGCCGCAATCCCGGAAGGCCTGCCTGCGGTTCTGACGATCACACTTGCGGTGGGCGTTCAGGCCATGGCGAAACGCAATGCCATCGTCCGACGTCTGCCGGCAATCGAGACCCTTGGATCCGTCTCGGTGATCTGCTCCGACAAGACCGGAACACTCACGCGCAACGAGATGAATGTGGCCGAACTCGTCACGGCAGAACACATGTATGCCGTCAGCGGAAGCGGCTATCAGCCGGAAGGCAGCGTAGCCAATGCCACTGGCGAGATGAGCCCGCAGCTGCATAGCATCCTGGGTGACTTCGCTCTTGTCGCCGGCCTTTGCAATGATGCCGGCCTTCACCAGTCGGAAAACGGCTGGCATGTTGAGGGCGATCCGATGGAAGGAGCACTCAAGGCACTGGCGGGCAAAATCACCGGTGCCGGTGCCGACCCGCATTCAGGTGTGTGGGCACGCATCAACGCCATCCCCTTTGACGCCGCCCATCGTTACATGGCCGTGCTGCATGAGGATCAAGCGGGCCAGCGGCGCATCGACGTTAAGGGAGCACCAGAGGCAATCCTGGCGCTTTGCACGACGCAACGGCTGACTGATGGAAAAGACGTGCCGCTGGAACATGACTACTGGTCCGGCAAGGTCGAAGAACTGGCAGCCAATGGCCAGCGCGTGCTGGCGCTGGCCGCTTGCCATGCGCCCGAAGACAAAGACGATCTCGTCCATGCCGATCTGGACGGACGACTGAGCTTGATCGGTCTTGTAGGCCTGATCGATCCACCCCGCGAAGAAGCCATTGAAGCGGTGGCCGAGTGCCACTCTGCGGGCATCAGAGTAAAAATGATCACAGGGGATCATGCCGCAACAGCAAGGGCCATAGCCGCAATGATCGGCCTCAAGAATACCGAGAAAGTTTTGACCGGACTGGACATCGACATGCTGGACGATGGGGCACTTGCGATTGCCGCCGTCGAGACCGATGTCTTCGCCAGAACGTCTCCCGCCCACAAGCTGCGGCTCGTGACAGCCCTGCAATCGCGGGGACTGACCGTTGCCATGACGGGCGATGGGGTCAATGATGCGCCGGCGCTCAAGCGCGCCGATGCCGGCATTGCCATGGGTCAAAAAGGCAGTGAAGCCGCCAAGGAGGCTGCCGAACTCGTCCTTGCCGACGACAATTTCGCCTCGATTGCCGCAGCCGTGCGTGAAGGCCGAACCGTCTACGACAATATCCAGAAGGTGATCAGCTGGACGCTTCCGACCAATGCCGGCGAAGCCATGACGATTGTTGTGGCCCTCTTGGCCGGACTGGCGCTTCCCGTCACTGCCGTCCAGATCCTCTGGGTCAATCTTGTGACGGCGATCACACTCGGCCTTGCGCTTGCCTTTGAGCCTTCGGAAACCGGAACCATGCACCGACCGCCTCGTCGCCGCGACGAACCGCTTCTGACCAGTGGACTGGTCTGGCGGATCGCCTTCATTTCAACCCTCTTTCTGATCGCGGTGTTCGGGATCTACTTCTACGCCCTTGACAAGGGACATCCGGTGCAACTGGCCCAGACCATGGCGATGAACACGCTCGTGGTCCTCGAAATCTTCAATCTCTTCTTCATTCGCAACATGTACGGCACGTCGCTCACCTGGGAGGCGGTGCGCGGGACCAAGGTCATCTGGATCTGCGTCATCAGCGTGACACTGGCGCAATTCGCCATCACCTATCTGCCCTTCATGCAGGCCGTCTTTGGAACACAGTCTGTCCCCTTGCTCGACGGCGTGCTGATCGTCGCTGTGGGAATGACATTCTTCGCCCTGGTGGAGACCGAAAAGCAGATGCGGCTCGCCTTCCAGACGCGCGCCAAGGCCTGACGCCATCCCCTGTTTGCCCGGACGGCCCGGCCAGCAGTGCACTGGCCGGTCAGAAGGGAAAGAATATCGGGATGACGATAACGGCAACGATCGCAAAGAGGATGTTGAGCGGCAGCCCGACCACCAGGAAGTCGTGAAACTTGTAGCCTCCCGCGCCATAGACGAATGTGTTGGTCTGATAGCCGATCGGCGTTGCAAAACTCGCCGACGCGGCGAACATGACAGCCATGATGAAGGGGCGCGGATCATAACCGAGCTCGACCGCAAGGCCGATGACGATCGGACCGATCAGCACCGCAACCGCATTGTTGCTGATCATTTCGGTCAGAAGGCTTGTGAGGATATAGACGGCCGCCAGGACCGTCAGCGGCCCGACAAAGCCGATATTATGCACCGCGCTTTCGACAATCAGCTGCGCCGCACCCGTTTCCTCGATCCCCATGCTGAGGCCCAGCATACCGAAAATCAGGAACAGAATACGCCAGTCGATCGAATTGAAGGCCTCTTCCGGATCAATGCAACGGGTCATCATCACGATGACGGCGCCAATCAGGGCAAGGCCTGCAATAGGCATGACATCCAGCGCGCCAAGGAGCATGACACCGAGAATGGTGGCGATTGCGATCGGGGCCTTGGTCCGGCGCGTCGGCCGATCAGTCGGGGTCGACAGATTGATGATGCCGCCATCATCCATCAAGCGGCGAATGCCATCCGGCGGACCCTCGAGGAGCAGTGTATCGGCAAATTGCAGACGCAGATCGTTGATCCGGTCGGAAATGTTATGGTCATTGCGGTGAACGGCCATCACATAGATGCCATAGGCACGCCTGAGGTTGAGGTCGCTCAGAGCCCTGCCGCGCAAATGCGAACTTGTCCCGATACTGGCCTCCATCAGCACCGTCTGTTCTGCCGTCACCGGCACGAAACCCGTGTCCGAGATATCGCGGAACTCGACATGACCGTCTTCCTTGAGGCCGAGGAGTTCACCCGTATCGCTTTTCAGGACAACCCGGTCACCAGCGTCGAGGACAACATCATCCAACGACTGCCGAAGAGAGGTTTCACCACGAATGACGTCGATGATCCGTGTTTCGGCCGTGTTGAACGGCAGATCGGCGAGCTTCTTGCCGCAATAGCGCGATGCTGTCGGAATGAGAAGGCGCGCCATGAACTTGCGTTTCGTTTCCTGCCCGAGAACGCTCGCCAGCGAGGCACGATCAGGCAAAAGGAAGCGCCCGGCAAAGACCATGTAGACCATGCCGACCATGGCAAAGACGAGACCCGCCCCTGTCATTTCGAACATGGAAATGGCCGGCTGGCCGGCCTCCACCGCGACGCTGCTCACCAAGATATTGGTGGAGGTTCCGACAAGTGTCAGGGTTCCACCGAAGATTGCCGCAAAGGAAAGCGGTATCAGCAGACGGGACGGGGCAACGCCCACACTTGCCGCCACGGAGATCATGATGGGCGTCAGCAGGATCACCACCGGCGTGTTGTTCATGAAGGCAGAGGCCGCGACCGTACTGGTCATCATGATCAGCATGGCTCTCAGATAGGATCCCCGCGCATGGGTTTTCATGAATTCACCGACGATGGCGACCACGCCGGTCCGCTCCAGCGAGGCCGAGATGATGAACATCATGGCAATCGTGATGGGAGCAGAGGAACTGAAAACGCGAAGAAAATCAACGGTATCAACAATGCCGGTGGCCAGGAGTGCTGCCGAAGCGCCGAGCGCTGTTACCTCCGGCGGATAGAATTCCCGAAGGAAACTCAGAAAAACGATAACGACCAGTGCGAGAACGAAGACTTGTTCCAGAGACATGCACACCTTCTCGCAAAGAACCGGATCGCGAGCAATAGACTAACGATCCGCGTTCATTGCAACAGGTGAGTGTGTGCGAGCAATCAGAAACCTCAGCAGCTGCCCGTACGCGCGGAGGCCCAATGCAGAAGATTGGCCTTGTCGAGCGTGTTTCCATTCTGGGATTCCAACTCGGCAGCCAATGCATCGCGCGCTGCATTGAGGTGCTCAAGCGCCGACGACGCTCCGACCGCTCCGGCGACACCCATCAGGTAGCCGGTCATGTTGATCAGAGCCAGAAGCTCCTGATCCCTTTCACTCGAATAGACAGTTTGGTCCGACATCGGCAATGCCCCTTACCCCAGGTTGCTGATTTACAGCCTTATCGCATGCTTTGGGCGTTGCCACGCGTTGCAAAAGCGTTGCACACGTATAGGTCACCTTACGGCAAGTCATGAGAGGAATGATTCAACCTGACGCAGAGTAAAGGCGCCGCCATACGGGTGTTGTGTTGAAAGACCAATCCATAGGCGCGCAAACAGGCGCGTCATCGGACTTGAGACAGGCCAGGAGAGCGAGAGCATCCAGCCGCTTCTGGTCCCATTGATGGACATGAAGAATTGGACCTACATGCGCCCAATCGAGTCCCGCCTCGACAACAACGCGTTTCCAGCTTCTTTCCTTGTAGAATATCTGCCTTGCTGCCTGTTGCAGACGACTGACATCCTCACGCGGCATGGAATTGTGGCGGGAGATTTCGTCAAGCGTTCCATCAATATTGACGATCGGCACAGTCAGAGCCGGATAACCCAGCTCCGCCGGTCCATGCAGCAGGGCCACATCGGCATCATCATCCCGTCTGCCGTCCCGGTAGTCCTCAAAGATCCGTCCGACACCAATCATGCCGAAGGCTGCACACTCGGCTGCACGAAGAGCACCCATGCTGGAGGCGCCATAAACGGCAACCCCTTTCGAAAGCGCGTAAAGCAGCTCTTTGTGCCAGACCGGGGCCACACCCTCGAAAAAACCGTCGATCAGGCCGATCGCTGTCGCGCCCCTGGAAAGCGCGTTCATGATGTCACCCTGGCGCGCAGGGGGATGCAGGGAGAGCCCCTCCCCGAGATGAAGATCGGCATCCGGCAGGCTCGGTCCGACAAAGACAATCTTCATTGCAGTGCCCTCGATATCGCCCGCATGCCGAAGCGCTGCCGCCTCTCGCCGTCCGGGTTCTCGAGCTGAGGAGCGATCACCTTTACCACTGATGCCGGCAGCCACTCGGGGGACAGATCGACGGCATAAAGCCGGTCGATACGCCTGTTTGAAAGCCGGTCAAGCACGGCCTGCAAGGCAGAGGCCGTGTTTGCGGCATCGAAGCTTGGAAGCGATGACAGGGCAATGGATGGAACCGCATCGAAAGCCACCAGTGTATCGCTTGACGCAGGCTGCTCGAAAATCTGCGGCAGGTGGTCATCGCGGGCACCGGCAATGAATGTCATGCGCGACTGGACCGCCTCGCTGACAGCGCGAGAAACTGCAACCTCAGGATGCGCATGCGCCCCGCAGCCCAGCGTCACCTCCACATGACGCAACACCGGGAGGGCCTTGCGATCCCGTGGCGCGAGAAGAGCCGTAATCGCCGGGAGCGAAAGATCACTCGTCATGTCGAAGATGGCAATCTCGAGCCCCGCCTGTTCGATCCGCTCCACCATGATCCGGAGTTCGGGAAGAACGAGACTTGCCGGATCGAGGCGACGGGCATAACGGCGGTTTGGCGGAGTTATCTGCCAGAGCGTATGGGCATCGCGTTCGATGCGCTCCAGCAGACCATGCAGAATGGCCTCCTCTCGATGATTGCCCGAAGCAAGACCGTCGGAAGACTGCCAATAGCGCCTGTGATCCAGCGATCGATCAAGATGAACGGCATCATAGGGCAGCCATACTTCCTCGCCAGTAAGCAGATGTCGTGCGGCGACCCATTCAAGCGCCTCATCCATTGCAAGCGGCTGCGTTTTTGCAGCCAGCAGCTCGTCAAGCCGATCATGGCGGATGGTCTTCTCCTCGAAGACAGCGCGACTGGAGGTGATGACACGACAACATGGCGCTGTCGCTACGGAACGTTCCACTGCTTCCATGACGGCGGAGGTCCGGGCTGCCTCGTTGTCAAGCCCCTTGCCCTGAGCAATGACGATGGCAAGGGCATTGGGCTGAACGGCGCACCACACCGGTATGCCTATCTTGTCCAGCCCTGTCTGCCGCGCAACCCGTGTAATGCCAAGCCGATACAGAAAAGGCGAGACCCGATCAAAGGTCTCGCCTGCAGAACAGGAACGGTAAGTTACAACGTCCATTTGATCGTTCCAAGCCTCACTCGACTTTCAACAAAGCATTGAAGACCAAAAGGAGTTGGACTGACATATCTTCAGTTTTCGTGGTGACTTTGTGCAATTTCTTCCATCGAGCCAAAGGCAAGGGCAAGATCCACACCTTTAACAATAGCCGCGCCGCTCCCGCGAAGGGAGTCAGCGGACCCCAGCGTACCAGTAAACGGTTCTTGCAACGCAGACACCGTTCCGTTCCCAAGATCAGCTACCCACAGTCCCTGTTCACCAGGAAGCCCAATTACTACTACTTTAGACATTAGAAATCTCCGTTATGAGAAACCCGCCTTGACCAAAGCATCGCGGTAAAGCTCGTCTTGCCATTTTTCCTTGTGCGGAACTGCCTTTATCCACGTTTCAAGATCAAAGCTGGGATTTACCTTCAAAACTCGATCTCGACAGCGCTTTGCATTTGTTGTTTCACCAATCATGGCCCAACATGCAGCAGCCAATCTGTCGGCTGCTGCCGAATCATTCATTCGACCGATGTATTCAAGGGCCTGCGGAAACTGGTACAGAAAGAAGCTCGCACCAGCTGCTGTCCAAAGATAAACATCTGGCATTTCGGGATTCAGATCCATCGCGAGCATTATCTTGACGAGTGCCGCCTGCGGATCAGAAGCATGCACAAGACTGTCAGCATGACTGTATAGAACATCTGCATAATTCGGACTGAGTTCCTCGGCCCGCGCCAGCGCCTCCACGCTGTCATCGATCTTGCCGAGGTAGAGCTGACTGACACCCAGCTCCTTATAGGCGCCTGCCAATTCTGGATTCTGCTCCATGGCCTTTCGCGAAAGCCGTTCGGCCTCCAGCAGCAGATCTTTGTCGCCGCGAGCGGTCAGAAGCCATTCGAAGCTCAGCGTGCGTGAAATGCCGGCCATGGCCACGCCGAAATCACGTCTGTGCTCAAGCGCCTCGCGGAAATGCCGACGGGCGCGCCGCACGGCTGGCAAGGTCAATTCAGACAGGCTCTGGACGCCGCGAAGATAGGTGAAATAGGCATCCGGATGACTGGCGAAATCCTGCGAATAGGAGGCCTGGGAGGCCATCATATGCATGATCGAACCCTTGATCGCATCGGCCATTTCGCGTCTTTGATCGCTGACGGAGCGGGGATCGAGATGAAAACGCGTGGCCCAGATCACCTCGTCCGTCGGCATGAAGACCAGCTGCACGAAGAGCTTGTCTCCGGATCTCTGGCTATCAAGGGCATAGACAACGCGATGCCGCTGCAGCATCTCGGCCTTGTCCTTCGAGGCGCGGATCTGTTGCGATGTATAGGGGGCAACGACCGAGACGGCGCGGCTGGCGCATAGATCGATGGTCAGGTCCTCAATCAGCGCATTCGCCACGGATCCGGCCTGGCCTGCCGCATCCGTGGTTTCGGGCGGCAGGAGCGCCACACGCGGCGGCGTCCAGGCAAGTGTCGCCTCAGCGGCGCCGCGCGCGAACTCCCACTGACCGGGGGCTGCGATGTCAAGGAGCGGCGAATGGCCTGCCATTACCAGTGCCGGTTGCCTGCTTGGTGTCAGGAAGGCACGAACAGCCTCGTCATGCGGGTCACGTTCAAGCAGAATGACTGCCGCTCTCTGCAGTTCCGCCCTTGCCTCGTCCAGCAGCGAGGAGGGGTCGAAACCGAGAAATTCGGATCGCAAACGCGCCACATGTCGCGTTCTGACGTCCCTTACCCAGAGGTCCACCGGCCTCGACCCCTCCCCTTCGGTCGGGAGAAAGCGCTTTAGAACAGCGTCGGTTGCCAGTCTCAACCGCTCAAGCGGCGTGTGAAGCGGCGACAGGAACAGGTCGCTTGCGACCGTCTGTTTATCCGCCACCAGATGGGTCATTCCGCCCTGGGTCAGGGAGGCGACAAGGTCGGGGCTTATGGCGCCAAGACGTCTCAACAAGGATCGGAGATTGGTCGCTGCCGCTTCGCGATTTCCAGGCCACAAAAGCTCGGCAATATCGCGTCGCGTCATCGGGGCATCCCGATCCACGAGAAAGGCGAGCATGACGATTGCGAGATGGGAGACGTTTACAATCTCCCCTGCCTCGGTCTCGAGGCGACAGCTTCCCAAGGTGGTCAGCCGGTAAGTCATTGTTCCTCAATGGGAGGCGTGAATGGCGCTATCGCTATCCGACTGGGTCGATGCGGAGGGGCCAAGAGACCGCAACAAATTCATGATGTTCTGACGTATGCGCTTGTCTTCAATCGCGAGAAATGCGCTGGCGAGCGCAATGCCTTCCTTGGAGCTCATGAAGTCGTTGAGTTCGTTTGCCCCCATGTCCATGCTTTCACCAAGCATCCCCGGGCTTTCCTCGAAGAAATAGGGGATCGGCACATTGAGGATTTCGGCAATGTTCTGCAGGCGGCTTGCGCCCACGCGGTTCATGCCCTTTTCATACTTCTGCACCTGCTGAAAGGTAATGCCAAGCCCATCGGCGAGCGTCTCCTGACTCATGCCAATCGTCCTGCGGCGCAGCCGAATTCGGGCCCCCACGTGAACGTCGATTGAGTTGGGTAGCTTTTTCATGTGTCTGTCCTCGACCTATCAAGCTCGTGATGAAACGTTACCGTAAAGCCTTCGGACGATGCAACCTCCCCACGAGGGGCATGCACGATTAAATTGTTTAAGATGAATCGCCTGTGACGAAAAACACAACAAGACACCCCAAATATTGGGAGATTATTCTCGAATTGCTTTTTCGGTCTGGCAGGAAAAGGTTGAATATCCTCCACATCATACTTTCCTTGAACAGAATTGCGCATGCGTCAATCGCTTCAAGATTGAGTGGAGTGTTTCGCGCTGCAAAAGACCGTTGCTATTCCAGTTGGCGGCTGTCGCAGGTGAATTGAAGGGTCGGACTAAAAGCTCACCCTACGGCAGCTGTCACTCTTCACCCATGTGCTGCACGGCGAAAGGGATTGCCGTGATCTGCGTGTTCAACGAGGCAGAGCGAAGCTCGCGCTGGCTTCGCTGACAATCGAAACATGATCATAGGCAGCTTTGGCCGCCTCGTCCGCCTGGCCACTGATGATGGCTTCAACGATCCGGTCATGCTCGCGCCAGGACTGCGACAATCGTCCTTCCAACCGGAACTGCGCATGGCGAAACGGCGACAGCCGAGCGCGCGTGGCAGTCACCAGCTCGAAGATGTAGTCATTGTGGGCGCCTCGATAGATCTGAGTATGGAACTCCGTGTTGTAGGCAGCGTAATCCTCACCACCCGAAGCGTCGACAAACCGCTTTGACGCCTGATGCATGTCCCGCAATTCCTTGCGCTCGACCGATGTCATCCGCTGCGCAGCCAGTCTTGCGCAAACCGCCTCCAGTTCAGCCATGGCTTCGAACATGGCATGCAGATGCTTGCCGCTCACATTGGTAACCACCGCCCGTTTGTTCGGCTGCCGGTCGACAAGGCCCATGGCGCAAAGTTGCCTCAACGCCTCGCGAACGGGTGTGCGCGACACATCAAAGCGCCCCGCCAAAGAAACCTCGTCCAGTTTTTCGCCCGGCCTCAGAGCGCCTGTCACGATCAGATCGGCGATGGCGCGCACCATCTGTTCAACCGTTGTTCCGGCTCTTGTCACCACGCGCTTGTCAGGCTTGTTCAACATCCAGTCCCGCCTTTTTCAACTGCATACAGATGCCAAAGCACGGTTACCGAGTCAAATTGCGGCCGGGCCGTCGGGCCTCAATCTTCCGCACTGTCCGCCCAAGGCACCAATCGGGGCCGGACGCCCAGGGGCCTGATCGCGGCACTGCACAATTCCTGTTCAACCGCTTCTGCGAACTGCATACAGTTTGAGCGATATCAAGATCAACGCATTTTAAATCGCTGTATTTCAATGCGTTAAGGTGCTGGCACAGCGATTGCATACACTTTTTGCTGAACATGAAGAACGGCCAGCGCCAAACCAGGGGAACGGATATGAGCACCATCAAAACCATCACTCGCCGCAGTTTCTTGAAGACTTCCGCCGCAGGCGTCGCCGGAGCGACCTTGCTCCCTGGCGCCTTCATGGCTCCAGCAGTGGCGCAGACCGCATTGACGGTAGGCTTCATCTATGTCGGCCCCAAGGATGATTTCGGCTACAACCAGGCCCATGCCGAAGGTGCCGCAATCCTCAAGGCCATGCCCGGCGTAACCGTGATCGAGGAGGAAAACGTTCCCGAAACCGTCGAAGTGCAGAAGTCGATGGAATCGATGATCAATCTCGACGGCGCATCCGTCCTTTTCCCGACATCCTTCGGCTATTTCGATCCCCATATGCTGGCCATGGCGGCAAAATATCCCGACGCGCAATTCCGCCATTGCGGAGGACTGTGGAAGGAGGGGACACATCCGATGAATACCGGATCCTATTTCGGCTATATCGGCCAGGGCCAGTATCTCAACGGGATTGCGGCGGGTTATGCCTCGACCAGCAAGAAGATCGGCTTTATCGCGGCCAAGCCTATTCCTCAGGTGGTCCAGAACATCAATTCCTTCCTGCTGGGCGCGCGTTCGGTCGATCCCACCATAACCTGCCAGGTCATCTTCACCGGCGAGTGGTCCCTGGCCGTCAAGGAAGCGGAAGCGACCAATGCCCTGATCGACCAGGGTGCCGACGTCATCACCTGCCACGTCGACAGCCCGAAGGTCGTGGTCGAAACCGCTGCGGGTCGCGGGGCATTTGTCTGCGGCTATCACGCCAATCAGAGCCCGCTGGCGCCGGAAAAATATCTGACCGGCGCGGAATGGGCCTGGGGCAATGTCTATACCGATTTCATCAAGAAAGCCCAGACGGGCGAGCCCATGGGCAATTTCGTGCGCGGCGGTCTGAAAGACGGTTTCGTCAAGATGAGCCCTCTCGGCCCGGCCGTTTCGGAGGAGGCGCGCAACAAGTTCGAAGCCACCAAGGCCGAGATGATGAAGGGCGGCTATTCGGTCTTCAAGACGGGCCTCAAGGACAATAACGGCAATGTGGTTGTGACAAGTGACCTCGTGGAAGATGCGATCGAGCTCGAAAGCATGGGCTATCTGGTCGAAGGCGTGATCGGCTCAACCTCTTGAAGTCAGGGGAGCTGCAGCCATGACGGCAGAGCTTGAAAGCCCGAGGCATGTCGGCCCATCCGTGCCGGTCGGAGATCTCCGACCGGTACTGGAATGGCTTTCAAGAAGGGCCGAACCCGTGGTCATCGGATCGATTGCCGTTCTTGCCGGGCTCACCGTCTTTGCAATATTCATTGCATTTCTCGGAAAGTCCCCTCTTCAGCTCTTCCAGCTGATGTATCAGGGCGGTTTCGGCAGCTGGTTCTCGTTTCAAAATGCGCTGAGCCGCGCTGCTCCACTTCTTCTGACAGCGCTTTGTGTGGCCCTACCCGCAAGGCTGGGGCTCACCATCATCGGCGCTGAAGGCGCCGTCGTTCTCGGCGGCCTGGCGGCAGCAGCCGTGGCACTGCCACTGGTGGGAATGTCCGGTCCATGGGCCCTATGGGCCGTGATGGCGATCGCGGGCATGGTGGTTGGTGGTGCCTGGATCGGATTGTCCGGTTTTCTGCGCCACTACCGTGGTGTCAACGAGACCATCGCCTCGCTCCTGCTCGCCTATATCGCCATCGCGCTCATGAACCATCTGATCGAGGGGCCTCTACGCGATCCTGCAAGTCTGAACAAGCCGTCGACGGCACCCCTGCCGGCTGAGGCCATGATCGGCCACATTCCCGGCATGGATGTGCATTGGGGACTGATCGTGGGCATCATCGCCTGTGTCGTGTCCTATATCATCATCGAGTGGACGACAGCCGGTTTTGCCGCCCGCGTCGCCGGCGGGAACCTGCGTGCTGCACAAATCCAGGGCCTTCCGGTGGGGCGTCTGATCGTCGGTTTCACCGCGCTCGCAGGCGCCTTTGCCGGACTTGCCGGGATGATGGAGGTTGCTGCGGTTCAGGGCAGCGCCAACGGGTCCCTGGCGGCGGGTTATGGCTATACCGGCATTCTCGTCGCCTTTCTGGCCCGTCACAATCCGCTCGCCATCATCCCGATCGCCATCCTGCTGGGTGGCATTGATGCATCCGGCGGGTTGATCCAGAGACGAATGGATCTGCCGGACGCAACGGTCCTGTTGCTGCAGGGCACCTTGTTCATAGCCGTGCTCTTTTCGGAAACGCTCTATGGTCGCTTCCGGATGTTCAACCCCGATCTCTGGACACGAGCCGAGACCAGCAAGGGAGCCCAGTGATGGAAGGCAGCGATATCGGCCTATGGGGTGTTCCTCTGGCAATCCTGGCCGGGGCAATCCGCGTCTCGACGCCCTTCATTTTTGTCAGCCTCGGCGAAATGCTGACCGAGCGTTCCGGACGTATCAATCTCGGTCTTGAAGGCACGCTTGTCTTTGGTGCGATGGCTGCCTATGGCACCGCTGTCCTGACCGGTTCGCCCTGGCTTGGCGTGCTTGCCGCAATGGTTGGCGGCGCAGCCTTCGGTCTCGTGCACGGCTTCATCTGCAAGTTTCCGAAGGTCAATGACATCGCCATCGGCATTGCGATGATGCAATTCGGTCTGGGTCTTGCCTTCTTTCTCGGGAAGCCTTTCATCCAGCCGTCTGCCCCCAAGCTCCCGTCCATCTCCTTCGGGGCCTGGTCAAGCTATCCGCAGGTCCAGGCCGCACTGAACATCAATATCCTGTTCCTGATCGGGATCATGCTCGCCCTCTTTCTCTCCTGGGCCCTGCGCAACACGAGGATCGGCCTTGTGCTGCGTGTGGTCGGAGACAGTTCGGATGCAGCGCGCGCCATGGGCATCAGTCCGGACCTCGTCCGTTTGGCAGCGACGACTGCCGGCGGGGCACTGGCCGCGATTGGCGGTGCCTATCTGTCGCTGTTCTATCCCGGTTCCTGGAACGAAGGAATTTCCTCCGGCCAGGGCCTGATGGCAGTTGCTCTCGTCATCTTTGCACGCTGGAACCCCTTGGGATGTCTCGCCGCCTCGATGCTGTTCGGTGGAGCCGGCGCCCTCGGCCCCGCCCTGCAATCCGTCGGCATCACGTCCGGCTACTATCTCTTCTACGCCGCACCCTATGTGCTCACCCTGATCATCATGATCGCCACATCGTCACCGACGCGATCACTGACCGGAGCGCCGGGCGCATTGTCTCTGACCAAGTAACGCTTTCCGATTGGAGAACCACATGAATGGTCTAGGTGGACTGAACAAATCCGAACACGGGGTCGGGATTGGCCTGGTACAGCTGCAGTTGCCGAATACCGTGACCAAGGCCGACCTCGCGCACCAGACGAACGTCATTGTCGACCTTGTGGGCAAGGCACGGCGAAACCAGCCCGGAATGGATCTGGTGATCTTCCCGGAATATGCACTTCACGGCCTGTCCATGGATATCAATCCCGAGATCATGTGCTCGCTCGATGGTCCGGAAGTGGCGGCTTTCAAGGCCGCCTGCAAGGCCAACCATATCTGGGGCTGCTTCTCGATCATGGAGCTGAACCCGGGCGGCATGCCTTTCAACTCCGGCATCATCATCGACGACCAGGGCGAACTGAAACTCTATTATCGCAAGATGCACCCGTGGGTGCCTGTGGAACCATGGGAACCGGGAGATCTGGGCATCCCGGTGATCGAAGGTCCCAAGGGGGCCAGGATTGCGCTGATCATCTGCCATGATGGCATGTTCCCGGAAATGGCGCGGGAATGCGCCTACAAGGGTGCCGAGATCATGATCCGCACGGCAGGGTATACCGCTCCCATTCGCGAGAGCTGGAAATTCACCAATCAGTCCAACGCCTTCTGTAACCTGATGGTGACTGCCAGCGTCTGCATGTGCGGGACAGACGGGACCTTCGATTCCATGGGCGAAGGCATGATCTGCAATTTCGATGGCACGATCATCGCGCATGGCACCAGCGGTCGCGTGAACGAGATCATCACGGCGGAGGTGAGACCCGATCTCATACGTGAGGCACGTCTGGGCTGGGGCGTCGAAAACAACATCTACCAATTCGGTCATCGCGGCTATGTCGCCGTCGATGGCGGGGCTCAGGACGCACCCTACACCTACATGCATGACCTGATCGCGGGCAAATACCGGCTTCCCTGGGAAGACGAGATCAAGGTGAAGGACGGGACGTCCTGCGGCTTCGACAAACCTCACCGTCGCTTCGGTGAAACCTACAAGCTTGCCGGTGAATAGGAGCATAGCATGGACAAGATGATCGATCGGAAGACCCATTACATTGAAGGTGACCCCTACAACTGGCCCTATAATGGCGAGCTTCGACCCGACAACACCGCTCTGATCATCATCGACATGCAGACGGATTTCTGCGGCAAGGGCGGTTATGTCGACCACATGGGCTATGACCTATCGCTGGTGCAGGCGCCGATCGAACCGATCAAATCGGTGTTGGCCGCCATGCGCGCCAAGGGCTATCACATCATTCATACCCGTGAAGGTCATCGCCCGGATCTTGCCGACCTGCCTGCCAACAAAAGGTGGCGCTCCCAACGCATAGGTGCCGGAATTGGCGATACTGGCCCATGCGGTCGCATCCTTGTCCGCGGTGAACCCGGCTGGGACATCATCCCCGAGCTTTACCCCCTTCCCGGTGAGACAATCATCGACAAGCCTGGCAAAGGATCTTTTTGTGCAACCGATCTGGAACTCATTCTGAACCAGAAGCGGATCGAAAACATCATCCTGACGGGCATCACCACGGATGTCTGTGTATCGACCACCATGCGCGAGGCCAATGACCGCGGTTTCGAATGCCTCCTGCTGGAAGACTGCTGCGGCGCGACGGACTACGGCAACCATCTGGCGGCGATCAAGATGGTCAAGATGCAGGGCGGGGTCTTCGGCTCCGTCTCGAATTCGACAACACTTGTGAGCCAGTTGCCATGAGTGGAGAGATTGCCCTGCCTGGAAAAACGGACAAGGCCCTGGGCATCGAGACCGCATCCATGACCATGCGGTTCGGGAGCTTTACCGCGCTCGACCAGGTGTCGATCAAGGTTCAGCCTGGCTCGTTCCACGCTCTGCTTGGCGAAAACGGAGCCGGCAAATCGACACTCGTCAAGTGTATCATGGGGTTCTATCGACCGACTTCCGGGCAGCTTCTGATACAAAACCGGGAGGTGGAGATCGCCTCGCCTCGGGACGCCGCCGCCCACGGCCTGGGAATGGTCTACCAGCATTTCACGCTGGTTCCCTCGCTGACTGGTGCGGAAAATCTTGTGATCAGTCGAAATGAAGTGCCCGCTGTCATCGACTGGACGATTGAGAAGAAGGCCCTTTCGGCCTTTATGGACAGGATGCCCTTCCAGATTCCGCTTGACCGGCCGGTTCGCGAACTCGCTGCCGGAGAGAAGCAGAAGCTTGAAATCATCAAGCAACTCTATCTCGGACGCCGCTTTCTGATCCTTGACGAACCGACATCGGTTCTCACTCCGGCAGAGGCCGATGACATGCTGGGTCTGGTGCGTGGCATGACAGAACGTGGTGAACTGACGGCGCTGATGATCAGCCACAAGTTTCACGAAGTGACGAAATTTGCCGATCATGTATCGGTTTTGCGGAAGGGCAAACTGGCAGGGTCTGGCGCAACGTCAGAGCTGACAACGCATGACATGGCCCAGATGATGATCGGCGATGTCCGTCTTGTCGAGCTTGATAGCCGGAAAACCGTTCACGACGAGGGGAGAAGCGTTCTGGACATCAGGAAGGTCCGGGCCGCAGACCGCAGCGGACTGAAGGAAATCGTCATCGACGAGCTGAGTGTGCGCGCCGGGGAAATCGTGGGGATCGCCGGAATTTCGGGCAATGGCCAAAAGGAACTGCTGGAGATCCTGGCGGGTCAGCGACCCGTTGAAGCAGGCGAGATACGGGTTAAGGATACAGCCTATCGCGCTACCCGGGCCGAAAGCCGGAGCCATAATGTTCGCTTCATTCCCGAAGAACCGCTGCAGAATGCCTGTGCGCCCAGAATGAGTGTCGCGGAAAACCTTGCCTTTCGCAGTTTCGACTTGAGACTTGACGGAAGCCTGGCGCGCTTCATCAATCCCAAGGAAATCCGCCGTCGGGCCGAAGGGTTGATTTCAGAGTTCAAGGTCAAGACAGCCTCGCCGGCCTCGCCGATCGCCTCACTTTCCGGCGGCAATGTCCAGCGCGCGGTTCTGGCACGGGAGCTTACCGGCGAGGTCGATCTGCTGATCGTGTCGAACCCCTGTTTCGGTCTGGACTTTTCCGCCGTTGCCGAAATCCGGGCACGCATCATGAAGGCGCGCAATAGCGGTGCAGCAGTGCTTCTGGTTTCGGAAGACCTCGATGAACTTCTGGAAATGTGTGATCGGATTCTGGTGATGTCTGACGGAAGATTGGTTTTCGAAACAGCGGCACGCGATGCCGAGGTCGGCGTCATCGGCGCCCATATGGCGGGGCATCACTGATGTTGGAAATCAAGGCTCTCCCCTTCCCCTTCCCGCTCGACCCCAGGTCTGTTGCGCTCATTGTCATCGATATGCAGCGTGACTTTACGGAGCCCGGCGGCTTTGGTGAGACACTGGGCAATGATGTCAGCCGCGTTTCAGTGATCATCCCGGCAGTGAAGAGGCTGCTCGAAGCCTTCCGAAATGCCGGGCTACCCGTCATTCACACCCAGGAATGTCACAAGCCGGACCTGTCTGACCTGCCGGACGCCAAACGCAACCGCGGCAACCCGACCCTGCGTATCGGCGATCACGGCCCCATGGGCCGCATTCTGATTGCGGGGGAACCCGGCACTGCGATCCTGCCTGAACTGGCCCCGATCGAAGGGGAACTCGTCATCGAAAAGCCGGGCAAAGGCGCTTTCTATGCCACAAGGCTTGGTGACATCTTGCAGGAGCGAGGCATCCGTCAGCTGGTGTTTGCGGGTGTGACGACGGAAGTCTGCGTGCAAACGACGATGCGCGAGGCCAATGACCGTGGTTATGACTGTTTGCTCGTGGAGGAGGCGACGGCGAGCTACTTCCCCGAGTTCAAGCAGGCTGCACTCGAGATGATCCGGGCCCAGGGCGGGATCGTGGGCTGGACGGCTCATCTCACGGACGTTCTGGAGGGGATCAATGCCTGAAACGACGCGTGAGAGCTTGTTGAACGGCGGTTGGAAGACGCTGGAATTCGAATGGTTCAGGGAGGGCGTGACCGTCCATTGGATCAAACCTTTCGAGCTCGACCAGCCGGGCGTCGCATTGCTGAATTATGAGGCCGGCGCATCCGTACCCCGCCACCGGCATGAAGGCCTTGAGACGATTTTCGTCCTGCACGGCGTTCAGTCAGACGAATTTGGCGATTACGGTGTCGGTTCTTACGTCGTCAACGAGATGGGGAGCGAGCATTCGGTATGGAGCGATACCGGATGCGTTGTCCTGATCCAGTGGGATCGTCCCGTCACGATCCTTTCCGAACAATAACCCCTTGCGGCAATCAATCCGTATCGGGCGAGGTATGGCAGACCTCGTGGAATGATCTGCCATACCTCTCATCGTCAGCCCCTTGCCGGGGGATTGAGCAGGGACTGAACCGTGTAGACGAGGACTGCCAAACCCACGGCACCCATGGCCGCAACGCCGAGCAGCACAATCACGTCAATTGGCCCTCCTATGTCGGCAAAACCCGAGCGCGTGATGGCCTGAACGAACCAGACAGCCGCCACGGCACCAAAGGGCATGGCAACCTGCGCCCATAGGAATTTGCGCCAGGAAACCTGCCGGTCGCGGATCAGCACATAAAGATAGGCGAGGGTGATGACGGCAGCCGTTGCCGCCATGACCCAGAAGAGGGTCGAACCAAAGATTTCCTCGAATACGGCAAGGAGCATGCCGAGCGTCATTTCCTTCATGATGTCCTCCTCAGGCGCGACCGCGCAGCATGGCGTTGTAGGTTGGTTTCAATGCGATTTCCTTCATCAGCCATGAAATCCAGAGCTCTTCCAGCGGGGCGATCAAGCCTGGGAAGGAAGGCACCAGATTGTTCTTGTAGTCGAACTCAATGAGCATGGCGCTGCCGATGCGGGTTATCAGCGGGCAGGACGTGTAGCCGTCATAGACCTCTTTGCTTTCGCGCCCGTCGATCTGTGCCACAAGGTGATCAACAGCAACCGGGACCTGCCATTTGACGCTGGCTGCAGTCTTGCCTTTTGGAACGCCGGCAATGTCACCGACAGCAAAGACCTCCGGATAGCGCAGATGGCGAAGCGTCTTCTGATCGACCTCGACCCAGCCCTGATCCACCCATTTATCCGTCCAGGGCAGCGGGCTGTTTCGGATCACATCCGGGGCACGCATGGGCGGAATGACATTGGTGAAGTCATAGCCTATTTCCTTCTCACCCTCTGGCGTGGCGAAAGTGGCAATCTTGCGCACCGGATCAATCTTCGTCATCACATGATCATAGACCGTATCAATGCCACGCTCCTCGAACAGCATGCGGACCTTTTCGCTGACAATCGGTACACCGAAAAGCGACTTGTTGTTTGCCGCATAGATGAGCTTGGTCTTGCTGCGGGTGCCTTTCCGCGTCGCATAGTCCTCGGTCAGGAAGGTGTATTTCAGCGGCGCACCAGCGCATTTCATTTCCGTGGCCGGCCTGGAGAAGAGGCCGACGCCACCCCTTTCGGTGAAGCGTCGCATCTCCTCCCAGGTTTTCTGTGCATAATCCGGGCCCGCATAGACGGAACCGATGCCGTCCCTGCCGATCAGATCGACCGACATGCCTTCAATCGCGTCATAATCGAGCTTCAGACCCGTCGTGACGAACAGGAAGTCATACTCAACCGTCTTGCCGCTTGTCGTCACAACGCGTTTGGCCTCCGGATCGATTTCGGCGGCAGCTTCTTCGATCCATTCTGTTCCGCGCGGCAACCATTCAGCCGTAGTGGAGACCGAATAGTCAGCGGGCTTCAGGCCCGCCGCAATCAGGGTGAAACCTGGCTGGTAATAATGCTGCTTGCGGGCATCCATGATGGTGATCCGGGCACCCTCAAGCCTGTCCGAGAGCTGGTTGGCCAGTGCAGCACCGGCAGCACCAGCACCGAGGATCAAGATCCGCGCATTGGTCTTCACCGATTGCGCCCGCACCGTGGCAAGCGGCACTGCACCGAGTGCCACGCCACCTGCCGCCAGTCCCAGGAATTGCCTTCTGTTCGTATTCACACTTCACCTCCCCCTGAAACCACGTTTCAGTTTGCTTGCCGATCGATTTCGCTGCGCACCCAACCTGTTCGGGCATCCAAATCGATCGCACTTGAGGCAGCGAAGACTGGAGCGTCTAGCAGAACCGAAATCCATGCATGCGAAAATATATATGACTTTTTATATTTATCAAAGCATACTTTGGTTTGATTGAAGCGCTGCAGCATGTGCCACTTTTCCGGGAATATCAATCACCCTATGTTCTGGCCCTTCGTATGGCCAAAAAGCTGAAAACGGCTTCGAGGCTCTGTGGATCAAGACGATAGAACAGCCGATCTTGCGATTGGCTGCGCCAGAGGTCGATGAAGATCTGATGAAATACCCGGGTAAAGACCCTGCCGGATATGGCGCTGACCTTGCCGGCCATGAAGCATATGGATGATGCGGTCGGTATCAACCTCGCGACACTGACCCCAGTCCAAAGCAACAGAACCGATCATGCTCGACGTCGCTGGCTTCAAGAAGTGTCGGCGACGTCTTCGCCCTGACCGACCAGGAACGGGTCCTATGCCGTGAGGCCATAGCCCTCGAAGCCCTTGAGCTCATCCAGCACAATCGATGTCTTGACGTGCATGACCGATTCATGCGGCAGGAGCACGTCATTGACGAAGCGCGAGAGATCCTGCAGGCCCCGAACGGCCACCTTCAGATGATAGTCCATTTCCCCCGTCAGCGCATAGGCTTCAAGAACTTCAGGAAGGCTGCGCACCAGTCTTGCAAACTTCTGCGCATTGTCCCGGTTATGCGTCGAAAGGGTCACCGAAATGACGATCAGAAGATCCAGCCCGAGTTTCTGCCGATCCAGTTTTGCCTGATAGCCCCGAATGAAACCATCCTCTTCCAGGCGTGAGCGGCGCCGCGAACATTGGGACGGCGAAAGCGCAATCCGCTCGCTCAATTCATTATTGGTAAGCCGCGCGTCCTTTTGCAGTTCGTCAAGAATTCGGAGATCATAGCGGTCAAGATGCGCATTCATTGCATGAATTCCGTAATATTTGCACAGACTATGCGCAAATTTCTCCTAATCTGCTAAATTTGCAAGAACTTTTCGCCAGAAAAGGCTCACAATCACCTCACCTGAAAAGAGGAGGAATTTATGGGTCCCTTTCCGCACGATGCCGCACCGTCCATGATCACGCCGGACAATCCCGCCGGCACTGACGGTTTCGAATTTGTCGAATTCGCTCACCCGGAGCCCGAAAAGCTGGAGACCCTGTTCAGCCAGATGGGCTACGCACCCGTTGCCCGGCACAAGACGAAGAAGATCACCGTCTGGCGCCAGGGCGATATCAATTATCTGGTCAATGCCGAGCCGGACAGCCATGCCATGCGCTTCGTTGGCGACCATGGCCCATGCGCGCCCTCCATGGCCTGGCGGGTGGTGGATGCACAGCATGCTTTCGAGCATGCGGTTAAAAATGGCGCTGTCCCCTATGAAGGTAATGACAAGGCGCTTGATGTCCCGGCCATTGTCGGGATCGGCGGGTCGCTTCTCTATTTCGTTGATCTCTATGGTGAAAAGGGCTCAGCCTATGACGCGGATTTCGACTGGATCGGAGCTCGAGACCCGAAGCCGGAGGGCATTGGCTTCTATTACCTCGATCATCTGACGCATAATGTCTATCGGGGCAATATGGACACCTGGTGGGACTTCTATCGCAATCTCTTCAACTTCCGTCAGATTCACTATTTCGACATTGACGGTCGCATCACGGGGCTTGTCAGCCGCGCGATAACCTCGCCCTGCGGCAAGATCCGTATTCCGCTCAACGAATCCAAGGACGATGTCAGCCAGATCGAGGAGTATCTGAAGAAATACAAGGGCGAAGGTATTCAGCATATCGCTGTCGGAACCGAAGACATCTATGACGCGACCGATCGTCTGGCAGCCAATCAGCTCCGCTTCATGCCGGGTCCCCCGGATGTCTATTACGACATGTCATTCGAACGGGTGAACGGTCACAGCGAGCCGATCGAGCGGATGAAACAGCATGGCATCCTGATCGATGGCGAGGGTGTCGTAAACGGCGGCATGACAAAGATCCTGCTGCAGATCTTCTCCAAGACGGTGATTGGGCCGATCTTCTTCGAATTCATCCAGCGCAAGGGTGACGAGGGCTTTGGAGAGGGTAATTTCAGGGCACTCTTCGAGTCCATCGAGGCAGACCAGCTTGCGCGTGGCGTGATCGGCAAGGAAGCCGCCGAATAAGGCTTGTTGAGCCATGACTTCGCCATCCGGCTGCGACAAGCCAGCAGCCGGATGGCCTTTTGAAGGTCCAAAGGCCCTGCGTCGCCAGACAAGGCTATCCGCCTTCTTTGGGATTAAATCCGCTTCTTGCTGCCGGTTGATCGTCAAATCGCATGTTGAGTTTCAAGCACTTAGACTTGACTTGTCGAAGGCGTTTTGGCCCTCTTCAACCGGGACTGTCAATGTAAGTCTGAGCTCAAAGCGAGGAGGTTGCCTGACGGACTCCGGTGCGGCGGCAGAAGGGGATCGTCGGACTGGGGGGCAGCCATGACATCGCCTCGTCCATTCCGGGATGTGAAGCTGCAATGGCTTCGGCAGTTGAGCTGCGACAAGGATCTGAGCGACAACGCGCGATCGTTGGGGCTCTATATCGTCACCACGCATTTGAACGGCCACACCGAAAAGGCGTGGCCGTCCTATCAAACGATTGCCGACGCGACCGGCAAGAGCGTCAGAACCAATCAGCGCGCCGTCCGTGACCTAGGTTCTGTTGACAAAGTATGGCAGCCATATTTTGTCAACAGGACCTAGTAGTCGGCAAAAAGATCAATAAGTATCATTGGAGCGGGCAGACTTCGAGGAAAGCAGCCCATATCGACGCATCTTGTCATTCAGGGTGCGTCGCGGAATTTCAAGTGTTTCGGCAGCACGTTGTGTATTGCCCCGGTGGCGATCCAGAACCGCGGCGATTTCCCTTGCCTCAAACTGAGCGACGCGCTCGGCCAATGCCCCAGAGGATTGTACAAACATACCCACCGGGCTCGGCGTGGAAATCCCAAGTGCGTGCGCTTCTGCGACGGCCTTTAACTCCCGAACATTTCCAGGCCAGGCTCGCCGTTTGAGATATTGCTCCAATCGCCAATCGACAGCCTGGGCAACACGACCATAGCGTCGTGCAGCCAGTTCAGCATAATGGGAGAACAAAAGCGGAATATCTTCGCCCATCTCCTTGAGACAAGGCGTTCTCAACTCCACGCCAGCGAGGCGATAGTAAAGGTCGGCCCTGAACCCATCGACAAGACGCAAATCTCTCTTGCTCGTCGCGATCACCCGAATGTCCAGGGGCCTGAGACAGGTCTCCCCCAACCGCTCGACCTGGCGCTCTTCAAGCACGCGCAAAAGCTTTGCCTGAACGCTCGCCGACATGGCTTCAACTTCATCGAGGAGCAAAGTGCCACCAGATGCCGCCTCCAGTTTCCCGTGTCGAGCCCCTCCGACACCCGAGAAAGCGTTGGCTGCTTGTCCGAAGAGGATCACTTCCGCCATCGCTTCAGGCAGTGCAGCACAATTGATGGCAATGAAAGGTCCTTCAGCTCTGTTGCTGCTCGCATGAAGGGCTCGCGCGGCCAACTCCTTGCCAGTTCCGGTCTCACCGATGATCACCACATCAACATCCAATGATGCTATCGCTGATATTCGTTGCCTCAATTCAAGAATAGCGCGTGATCGGCCAAGTAGAGTAGCGTCAGCCTGCGCACCGATCACGCTCTGTAGCCGAAGGACCTCCAGCCGAGCAGCGCGGGCAGCAAGAGTGCGCTCTACAACCTGGACAAGGTGCTCAGCGTCGTAGGGTTTTTCCAGGAAATCCTCGGCTCCGGCCTTCATTGCCTCAACGGCATGCCCGACATCACCATGACCCGTCAGCAAGACAACCGGGAGGTCTATGTCCCTTTGCTTGACAGCATGCATGAGCTCAAGACCGGTCATTCCCGGCATCCTCAAATCCGTCAGAATCAGGTCTGCGCGAGAGGTCTGGAGGAAAGCAAGGACATCGCTTGCGTTTTCAAAGCCCGTCACAGTGTGGCCAGACGCGTTCATGAGGTCACATAATGCCGTCAGGTGATCCCTGTCATCGTCAACTATCAGCAGGCAACCCATCTAGTTCTCTCCTCCACTGGCGAGATGCGCGAGAGGCATTTCAACGATGATTTCTGTCCACGATCCCTCAACGGAGGAAATCGAGAGACGGCCACCAAATTCTGTCAGGATCGCTTTGCAAATGGAGAGGCCCAGACCCAGGCCATCACTTTGCGTCTTTGAAGAATAAAAAGGTTCCGTCACTTTATGGATCATGTCGGGTGCAATACCTATTCCTGTATCTCGAACGCGGATTTCGGCATTTCCATCCACGACCGCAAGGCTGACAACCACGCTCGAATTAGATTTCCCTTCCGTGGCGTCCAGAGCGTTCAGCATCAGGTTCACTGCGACCTGTTCCATGCGGACGGAGCCCGCCAATACCAGAACCGGTTCCGGCGGAAGCAGCAGTTGCGGCTCGACCCCGGCAAGACGACTGCGTGGATGAACAAGATCTGCTGCAGACTTCAGCACTTCTCGCAGATCAACATGACAACGTTCACCACTCTCCTTGCGACCGAAGCTCTTGAGGTGCTTGGTGGTGCGTTGCATGCGTCGAACGAGAGCTTTTGCGGAATCGATCCGGCCAACATTCGCCTGGTCGGCTGGCTGGAGAGATAGTTGTGCAGCCGTCAATGTCGCTTCCATGGCAGCGAGCGGCTGACTGATCTCGTGAACAATTGCTGTCGACATCCGACCCAACGCTGCCATCTTTTCCGAATGAACCAGATTGTCCTGTGCCGCCCGCAGCTCAATCTCGGCCTGCTGTCGTGCTTCGACTTCTGTTGCCAGGTCGCGGGTTCTTTCCTCGACCATAGTTTCAAGCTTGTCTGACTGCTGCAACTTCAACTGAAGGATCTGTCTGCGCTGATCAACGACTTTCCACAGCAGGGCCATGCCAAACGTGGCAAGTGCCGCAAATGCAGCCCATCCTATCGATTGAGCGGCAATCCAGGAAGACGACCGTGTCGCAACGATCCGCCAGTTTGTCTCGGGCATCACCATCAGTCTGCCGATTGCACCCGATCCCCGGATGTCAGGAGAATGGGAAGACAGTTCAAAGAGCGGCTGTGCCCGACTGAGATTCACGCCGTCATAGGCACGGCTTTCCTCAAGTCGCAGAATGCTGTCAGTCGATAAAGGCCACAACGGACGATAAATCCAGCGCGGCTTGCCAGAAAGAAAGACGACCCCGTCGGCATCGGCTAGCGCAATATCTGCCCCGGCATTCTGCCAGGTGGTTTGAAGCGGTTTCAGATCGACCTTAACAACCAGGACACCTGGGACATCGCCGTTCAAAATCCTCGTGGACAAGAAGTAGCCTGGTACTCCAGTTGTCACACCGATAGCGTAAAACTCGCCATGGCCATCGATCATCGCACGGCTGAAATACGGACGGAAACTATAGTCCTGGCCGATAAAGCTGCCCGCCCTGTTCCAATTTGATGCCGCGATGGTCGTTCCCCACTTATTGATGAGAAACAATTCCGCAGCACCCGCGTGGCGGGCAATCGTTTCAAGGTAGCGGTTGGCATCGTCTAAATAGGCGGGATCTATCAACGCCGCGCGGATGCGTCCATCTTCGCCTGCGACGTCCGGAAGAGATCTGAAGCGATCGATTTCGGCCCTTACCGCTCTTGAGGTCAACAGCAGGGATTGATCAAGTTCCGATCTGGCGGCTGAGACTATGAGCCGATCAGACAGGAACCATCCGATAAAGGCGGCAAGAAGAGCAGCAACGGTCGGGACGAATGCGCTACGCCTGGTGGTCATCTCAAATATACCAGATCCATCGCAAATGTCTCCGGCGGACAATATATGCAAACCGAAACAGGCTTTCTTTCTATCATTTTAATGGCTCGCCTTTGAGACAATCATCCAACGCCCCGCCCAGCACCCGACGTGCAACGACCGGGTGCTGGATGTTGCAATAGCAGATTTTCACTTTTCAGAAGCTTTAAGCCAGCGAGCGCCGGCGTACGAAAAGCGAGGCGAAAAAGCCAAATAGTAGTACGAAGCCCAATGCATCAGTGCCGGGAAGAGCGACAATCATCGATGCTGCTGCCGAAAGGGCCAGAGCCCTTTGCCAAAGCTTCAAACGGCGTCCCATCCATCCTACGACAGCCGCCCCCCAAAGGCCAATCGCAATCAGTGCCTTCATGACAATATAGGCAACCGCGGGTGCATATCCGATTGCATTTGCAAGTTGCCCACCCTCCTGCAACATCAGGGCTGGCGTGTAGACTGCCATGAACGGGATGACGAAACCGGCCGCGGCGATCTTGACTGCATTCAGACTAATCGTCAGCCCACGTTCTTTTGCGATAGGAGCAGCGGCAAAGCAGGCAAGTGCGACGGGAGGTGTCAGGTCAGCTAGGATCCCGAAATAGAACACGAACATATGGCTGACGATGAGGGGCACGCCCAGTTCCAGCAACGCAGGGCCCGCAATCGACGATGTGATGATGTAGTTGGGGATCGTCGGAATACCCATCCCAAGAATGATACACGTCATCATGGTGAGGACGAGGCTGAGGAAAAGGCTTTCCTTGCCTATTCCAACGATGAACTGGCCAAAGGTATTGGCGGCGCCGGTCAGTGTCATGGTTCCGATGATAATCCCGACCAAGGCGCAGGCGATACCAACAGGCAGGGCGGTCTTTGCCCCGTCTGCCAGCGCGTCACGACATGCGCCAAGTGTTTCCATCCCGCCTTTGACGAAGATGGAGGCAACGACAAGCAGCAAGACCACCGACGCAACGACCCAGATGCCCCATTGCAGGAAAGCCCCGGCTCCGAGACCCAGGAGCACCCAGAACATCACGCGAATGGTCCCGCTCGGAAGACCAAGTGCCACGCTGCCACCCAAAATAAGCATGATCGTGAGCCCTAGCCCAACCGTCCCCGCAAACAGCGGGGTATAGCCCGAAAACAACAACCATACGAGGATCGCGAGCGGCAGAAGAAGATGCCAGCTCCTTTTGATCGCCTGTATCGGAGAGGGCAACTCTTCCTTGGAAAAACCTCTGAGACCCATCCGACCAGCTTCGAGATGCACCATCCAGAAAGCGGAAGCGAAATAGAGAATTGCCGGGATGAGCGCTGCCTTTACAACCTCGATATAATCCACTCCCAGCGTCTCGGCCATGATGAAAGCAACAGCCCCCATGACCGGCGGCATGATTTGGCCACCCATGGATGCAGTCGCCTCTACGCCGCCGGCAAAAGCAGGTCGGTAGCCAAAGCGCTTCATGAGGGGAATGGTAAACTGGCCAGTTGTGACAACATTGGCGACGCCAGAACCGGAGATCGTACCCATAAGTCCGGATGCAAGGACCGACACCTTTGCAGCACCCCCGGTCTTATGACCAACCAATCCAAGGGAGACGTCTGTGAACAGCTTGACCATGCCAGCTTTTTCCAGAAATGCCCCGAACAGGATGAACAGGAAGATGAACGTCGACGAAACATATGTCGGGATGCCGTAAATCCCTTCTGTACCGAAAGCCATGTGATCGATGACCTGTGCAAAGTCATAGCCCCGATGATCGAATGGCGGGGGCAGGTATTCTCCAAACAGGCAATAAGCGAGGAACAGGCCAGCGATGACGGGCAAAGCTGGGCCCATCAGGACCCAGGCTGCTGCGAAGATCAGTGCGATTGTCAGGACCCCGACCATGATGTCCCGATCCAGCGGGTCTCCGGCGCGCAGAAGCAAAGGCTCGTATTCGACCCATTGATAGCCAGCCAGGAAAACAGCAAGTGCTGCAAGCGCCCATGCCACCAGCTTGGTGCCCAAGCTGTTTGTCCGCTGGAGCGCGAGCAGTGGGAATACCAGAAGCAGCAAGAAGCCAACATGGACGGCGCGCGTGATCTGGCTCGCGAAATCGACCAGATGGGCGGCAGTCATGATTTGAAATACAGAAAAGGTAACTGCGATCCAGAACAGCAATCGACCCTCGCGCGTTGCCGCAAACCCTGCAGCAAGGGGATCATGAGCAGACGAGGCACCATCGTCAGTCTTAGTCATTCGTTTCTCCCGAAAAGAAAAAGGGAGGGGTCAACGACACCCACCCAATTCGCCCTTGGCCTGGTTACTTGATCAGGCCGACTTCGCGGTAGTAGCGCTCTGCACCCGGATGAAGCGGTACAGGCATCCCCTGCAAGGCACCTTCGAGAGTGATCGCCTCTGCGGCTTTATGGGCTGCGGACAATTCCGAGAGGTTGTCGAACAGCAACTTGGTCATATGATAGACTGTCTCTTCGCTGACATCTGCATGGGTCAGGAAGTAGTTGCCTACTGCCAAAGTCTGCACGTCCTTCGTCTGACCTTCATATGTACCGGCAGGAATGACTGCGGCCACATAGGGCGCTCCGAGCTTGTCAGCGACGTCCGGCGGTATGGACACAATCGTCGTTGCAACCGATGTGGAAAGATCCTTCAGCGAAGCCACACCCAGACCTGCAGATTGCAGAGTGGCGTCCAACTGGCGGTTCTTCATGAGTTCAATTGATTCAGCGAAGGGCAGATACTCCGTTTTGCTCAAATCATCGTAGCTCATCCCCAGGGCACCCAAAATCGCACGCGCATTGAGCTCAGTTCCGGATTTTGCGGCCCCTACAGACATGGACTTGCCCATGATGTCGGTAATGGAAACGACACCGCTCTCTGCACTTGCCGCGATCTGAATGAAGTTTGGGTAAGCGGCGGCTATGCCGCGAAGCTTGTCAAGCGGAGCCTTGAAACCAGCGTCCGCATCGCCTTCCCAGCCCAGTTTCACCGTGTCACCGAGAGCAATGGCAAATTCGCCTTTGCCCTGCTGAAGAAGGTTGATGTTTTCAACCGAGGCCTTGGTCGCCTGGACCTGTGTCCGAGCACCTTCGATGCCTTCTCCATAAACCTTGGAAAGGGCAACTCCGATAGGATAATACACACCCGAGGTGCCACCGGTCAGAATGTTGATAAACTGGTCAGCTTGGGCGGCTACAGGCATGAGCGCCATAGCTGCAACAGAAATCATCACGCGCGAAACGCGTATCACTTTCTTCGTCATGTATCCCTCCAACGCGCTTCGGGCAACCCGATCGTCGTCCCGCTTCCTCTGCGCGCAGGGACCTAATCACGCGGTGCATCAGCTGGAAATACCGAGAGGACGTGGCCAACCAAAGTTCGTGGCAAAAGGCCACCACGGATCTGGCAGCTTCCTGCCTTTGACATGGATCGGCTTGATGAATCTCTTTTATCAACCTGTTTTACAACACAAAAAAGCAAGATCGCTCCAATTGATGTCAGCAATTTCTTGCGCGTTGATTGCTCCATACAAGCGCAAGATCTCCGCTATACCCTCTGAGGGGCAGGGATTTGATGGCTTTAAGTGCGATGTCAGGTTTACGGGCTCTTCTCCACAGTGTGTCCTTCATCGGCTGGTAGCGGCAATGTCGCTATGGTCAGGCATGCGAAAGAAATCGAAACGGTCGCCCGGCGCAGGGGTGACGTTCCCGCATGTCACGCCCACTGTTGACGACAGGGGGGGTGTTTCCGCTGCTGGATCCGCGATCGGCATCTGCCCCGATGGTCTTGCCTTGCGCCTTAACAGCGCGACAACCTGACAAGGATTGACTCAGTCGGGCAACATCTGGCCAGTTTGCGATATACAGGGGCGCGAGGATCTATGAGTGAGTTAGCGTCAATCTCTCCCGCCACTGTCCAAGTTGAGTTTTGAAACTTTATTGGATTCCCCACGCCCGAAACCTCCCCGTCATCTCCCTGAGGCCCAGCTCAAAACAATCCGCCGCGCCGCCTGCGGCGTCACGCCGAGCGTCTTGACGACCATGCCGGTGGACACCAGCGGTCTCGCCATCACCAACTCGACCAACTCCGGCAGTTTTGAAGAGGTGCGTCGCCCCTCCAGCTTTCGGTCCATCATCGTCCTGGCCAGCGTTAGCCGGTCATGCTCTTTCATGCCGATGTCGGCGGCCGCCAAAAGCCCGAGGGCGATCCCGAGCAACCGCGTTTCCCGGTGGCGATGCCGGTGCCGACCGAGCCAGGGGGCGTGCTGAAGCACGGACACCTCGTTCCAGGCATCGAGGGCGATGATCGCCTGCAGCACTGCCGGCAGGTTTTCGGCCTGACGCAGAACGTTGCGCGATTCGTCGAGCCGGGCAGATCTTTGACATCGTCACCATGATCCCCCTCCCCTTCCGCGTCGTTAGCGACCGCCGCCCGAATAACGCCGGCTGTCGTCGCCTCGTCCCCGCCGCCTGACCCGATCTCCGACGTTTTCCGCAGCGCACGGATGCCATCGGCAGAAAGCGCCCAATCCAGGGATTGGCCGACGATCCGTCGACGAGTGAACAGGACGTCGCGGGCGATGGTCAGCTCAAGTGTGGGTTTGCGAATTTCCTTCGTGCCGTCATGGAGGATGATGTGTTCGAGATGGACGAGTTCGCCGTCGATCCACAGCGAGGCGCGGGCATCGGTTAAGCGGGTGCGCTCGATCCACTCCTGTTCGACCGGCGAACGCGCAATCCGCTCGACCAGACGCGCCAATTCGATCCCGGCGCGGAATGCCAGCTCCATCAGGGCTACTATGCCAATCTTTGCGAGATCTTAAGCCATTGAAATCATAATAGATGATTGCATAGGGGAACTCTATAGAAATATTGTAGTTCCCTACATGTTGTCCTAGCCGGTTAGCGCTTTAACCACCGACAAGTAACCCGTTATCAAATTTCAAACGTACATGAAGATTGTACATAGTCGAATTCCCTGCTATCGTCCCCGCAAAATCCGAATGCGGAGGCCAAAAATGCCCCAGACCAGCTACAACGTAAGCGAAGCGCGCAAGAAATTCGCCCAAGTCCTTGAACGCGCCAATCAGGGCGAAGAGATCGTGATCATGCGCGGCAACGAAATCTACGCCAAAATCGGCCCGGCCTCCGATGGCAGCAAACGGCCCTTCGGCCTCCTCTGCCATCGTCGCTTGCCCGATGATCTGTTCGATCAACCAGATCCCGTACAGTCCGCCATCGATGCAGGCGACTGGAATGACGATACCGGCATATGGCAGGGCGACGTCCAGCGTGCCGAACCCAGCAAATGAAAGCACTACTTGATAGCCATACCGTCTATTGGTGGCTGATTGGTAGCAATCGTTTGTCTGCAACGGCACGATCACTCGTTGAGAACAAAGCCAATGTCATCCTTGTCAGCGCCGTTTCCTTTTATGAACTGGACAACAAGATGCGACTGAACAAGCTCGACCTCAGACCGCAGGAGCTTAGGGCAGCCGTGGCGGAAAGTGGCCTCAAAACATTGGCCATCACCGATCTGCATGCAGAGCTTGCAGCTAGTTTCGACTGGGACCACCGCGATCCCTGGGACCGAATCCTTGCTGCTCAGGCCCGGTTGGAGCACTGCGCGTTGATTTCGACGGATCTTGTGTTCGACACACTGCTCAACGAACGCATATGGTGAGGATGGCTCGTTGAAGATTCTCGTAGAGATCGAAGAAGCAACCTAACGGTTTAAGGAGCTCGTCGACCTGGCAGAGCGCGGCGATGAGATCCTATTCTGTCGTGCGGAAAAACCTGTGGGAAGGATGATCAGGATGTAAGTGCAGGGCGGTCCCCTGAGAAACCGGTGGAAACTGGCAGAGGAAGGCCGGAAACATGTACCGCCCGTCACAGAGGTGGCTCGGGAAATCTGAACAGGTGAGATCAGTGTAATTTCTGTCTGAAATCGGCATTATGCCGGGTGACAGGAGAGAGCATGCCCAGACGACCAAGACGTAATCATACACCTGCTTTGAAGGCCAAAGTGGCGCTTGTCGCCGTGAAAGGCGAGAAGACCATGTTGGAGCTTTCACAGGAATTTGACGTTCACGCTAACCAGATCAAGCAGTGGAAAGACCAATTGCTTGAGGGGGCGACCGGGATTTTTGGCGCGGAAACCCGTGTTGAAGATCATGCTCCTGTAGTGGATATCAAAACGCTCCATGCCAAGATCGGCCAGCTGAAGCTATAAAATGATTTTTATCCGGAGCGCTCACCAAAGCCGGAGTTCTGGATTGAGGCGATTTATCGCCGTCCCAACACGTCGAAGCCTGAGCCGGGTCACAAGGTATTCCCGTATCTGCTGCGCAACGTGGCGGTCACAAAACCCAATCAGGTCTGGGCAATGGACATAATTTAAATTCCGATGGCCAAGGGTTTTGTTTATCTGGCAGCCATCGTCGACTGTTTCACGCGGCGGGTCTTGTCCTGGCGGCTGTCGAGGAGGCTCTGGCCAAATTCGGAAAACCGGAAATATTCAATACGGACCAAGGCAGCCAGTTCACGTCTACGGCCTTTACCGACGTGCTGAAACAGGCAGGCATCCAGATCAGCATGGACGGAAAAGGCGCATGGCGCGACAATGTTTTTGTCGAGCGGTTGTGGGGGACGATCAAGTATGAAGAAGTTTATCGCAAAGCCTATGACAGCGTCAGCACTGCACGAAAATCCCTTGGCCGCTATCTGAGCTTTTACAATCACCTGCGCCCACATCAGGCCCTGGCCATGAAAAGACCCGCTCAGACATTCGCATGAGCGGCATAAACTGTGCAGATTCAGCTGGGTCAATACAGATTTTCAATCCGCAGCCCCACTGGTTCACAATCGACCGGTTCGCCTGAAGGGGCATCATGGCTGCGCCAGCAACGGATGTTTCTGGGCTTAATGCATGGCCTTATCTTTTTCCATAGGGCTATGCGAGCAGCCGCATTTCCTGTTTCGCGCTTCCCGCAAAATCTGCAATTCGCTCACCCATGGCTGGTAAGCAGTGCGTCGTTCGCACACTTTTTAGTCAATATTGCAAGTGCGAAAAAAATATGCAAGCCTCCATAAAGCTGAGGGCGTCATTCAGCACGCCCGAGGTTCAGAACGACGCGGATCGAGTCATGAAGGATGTCCATGCCTTGTAGGACGTGCTGCCAGTTTTTCCGCTATCATTCCGGCCAGTCTCTCGGCGTCGGAGTGGTGCATGGCTGACTACCTCCTGACGGATTGCGAAGCCGTCATCATAAACGAGGGAAAAGGTCCGAGCGTTCTCAGACATGTCGATATCCTGACTTCTGGAGCGAGGATCGAGGCAATCGGACCGGGGCTTTCACGTCTCGCCAATGCCGCGAACGCGCAGAGGCTCGACGCAAGCGGCTGGTTTGTCTATCCCGGACTGATCAATACCCATCACCATTTCTTCCAGACATTTGTTCGCAATCGCGCCGATCTCGACTGGACCAAACTCTCCGTCATCGACTGGCTCGACAGGATCTATCCGGTCTTCTCCCGATTGACCGAAGACTGTTTCTATCATTCGTCGCTGACCGCCATGGCCGAGCTGATCAAGCATGGCTGCACGACGGCCTTCGACCACCAGTATTGCTTTCCCCGTCACGCCGGAAAACGGTTGATCGACCGTCAGTTCGAGGCGGCGGAACGGATCGGGATGCGTTTCCATGCTGGGCGAGGTGGCAATACTCTGCCAAAGTCCGAAGGATCGACCATTCCTGATGAAATGCTGGAGACGACGGACGAGTTCATCGCCGATTGCGAGAGGTTGATCGAGACCTATCACGATGCATCGCCCTTCAGCATGCGACAGATGGTGGTCGCCCCCTGCCAGCCGGTCAATTGCTATCGCGAGACCTTCGAGCAATCGGTGGCGCTGGCGCGTGACAAGGGGGTGCGGATGCATACCCATGTCGGCGAAGGCGAAAGTCGGGTCATCGAAGCACGCCATGGCCGGCGCACGGTCGATTACTGTGCCGAGATCGGTTTTGCGGGCGCAGATGCGTTCTATGCCCATTGCTGGGAGTTGAGCCACACGGAACTTGCACGCATGGCATCTGATGGAACGGGCGTCTCCCATTGCCCCGAACCCGTCTATCTGGTCGGGGCGGAAGTCACCGATATTCCCGCGATGCAGGCGCTGGGTCTGACGATTGGACTAGGTTGCGACGGCGCCGCCTCCAATGACAATTCCAATCTCATGCACTGCATCCATTCCGCATATATGCTCCAATGCCTGATGGCCTCACAACGCCAGCATCCGGTACCCGCACCGGTCGACTTCCTCGGCTATGCGACAACCGGAGGCGCAGATCTTCTGGGCCGCGCCGACATCGGGCGGCTCGCACCCGGCATGGCGGCGGATCTTTTTGCCATCGATACCCGACGCATGGATTATGTCGGAACGCGCCACGACCCCTTGAGCCTGCTGGCGAAGCTGGGCATCGGCATGCCGACCGATCTGACCATGATCAACGGCCGGATCGTCTGGGCCAAGGGAGAATTTCCGGGGTTCGACGAGGCAGAACTTGCCGCCCGGGCCGAAGAAGCGCTTGCGACCATTCAATTCTGAAACATCAAAAACAGGGGAACAGAATGAAGACCAGCATTACACGCAGAACACTGATGAAAACGGTTGCCGCAACGGGTGCGGCAGCGGCAATCGGCACCCGTTTCGCGACCGCCTCCGAGCCTCTTGGGATCACGCTTGTCGTCCCCTCGCCGGTCGGCGATGTCGGCTGGGGCCATGCCCTCAAGGCCGGACTGGATCCGGTTATCGCCGCCTATGGCGACGGGGTGAAGGTCACGGTCCTTGAGAACATTGTCGAGGGCCCGGATGCCGATCGCATCATGAACAAGGCTGTTGCCGACGGAAACAATTTCCTGATCGCGGGCTCATTCGGCTATCAGAATGGCGCTCTGCAGATTGCACGGCGCAATCCGAAGGTCTCGGTCCTGCATGCATCGGGCTTTCAGGTGGCGCCGAACTTCTCGCCCTTTGCGGCGCAGTATTTCCAGGGGACCTATCTGATGGGCATGGCAGCCGCTGCTCTGTCCAAGACCGGCAAGCTCGGCTCTGTCTCCGCCTTCGCAATTCCCGAACTGATTACCTCGATCAACGCCTTCACCCTGGGTGCCCAGACCGTCAATCCGGATATCGAGGTCTCCGTTGTCTGGGTCAATACATGGTTTGATCCGGCAAAGGAGCAGGAAGCAGCCAAGGCATTGATGTCCCAGGGCTGTGACGTGATCTTCTCCAATGCGCAGGATACGCCCTCGGTCATTTCGCTGTGCGAAGAGGCCGGCGTCTATGCCTTCAACCTGAATTCCTCGATGAAGAGCTACGCGCCCAAGACCTATCTGGGCTGCGTTGCAACCGACTGGTCACCCTTCTTCAAGGCATCCGTTGACGCGCATCTGGCCGGTACGTTCCAGGGAGCCAATGCCTTCCTTGGGGTTGCCGACAATGTGGTCAAGGTCGTGGACTGGAACCCGGATATTCCCGCCGAGACGGTCGCAAAGATCTCCGAAATCGAAGCCAAGATTGCCGATGGAAGCTTCTCGCCCTTCACCGGCCCGATCACGAAGGCCGATGGCAGTGTTGGCGTTGCCGAAGGCGCAACGCTGACCACTGGCGAAATCGTCGGCATGGACTGGCATGTGAAAGGTGTCACAACGCCGCTTCCGACGTGACCCATGGCAAACCTCCTTTCTCTGAGAAAGGTATCCAAGAGCTACGGACAGGTCAGGGCCAATCAAGCCATTGACCTGGACGTGGCGCATGGATCGATTCATGCCATTCTGGGTGAGAATGGCGCCGGCAAATCGACGCTCATGAAGCTGATCTATGGTGTCGAGGCGCCTGATGAAGGCGACATGTCCTGGGAAGGAGCGCCGTTGAGCCTTGCCTCACCGGCCGCTGCCCGCCGCCAGGGCATCGGCATGGTCTTCCAGCATTTCTCCCTTTTTGAAACCTTGACCGTGGTCGAGAACATCCGGCTGGTCGTATCCGGCAGCACAAGTCATCTGGTCGAACGGATCCGGACGCTTGGTGAGGATTTCGGCCTTTCTGTTGATCCCCATGCCCATGTGCATGCCCTGTCCGTCGGCGAACGCCAGAGGGTGGAGATCATTCGATGCCTGATGACCGACCCCAAGCTTCTGATCCTTGATGAGCCGACCTCCGTTCTGCCACCGCAGTCGGTGGAAAAACTGTTCGAGACTCTTCGAAAACTGCGCGATCGCGGTGTCTCCATTCTCTTTATCTCCCACAAGCTGGAAGAAATCAGGGCCATCTGTGATCGCGCAACAATCCTGCGGGGCGGCGTCGTGACAGGCAATGTCGATCCGCGCGATCACGATGCGCATGATCTGGCACGGATGATGATCGGGCGCGACATGCCCGAAACGCTGCCGGCCAAACCCATGCCACCGGGAGAAGTGAAGCTCGAGCTGATCGGACTGAGTTACAAGCCGGATGATCCTTTTGCGATGCCACTGACAAACCTGTCGCTGTCGGTCAAATCCGGTGAGATCGTGGGCATTGCTGGCGTCTCGGGCAATGGTCAGGCAGAGCTCTCCGCACTGATATCGGGAGAGATCCTTTTGCCTGAGCTGGACCGCGAACAGGTTCAGATGATGGGTGAACCCGTCGGAGATCTTTCTCCATCGCGACGTCGACATTTGGGCTTTGCCTTTGTTCCGGAGGATCGGCTGGGACGCGGTGCCGTCCCGGAATTGTCGCTGACCCGCAACAGCCTGCTGACAGCTCATTCTCTTGGCCTGTTGAACCGTGGCCTGATTGACGAGGAAAGAACCGCCGCCTTCACCAGGAACTGCATTCGCGACTATGACGTTCGCACGCCCGGAAGCGAGGCGGAAGCTGGAAGCCTGTCCGGTGGCAATCTCCAGAAATTCATCGTCGGCCGCGAGATCATGTTGCGCCCCACTTTGCTCTTCCTCGCACAGCCGACCTGGGGCGTCGATATTGGCGCGGCCACCGCGATACGCCAGAAACTGATCGCGCTTCGCAATGACGGGCTGGCCATCCTTGTCATCTCCGAAGAGATCGAGGAGCTCTTCGAACTGTGCGATCGCATCCACGTGCTGCGCAACGGGCAGCTCTCGCCATCGCTTGAGACGAGTGTGACCAGGCTGGAAGACATTGGTCGCTACATGATCGGCGCCGAGGATCGCGGGGTCGCTGCCGAATGACACAATTCTTCGGATTTACCCTGCCCCGTCTTGTCCGTCGTGAGCGCGCCTCGCTTCCAATGCAGATCGCTGCACCATTGATCGCCCTTTCCGGGGCGACGGTTGCAAACCTCCTGCTGTATATGGTGATGGGGAAGAGCCCGATTGCCGTGTTCAACGCCATGCTGCTTGAACCCTTCCTCTCGTGGGCATCCTTCTCCGAGGTCCTGCTGAAATGGGGACCCCTCCTCCTGATTGCACAAGGTCTGGCCATCGGTTTTCGCGCAAAGGTCTTCAATATTGGAGCCGAAGGCCAGTTCATACTTGGCGCCATCTTCGCCTCGGCCATTCCGGTCTGGTATCCGCAGGCGACAGGGCAATGGATCTGGCCGAGCATGTTGCTGATGGGCGCGCTTGGTGGCCTTGCTTGGGCAGCGATCACAGCCTTCTGGCGTGTGCGTCTCAATGCCAACGAGATCCTTGTTTCGTTGATGCTGAGCTTCGTCGCGGTCCAGATCTTGAACTACCTGCTGCTCGGACCATGGAAGGATCCCAACGGCTTCAATTTCCCGCAATCGGTCATGTTTCAATATGATGCGATGATCCCGCTTCTGTTTGAAGGTACGCGTGTCAATGTCTCCCTGCTGATTGCCCTTTTCCTGTCAGGCTGCGCCTTCATCTTCATGCAGCGCAGCTTCATCGGTTACACGCTTCAGGTGGGTGGGCTTGCGCCAAGGGCAGCCACTTATGCCGGATTTTCCGAAGGTCGTGCGATCTGGCTGTCGCTGCTGATCGGCGGCTTTGCGGCAGGCCTTGCCGGGGCCGCCGAGGTCGCCGGGCCAATCGGGCAATTGCAGCGCTCCATCTCGACCGGTTACGGCTATGCGGCGATCATCGTGGCCTATCTTGGTGCGCTGCATCCGATCGGCATCGTATTCTCGTCCCTGCTGATGGCTGCGCTTTATATCGGTGGCGACAATGCCATGGTCTCGGCCGATCTGCCGATCGCCGCCGTACGCGTATTCCAGGGAAGTCTGCTGCTTGCCTATCTGATGGCACTGACCTTCGTCCGTTATCGCCTGGTCTGGCCGGATCCAGCCAAGGGGAGCATGCCATGAGTGCGATCGAGTTCATCCTCGCCGGCATGCTGGCGGCAGCAACCCCGTTTCTTCTGGCAGCACTTGGTGAGCTCGTTGTCGAGCGAACCGGTGTCATCAATCTCGGGATCGAAGGGATGATGGCGCTGGGGGCCGCGATCGGTTTCATCATCGTCTATCACGGCGGCGGGCATCTGATGGCCTTCGTCGCTGCAGGGCTCGTCGCCTCAATGCTGGCTCTGGTCTTTGCCTTCGTCTCGCTTGGTCTGCATGCAAACCAGATTGCGGCGGGACTTGCGATCGGCATTCTGGGCCAGGGTCTTTCTGCCCTCTTTGGCAAGACCTATGAAAGCCTGACGATCAAGGGATTGCCGCAGCTGGCCGTTCCATTTCTGTCGGATCTTCCCCTTGTCGGAAGGCTCTTTGTCCAGGATATCATCGTCTGGTTGTCTCTCCTCGCGACATTCGCCATCTGGGCCTGCTTTGCCCATTCCAAGCTGGGATTGATCCTGCGGGCGGTCGGGGAAAACCCGAAGGCTGCCCATTCGATCGGTTATCCGGTAACCGCAATCCGCACGGCGGCCGTTGCCTTCGGCGGGGCCATGGCAGGCTTTGCAGGGGCGTATGCCTCAACCGTCTATACACCGCTCTGGGCAGACGGCATGATCGCCGGGCGCGGCTGGATTGCCGTTGCCCTTGTCGTCTTTGGAACATGGCTGACAGGCCGCATCTTTGTCGGTGCCTGCCTCTTCGGTGCCGTCTCGCTTGCCGGACTGGCTGCCCAGGCAAGCGGGGTTGCCCTGCCTTCACAATTTCTCGCGAGCCTTCCCTATCTTGCAACGATCATCGTGCTTGGCGTCATTGCGTCTAACCGGCGACTGCTCAAGCTCAATGGCGTGGCATCTCTTGGTGAGCCCTTCAAGCCAAGCTGATAAAGACTTCCAGCACTCCCTTCGATCAGACATTGCCGTCAGCTCTGTGAGCCCCATCAGGTTCACAGCAGCAGATCACGCAAGTGTTGGCAGCGAAAGATCCCAAGGGGTCTGGTTGCGTCGATAGCCACTTTCAATAAACATATATATAACTATATGTATCTGGAACAGGAGCCTGACAGTGCCGTTTCAGCAGTCAAGGCAGCCTGTCCCGATCGTGACATCAGCCTATGAAGAAAGGACGCATGATGAACCACAAACCAGAGGTCAAGGGATTCTTCGACGAACGCACATCCAGCGTGCAATATGTCGTCAGTGACCCCGCGACCGGTTCTTGCGCCATCATTGATCCGGTGCTCGACTATGACGAAAAGTCAGGGGCGACAGCCACGCTGAATGCCGACCGGATACTCGATTACATTTCCGAAAAGGGCCTTAAGGTCGAATGGATCCTCGACACACACCCCCATGCCGACCATTTTTCGGCTGCCAGCTATCTGAAGCAGAAGACCGGCGCACCCACCGCGATTGGTCAGCATGTTGTCGAGGTGCAGTCTCTTTGGAAGGAGATTTACAACTGGCCGGACTTTCCCGTCGGCGGCGCGTTCTGGGACCGTCTCTTCAAGGTCGGTGATCGTTTCAAGGTCGGCTCGTTCGAGGTACAGGTGTTGTTTTCACCCGGTCACACACTCGCCTCCATCACCTATCTTATCGGGGATGCAGCCTTCATCCATGATACGCTGTTCATGCCTGACAGCGGTACGGCGCGCGCCGATTTTCCAGGTGGCAGCTCCAAACGGCTCTGGGCCTCCATCCAGGAAATCCTCTCTCTACCCGATGAGACCCGTCTGTTTACAGGGCATGACTACCAACCGGGTGGACGGGAACCACTTTGGGAAAGCACCGTTGCCGAGCAGAAGGCGAAGAACCCGCACATTGTTGGTAAGACCGAAGCCGAGTTTGTCAGTCTGCGGGATGCCCGCGACAAGACCCTGCCGATGCCGAAGTTGATCCTTCATGCTCTGCAGGTGAATATTCGTGGCGGCCGCTTGCCGGAACCCGAGAGCAATGGACAGCGCTATATCAAGATCCCGATGAATGCCCTGTCAGGAGCCGCATGGGAATGATTGACCTTGTTCCCCAATGGATGGCGGCAATCGGCTCGGGCGGGCTGGTCGGCTTCGCCCTCGGCCTGATCGGTGGTGGTGGCTCGATCCTTGCCACGCCGCTCTTGCTCTACGTCGTTGGCGTCAGCCAGCCGCATATTGCCATCGGGACAAGTGCGCTGGCGGTATCGATCAATGCCTATGTCAACCTGATCAGCCACGCGCGCAAGGGGCATGTCTGGTGGCGTTGCGCATTTGTCTTTGCTGGCGCCGGTACACTTGGTGCACTGGGTGGGTCCACGCTTGGCAAATCCTTCGATGGGGAAAGCCTCCTGTTCCTGTTCAGCCTTCTGATGCTGATCGTTGCGGCCTTCATGATGAAGCCACGCAAACTCGTCCTCGAAGGTGGCGGCAAGATTGACCGCGTGACATGCATGAAGACGGGGGCCATTGCCGTTCTGGCGGGTGCTGCCTCCGGCTTCTTCGGGATTGGGGGTGGTTTCCTCATTGTTCCGGCGCTGATCTTTGCAACGGGCATGCCGATGATCAATGCCGTGGGCAGTTCCCTCTTCGCGGTGGGTACTTTCGGCCTGGCAACCGCCCTGAACTATGCCGCCTCGGGTCTGGTCGACTGGCAGATCGCTGCGGAATTCATCGGCGGCGGCATCATTGGCGGGATCGGCGGCATGCTGCTTGCAACCCGTTTTGCGAAGACCCGCAATCTGCTCAATCGGATCTTCGCCGGCGTGATTGTGGTGGTGGCAATGTATATGCTCTACCGGAGCGGGCTTTCGTTCGGTTGGTTTTGAAAAATGTGCCCTGTTGGCGGCAGTCCCACTTGGACTTGAGGCGGTTGGCAAGGGCCTAATGAAAGGCAACCTTGCCACGACGCATCGGGTTCCCGCTCAAATCGTCAGGTCATCCGCATAGAGTGACAAGACCCATTTCGGCAGATAGGGAGCCGCCTGGACAAGCCGGCCATTCGCAAAGACAAGGACCTGATCAGGCGGAGCATTCAATCTGGAATTATCGAAGACCATGCCTCGATCGGCCTTCAGGATCGCCTGGCGGATCAATGGCTGTGACCGGTCATAGCGCTCACGGATCTTGGCTTCGGGAACATCGTGACCACCTTCGACGACACGACCCTTTACGCGCGCGACGGAAAGATCGGAGCCTTCGATGCCGACATGCATGACAATCACGACATAGCCATGCTTTCGCGCATCCTGAATGAAGTCAAGTTTCGACGGATGGGAAAAGACGGTCTCTGTCGCAAAGCTCCTGCCCGTTGCAAGATGCTCCATCCGCCTTTGCTGAGCAATCTCTGCCGCCTTGTAGGCAGCGCCCAAGGACGGATCTCTCAGCTCGTCGCGCTGGATAAGGTCGGCATTGATGAAGGGACCCGCGAAGCTGGGCGCAACGCGGGTCTGGTAGAGCGTTGATTTGCCGGCACCATTGGGGCCGGCCAGCAGCACGAGGCTTGGCCTCATCTGCCTGGATGACTCTCGCCATGAATGAGATTGCCGCCGGCATCCAGACCGACACCAAGCCCTAGCTTCTGCCGTTTGGCAAAGAAGGCCTTCTCATCCGGCCCCGCTTCGGCCATCTTGTTTGTAAATGCGTCAAGCCAGGACGCCTCTTCTTCTGCCGTCAGCTCGACAGTATCGAGCTTCGCCTCGAGTGCCGACAGGATCCGCTTGTGATCCAAGGCACCCGAATGCTCGATGGCACGCCCGATCTTCAGCCAATGGGTGATCTGTCCGGCGACGGAACGGCTCTGAAGTTCAGCTTCACGACGCACCAGCGCCATGACATCCTCCGACAGTTTGACGGACTGCGCCATTTTGACCTCCATATCTGATCAAAAGGTAGCAAAATGCTACCTCGGTTTCAAGTTGCCTGGTTTGGAAGGACGAGGAACCGTCGGGGTTGAAACCTCCGACCGATGCTCCATGGATTTGCTGAAAGTCGAATCATGGTCCAGCAATACCTCTTCTGCTACCGATTGCCTTGGTCTGCACCAATACAGGGTCCTGCCGTGAATACCCCATCAGATATCATCGCCCACCGAGGCTACTCCGCCCGCTATCGCGAGAACTCCTTGCCTGCCTGGCTGGCGGCAATCAAGGCGGGTGCCGACATGATCGAGGTCGATGTGCGGCGCACACGCGATGGTGTCTTTGTCTGCGCCCATGATCCGGATCTGCGGCTGGCCGCTGATGCAAGGTTGATCATGGAGACGGATCATGAAGAGATAGACCGAATTCAGGTCCACGGTGAACCTGTGGCACCAAAACTGTTCAGCGCCATCCACGCATTGCCAGACAACATCCCGCTTCTCCTCGATATCAAGGACGAAAGGCCGGAAAGCCTGGAAGCCCTTCTCGAAATTTGTCTGGCCAACGAGGACCGCTTCGTTTTCGGCCTTCACAGTCTGGAATCGTTGAAACTTGTCCGCCGCCGGAGCTCGGTCAGGATACTCGGGCTTCTGAACGGTGAGCCGAAAGAGGATGATGCCTTCTTTGCTCTGGGCGGTACAATCCTGCGGCTGTGGGAAAGCATGGCTGATGCAGACAGGATCCGGCGGCTCCGCGAGGCTCGTCATCCCATATGGATGACAACCGGAGGATGGGGTACCGGTCGCGATGTCGGAGACTTCGAGCCGGCCAGGCTCCGCGCCCATGTTGTTGCCGGGATTTCAGGCTTTCTGGTCAATGATCCCGTTCTGGCGAGGAAAGCGCTACATGCATGATCGGAAAATGAAGCAGTGCTTTCAAAAACCTTTCAACTGCATCTTTGCTGGCTGAATTCAGACAGCGTCCAGCGCGGCCTTCATCACTCTGACAGTCTCCTCATCGGTCTGGCGCACTTGCGCTGGAGAGAAACCGAAATCCACCATCCGGGGATCGCTGATCCGCAGCTGGCTGCAAGAGGCGTGGAGCTCGGCGATGCCGGGTATCGCGAGGAAACGAGAGGCATTCTCCGGCCTGACCCCGCCTCCCGGCATGATCGAGATACGACCCCGTGCCCGGGATGCCAGCGCGGCGATCTGCGCAAGGCCTGCTTCGGCATGACGGGCTCCGCCAGAGGTCAACACGCGTGAAAAGCCAAGCGCGATGGCAAGATCAAGGGCCTTGTCGACGTCCGCAACCATGTCGACGGCACGGTGGAGGGTAAGATCGAGACCTGCCGCGGCTTCGACAAGTCGGGTGAGGGCCGCCTCGTCGAGGGCGCCATCCGGTGTTGTTGCGCCGATGACGACACCCGCCAATCCGGCTTCACGCACCTGATGGATGTCGGCGATCATCAGGTCGACCTCATTCGCGCGATAGCAGAAGTCACCGATGCGCGGTCGGATCAGGGCATGGACCGGGACCGGGGCGCCGGCAGCCATCTGCATGAAGCCACAGGAGGGCGTCAGGCCTCCCGAACCGAGCGCAGAGCAAAGCTCGATCCGGTCAGCGCCGCCCCTGACTGCAGCTTCCAGTCCCTCTGCATCGTCCACGCAGACCTCAAGCAGAAAAGCACGCCGTACTGGCCCTTCATCAATCGTCATGCTGCCCCCTGATCTTGCGCGGCTTTGCTCCATGGTCGATCCAGAAACCACAGGAGACCAACGCCGCAAAAGCCCGCCAGAGCCGAAATCATGGCTGTTCCGGCATAGTCGCTGAGGCTGGTCCCAAGTGCAAAGAGAAGCGAAGCCAGACCGCCGCTGATAAAGATGTTCACGGCGATCAGGGAACTGCCAAGGCCTGCACGATCTGCGATCAGGTTTTGCAGGTAGGTGATCGGAATGGCAATGATGCCGGCCGCGCCCAGTGCACTGATCAGCGTCAGCATGTAGACGTCCAGAGGACTGTCTGCCAGTCCCAGAAACACAAGATAGGCGCAATAGATCAAGGCGGCCACGCCCATGGTGATAACCGTTGACGTTCGCACTTCGACCCAGCCCCAGAACAGAATGAAGATGATTTCGAGAAATGCAACGATTCCGACGATCACGCCGACATCCGCCGGTGTTCCGCCAGCCTTGCCGGTGACGATGAGCGGCAGGATCGTGCCATTGGCATGCAGCATAGACGAGATCAACGATATTGCCAGAAGCCGGGGCAAGACATGCCTCGAGCCGATATCACGCACCGAGCGAAAGAAAGAGTGATGCACCCTGCCGGGATCGAGAGCTGGGGGCTTGCGATCGATCCCGAACCAGAACAGCATCAGGCAGACGAAACAGGCAAGGCTTGCTGCGAGGAAGGCCGGCAACATGCTGGGGCCGCCGGCAAGGGCAAAGCCGACAAGGCCCGGCACAAGGACCCATGAGGCAGACAGCACTGCGCGTATCGCCGAGTTGACGGCAATCAGGTCCCGTGCGGACATGCCGCTTGCAACGGCGCGGACATTGGCAAAGATGAGCGAATTGGTTGCGCCGAACACGGGAATGAACAGGAGCGTCGCCACGGCGAAGACCAAGGCTGTCGGCATCAGATAAACCATGCCGAAACCGACAATGCCAAACAAGGCCGCGAGAAGCATGGGAGCGCGGAAGTTGCCAAGACGGTCAGCCACAATGCCAGCCGTCACGCTGGCACTGACATTGATGACCGCAGCCGCAAAGATCAGCAGGGAATAGAGCGCGTCGGACAGGCCCAGTTCCTGGATGCCGATCAGGGACATATAGGGTGACGTTGCGGCTCCGGTGAACCCGAAAAAGAAGATGGCGAGCGCGCTGATCCGGATAGGCTTTTGTTGGTAGACGACCGAAAAGGACGACAACATGGTGCGGCAATCAGGGTTGGGTCATGCAAGCCGGAGCCTGCAGGACCGCATGGCCTTCAGGGGAAGCGACGTGAATAGAGGACGTGTGGTCTATAGCTGAAATCCTTGACAAAGGGATAGCTCGGCTGATGGCGGCGATGGCTCGGCAGGTTCTCGATGTCCTGGTTGATCACGCCATCCGTCAGCGCCATCAGGTTGGGGTTGGCGAGTGGCGCAAGCTCGGGCGAGAGATAGCCGGACTTGACGACAAGCAGCCGCACCCTGGTCGGATCGAGCCCGAGCCGGGTGAAATCCGAAATGTTGTGATAGGGCCGGCGTCGGGCGGCGAGCACCAGCGTGATGCCGCCAATCCTGACGACCGCCTGTTGCTCGGCAGCCGGGCCCGGATCATCGAGGAAGACGACATCCGCCTCCACCTCGACGCAACGGCTTGCCGGATCGAGCGAACCGCCGACCTTGAGCGACACCCGCGCGCCGGCACCGGCTGCGAAACAGCGTTCGACGGCCGGACGATCGGTGATGCCGGCAATCAGGACGTCATCGATCGAGCGGGCCAGAAGCGCTTTGAGCACATCTGCCCGATCACCCACCCCTCCACCGGTCGGATTGTCGCCGGAATCCGCCAGAATGACCGGCCGCGTCTCGGTGCGCTCGGCCATGTCGAGCATGTCCTCAAGCGGTCCCGTAACGGGGCCGAAGCGGAAATCCTCCCGCGCGTCCCAATAGGATTGGGCGATGGCAGCAGCGACCTTTTCCGCCGCCGCCTTGTCCACTGCCGTGACGACGGCGCAGGCCGTGGTGCGCGGCTCGTCGGCCCAGACATAGCCCACCATCAGGTTGGCATCCCAGATGCCGGGGACGGCGTCATGCTCCGGCAGCTTCAGATAGAGGCTTTTCGCAGGCTCGTCCTCGGTCGAGGTTCGCTCGCCGGGCAAAAGAAGCGGCACCTTCGCCCAGGCAATGCCCGGCTTTTCGCCGGTCTTCAGCGCCCGCACCAGCATCGACCAGGCCCGCACCATGGTTTCGCGCACATCGATATGCGGGGCCGTGCGATACCCGGCGAAGATATCCAGCTGGTCAACGATCTTCTGGGTGACATTGCCATGCAGGTCGTAGCTCGCCGCGACGGAGACATCGGGCCCGACAACTGCGCGCGCCGCCGAAATCCAGTCGCCCTCGGCATCATCCATGCCCTCGACATTCATCGCGCCATGCATGGCGAGATAGAGCCCGTCGATCGGCAGTGTAGCCTTCAAGCGCTCAAGGAACTCCGCCTTGAACCCTTCATAGGTGGCGCGTGCCAGCGGCCCACCGGGAACCGCACGTGCATGCAGCAGCGGGAGGTGTTCGACGCCCTCGGCCTCGAGGAAGTCGAAATACTCATGTGCCAGCAGGTCCGGCCCGCGCAGCACACGGAAATCGTCGGGTTGCATCAGCACGGGAGAGGAAGTCGAGCATTCGGTGTGGATACCGCCGACGGCGATGCGGAAACTCATGGCGCTTAGTCCTCAGTAACGCGGGCTCAGGCGGACGATTGCCGCAAAGCGCAGCCAGTCCTTGTTTTCCTTCGGCGTCCAGGCGGCTTCGGCAATGGCCGGAAGCCGCGGGAAGACGAGGTGGTTGAAGTAGTCGCGGCTGAGGAAATGCTCCGACCAGATGCAGGCCTGGACACCGCGCATGCGCGGCGCGAGTTCGGCCGGAAACTCGGCGACCGCCTCGTAGGTATAGGTGCGCTTGGGCGGCACGGTCCCGGCCCAGCTGCCACCCGGTTCCTGGAAGGACTCGTCCTGCACCATGTCGAGATAATAGGCCTGTCCCGGGGTCATCACGACGTCATAGCCCTGCCGCGCCAGTTCCAGCCCGACCTCCGGCTTCTGCCAGGCCATCAGCAGCGTGCCGTCGGGATCGACACCGCCGCCATGGCTGACCTCGTCCCAACCGGCAAGCTTGCGACCGCGCTCGGCCAGCATCTTCTGGATGCGCTTCATGAAATAGCTCTGCAGCCCGAAGGTCCCCTCGATCCCCTCCTGCTCCATCAGCTTTCGAGCGAGCGGAGACGCCATCCAGGTATTGGCCGCCACTTCGTCGCCGCCGACATGGATGAGCTTTGACGGGAAGAGCGCGACCATCTCGTCAAAGACCTTGCCCAGCACCTCATAGGTATATTCGATCGCCGGGTTCAGCGCATTGTTCGGATAGCCCTGCACCGAGCGATAGCTGTCCGGTGCTTCCTGGCCATCGACCAGCTCCGGCAGGGCCACCAGCATCGCCGTGCTATGGCCGGGGATGTCGATCTCTGGCACCACCTCAACCTGAAGAGCTGCCGCATGGGCAACGATGTCGCGCACCTCGTCCTGGGCATAGAAACCACCGACCGGCTCGGCACCATTGCCGAGCTGCGGCAGGAGCGGTTCGTCGGGACCGCGCAACACGCCAATCGTGGTGAGCTGCGGGAAGGCCTTGATCTCGAGACGCCACGCTTCGTCGTCGGACAAATGCCAGTGGAAAGTGTTCATCCGGAACCAGGCCATGATGTCGATCAGCCGCTTGACGTCAGCGACCGGATAGAACTGGCGGGAGACATCGAGATGGCAACCGCGCCAGCCGTAACGCGGCTTGTCGGTGATCGTGCCCGAGACCGGAAAGCGGAACCTACCCGGCTGCGTGCGGGCGCCATGCAGCATCTGGGCAAGCAGGGTGAGCGCATATTGCAGGCCGGCGACATCGCCATAGGCGAGTGCGATACCGTCAGCGGCAAAGTTGAGCGTGTAGGCGGAGGCGCCCAGGGCCTCGTCGGCACGGAAGGTGATCGACCGCCCCTGGTGCACCGGCGCAAGAGACAGAGGCGCATGACCGGCGGCAAAGAGGCGGCAGAAGAGCCGCAAGACGTTTTCGACTTCCCGCAGCTCGAGGAGAGACGAACCGCTGGCGGGATAGAGCGCGACGGGCAAGCCTTCGCCTGCCACGAGCTCGGCGGAAACCGGCCAGGGCAGCATGGCGAAAGGCTGCGTGACCTGCCCCTCCGGCAGAAGCGGTGGCGGAGGGGCGCTGTCACCGCCGCCGAGCATCAGGTCAGCCACTGCAACGGCGGCATGCTGACCGGTCGAGAGCGTGAGATAGGCGGATTTCGCCCCGTCTGTGCGGTGTTTGGCCGCGCGCCACAAGCCGCCGACGCGGAAGGTCCATGAAGCACCCGGCTGCAGCACAAAGCCCGCCGGCGGCACGAACTGGTGGAAATTGGCGTTGCGCTTCAGGAAGACGGCATTCTCGAGGATCGGCTCTTCCAGGTCCTTCACGCGGGTGAGCGACGTATAGGCAAGCTTGAAATCGGCAAGCGCCACATCGGAGAGATTGACCAGCGTGAAGACGAAGGCGCCACAGGCGTCGCCTTCCACCGGATGCCACGCGTTTTCGAGGCGAAACTGAACGTCTGTTGCCATGGGGAATGCTCCGGGCTTTTCGGTATCAATAATTGTCGGATTGCGAGAAGGTTCGGGCGAGCTCGGCCTGACCGGCTGTCAGCCCGCAGTCGACGGGCAGGCACACGCCGGTAATGGCCGCCGCCTGATCGCTCGACAGGAAGAACACGGCATTGGCGATGTCCTCGGCCGTCGCGATCCGGCGCAGCGCATACCAGCGCTTGGCTTCCTCGAAGACTAGAGGATTGGCAGCAGCGCGCGCCTCCCAGGCCTGGGTGCGCACGGTGCCGGGCGCGACCGCATTCGAGCGGATGCCGTATTTGCCGTATTCGACGGCAATCAGCCTGGTCAGATGGATGAGCCCGGCCTTCGCCGCGCTATAGGCCGGATGACCGAAGACGGCCATGCCATTGACCGAGGAAATGTTGACGAGCGCGCCCCTGGACGCCTTCAGCGCCTCCTCAAAAGCGCGGAAGCAGAGGAAGGGCGCTTCGAGATTGAGGGCATTGTCTTTTCGCCAGATCTCGCCATCGGTGTCGCCGAGGCTGACGGCCCTTGCCGCGCCGGCATTGTTGACGAGCGTATGGACCAGCCCATGGCCGGCCACGCGATTGGCGGTCTCGGCCAGATCCGTCTCGTTCGTCACGTCGCAGGTGAGCGGCACGAAACGCGGATCACTCCCAAGCTCCGCAATCGCGCGATCCAGTGCCGCGGAATCCAGATCCAGCAGAACCACAAGATCATGGCTGTCAGCCAGACGCCTGGCGATCGCCCGCCCGATATCGCCGGCAGCACCGGTCACGACGGCAACCTTAGGCGTCACGGCAGGTCTCCGATATCGATGCGGGCATGGGATCAGTCTCCGAGAAGTTGCCGGTCGTCACCATCGCGGTGTTCGACCAGCTGTTGTTTGATATGGCGCAGCGTCACCTGCGACTGCTTGCGATTGCGATAGGCAACCAGGCTCGCGATCACATCGACGACCGCGAGATAGGCGAAACGCGTCGAGGTCGGCCGGAAGATGTTTTCGCCTTCCGGCAGATCGATGCCGATGACGAGTTCGGACGCCTCGGCAACGAGGCTCTGGCTCTGGGTGAGCGCGATCGTGGTGATGCCGTTCTCGCGGGCAAGCTTGAAGCATTTGACCAGCTCGGCATTGCGCCCCGAAAACGAGGAACCGATCAGCACATCGTTGGAACGTGCGGCGGCCGTCAGCATCAGCTGCATGTTATGATCGGCAGAGGCCGTGACCCGCGAGCCCAGACGAAAGAGGCGGTTCTGGATCTCGCCCGCAATCATCGAGGAATTGCCGCCGGAGCCGAAGGCATAGACCATCTCGGCGCGCGCCAGCCGATCCGCCACCTTGTCCAGAATGGCGGGGTCCAGCGCCCGATGCACCATGAACATGGCGTTCTGCGCCTTGGTGATCACATCACTCGCAACATCGGCCGGCTCCGTGCTCTGGGCCTCCGGGTTGAGATAGCGCACCCCGACATAGGCCGTGCGGGCGAGATTGACCTTGAAGTCGGCAAAGCTGTTGCAGCCGAGACGACGGCAGAAGCGCGTCACCGTCGGCGGAGAGACCTCCGCCTTCTCGGCGAGCTCGATGATCGAGGCATTGACCGCGAAGTCGAAAGAATTGAGCAGGATATCCGCGATGCGTTGCTCGGAGGCCGAAAACTGCCCTGCCTCTTCCTGGATGCGCGCGAAAATGTCCAATGCCCTGCCCTCTCTCTTATTTCGAAGGCTTGAAGGCTACGCAGTCGATCTCGACCTTGCAATCGACCATCATCGAGGCCTGGACGCAGGCCCGCGCTGGCGGGTGCTCGCCGAAATACTGCTGGTAGATCTTGTTGAAACTCCAGAAGTCGCGCGGGTCATCCAGCCACACGCCGCAGCGCACGACATGCTCGAGCCCATAGCCCGCCTCGTCCAGAATGGCGATGACATTGGCGATCGTCTTGTGGGTCTGTTCGATGATGCCGCCCGCGATGATCTCACCGTCTTCCATGGCCACCTGGCCGGAGACATAGAGCCAGCCATCGGCCTCGACAGCCCGGGCAAAGGGCAGTCGCTGGCCACCCGCACCCGCCTTCTCGGCCCCGTAACGCTTGATCGTCATGGACACCTCTCATGCAAATTATTTTCTTCGATCGTTGACAAGCGACCACAAAAAACCGATTTTGACCAGACAAAATCGACATTCATGAAAAGAATTTAAAAGCGGGGAAGAAATGCGCAACCCATTCCAGAATCCGTTTCCAGCAACGGACGAAGCCCGCCACGCCATCTGGGAGATGCTCGTCCCCCGCGACATCGATGCCTTCCTCGCCGCCGACTGGGCGATGGTCGCCCATGACTTCATCGAGGACGGCTTCATCGGCATCAGCGGCAATCGCGAGGACAATCCGGACAAGTGGACGCTCGCCTTCCCCAATCTTGAGGCTTACCGCGACGAGTGGCTGAAACAGGCCCATGACTTCGCCGGCCAGACCTACGGCGAGGACCCGCGCACTGCGATCTTCACCACGACGACACTCGAAGAAATCGAGATCGCAGGTGAAACCGCGCTCGTGCGCAAGAAGTTCGAGGGCGGCATCAAGAAGGCGGATGGCACAATCGACGTCATGCGCTGGCAGACGCTCTATTACTGCCGCCTGCATGAAGGCCGCTGGAAAATTTCCGGCTTCACCGGTTATCTGCCCAATCCGATGGGCCAGCGCTGAAACCGCCCCCAACCCTTGAGACCTGGAGGTCGGCTTTTGCGCATCTTCACCGCCGCGCTTGCAACGGAAACCAACACCTTCTCCCCGATCTGCATCGACCGGCGCGCCTTCGAGGATTCGCTCTATGCGCCTCCGGGCAAGCATCCCCCGACCCCAACGCTCTGCACCGCGCCGATCACCGTCGGTCGCAAGGTCTGCAGTGACAAGGGCTGGACGCTGATCGAGGGCACGGCGACCTGGGCGGATCCGGCGGGCCTCGTCAACCGACAGACCTTTGAGAGCCTGCGCGACGAAATCCTGGACCAGCTGCGCGCGGCCATGCCCGTCGACGCCGTCGTGCTCGGCCTGCATGGCGCCATGGTGGCCGACGGCTATCTTGACCCGGAAGGCGATCTCCTGACCCGCATCCGCGAGATCCTCGGCCCGGATAGTCTTCTTTGCGCAGAACTCGATCCGCACAGCCACCTGACGGCAAAACGCGTCGCAGCCGCCGATTTCTTCGTCGTCTTCAAGGAGTTTCCGCATACCGATTTCGTCGATCGCGCCGAAGATCTCTGGCGGATCGCCGTCGATACGCTGGAAGGCCGGGTCAAGCCGGTGATGTCGGTCTTCGATTGCCGGATGATCGATGTCTTCCCGACCTCGCGCGAACCCATGCGCAGCTTTGTTGACAGACTTATGGCCATAGAGAGGGCGGATCCGGAGGTTCTGTCGCTCTCCGTCATCCATGGTTTCATGGCCGGCGACGTGCCGGAGATGGGCACCAAGACAATCGCGGTGACCAACGGCAATCCCGACAAGGGCGCGATGCTCGCACGCGACCTCGGCCTTGAGCTCTTTTCCAAGCGCGGTACCTTCATGATGCCGCAGATCGACGAAAAGGCGGCCCTTGATCAGGCACTGGCTTACCCAAAAGGCCCTGTCGTCATCGCCGACATGTGGGACAATCCCGGCGGCGGCACGGCGGGCGACGCCACCGTGATCCTTCAGGAAATGCTGGCGCGTGGCGTCACCAACGCTGCCGTCGGTATGATCTGGGATCCGATCGCGGTGCAGATCTGCATGGCGGCAGGCGAAGGCGCCGAGATACCGCTGCGTTTCGGCGCAAAATCGGCCCCCGGTACCGGTCAGCCGATCGATGGCCTGGTAAGGGTGGTCAAGGTGGTGCCGAATGCCGAGATGCGCTTCGGCGACAGCATCGCCCCCTTTGGCGATGCCGCCCATATCCGGCTTGAGGGTATCGACATCATCCTGAGCTCTGTCCGCGTCCAGAGCTACGATCCGTCGCTCTTCACCGCGCTCGGCATCGACCCGAGGACGAAGCATCTGCTGGTCATCAAGTCGACCAACCACTTCTATGCCGCCTTCTCGCAGATCGCCTCGGAGATCCTCTACTGCGCCGCTGGCACGCCCTATCCGAACGATCCGGTCAAGACCGCCTATCGCCATGTGCGCCGTGACATCTGGCCGATCATGGCCAATCCGCACAAGACACCCGAAGGCAGCGAGGCCGCATGATGGAACTCCCCCGCCCCAGGATCGGCCAGAGGATTGCCGAACTCTCCACGCCGCTGCCACTGATCGACGAAGAGAAGCTCGCCGCGAACATCGCCCGCGTGCAGGCCTATATGGACAGAAACGGCCTCGCCTTCCGTCCCCATATCAAGACCCACAAGATCCCGGCGATCGCCAGCCAGCAGGTGAAGGCCGGCGCGCAGGGCATCAATTGCCAGAAGATCACCGAGGCCGAGATCTTCGCCACTGCCGGCTTCGAGGACCTCTTGATCACCTTCAACATCCTGGGCGCGGAGAAGCTGGAGCGGCTGGCGGCGCTGAACGCCCGCATTTCCGGCCTGAAGGTCGTTGCCGACAGCGAAATGACGGTGCGCGGCCTCTCATGCGCGTTCTCCCAGACCCGGCCACTCACCGTTCTCGTCGAATGCGACACGGGCGGCGGACGCTGCGGCGTCCAGACCCCCGAAGAAGCCATAGCACTCGCAGACACGATCACGGCTGCCCCCGGCCTTACCTTCGGCGGCATCCTGACCTACCCAAAGGCCGATACAGAAGAGGCGGTGGAAGCCTTCTTCGCGGCCACCCTCGCCGGCCTCGCTGCCCGAGGCATCCCCTGCCCCATCGTCTCCAATGGCGGCACGCCCAGCCTCTTTTCCGCGCACAAGGTGACCTCAGCGACCGAGCACCGTGCCGGCACCTATGTCTACAACGATCGGGCCATGGCCCGCTCCGGCCACTGCAGCCTAGACGACTGCGCCATGCACATCCTGGCGACCGTCGTCTCTCGCCCGACAGAGGGTCGCGCCATCCTCGACGCCGGCTCCAAGGCCCTGACCTCTGACCTCCTCGGCTTCGCCGACTACGGCATGATCGTCGAGTACCCGGATGCGGTCATCACAGGTCTTTCCGAGGAGCACGGCACTGTCGATCTGTCGAAGGTTCAGGGGCGACGCCCGGAGATCGGCGAAAAGGTCAGGATCATCCCGAACCACACCTGCGTCGTCTCGAACCTCTTCGACGCCATGACCTTCCACCGCGACGGGATCGTCACCCGTGTGGAAGAGGTCGCAGCCCGCGGTTTGGTCTGGTAGGATCGCTCCAATAAGAAGAGCCTGACCGGAAAGGCGGTTTCGTAACACACCCAGTTGCACTCCGTTCTGACGCGTAACTGAAAGCTTGTTGCATGTAGCCTTCAAAACAGCCGCACAGTTTGGTAGAATGGTAGAATTCTGGACGGACGGGTAGAACTGGATAACGCGATGAGTCTCAACATCAAAGATCCCGAAGCGCATCGCCTCGCTCACGCCATCGCCCGTGCGACAGGGCAAAGCATGAGCCGCGTTGTCACCGATGCTCTGCGCGAGCGCTATGCACAACTTGAAAAGCAGAAAGGCAAGGCGTCAGTCGACGAGCTTTTGACGATCGCGAACAGAGCTGCAATGCATTTGAAACGGCCATATGCCGATCACGCCGAGCTGCTCTATGACGAGGATGGCCTGCCGAAATGATTGTCGACACCTCCGCCATGGTTGCGATCTTGTATGGTGAACCGGAGGCTACCGATTTCACAAGGCTGATCCATGGCGCGCCCAAAACGCGGATCAGCGTTGCAAACTTTGTCGAGTTATCCATGGTCATCGAAAAGCAGCTCGGCCCCGAGGGGATGAGGCAGGTCGACGCCTTCTTCCGCCGAGCAGCAATCACCATCGAACCAGTGACAGTCGAGCAAGGCAATCTCGCCCGACAGGCATTCCTCGATTTCGGCAAGGGCAGGCACAAGGCCGGACTGAACTTTGGCGACTGTTTTGCCTACGCTCTCGCCAGGGATCTCGATGAACCGCTGCTGTTCAAGGGCAAAGACTTCGCAGAAACGGAC